>JAIKWY010000165.1 GCA_024684395.1 Oscillospiraceae bacterium
AACCGACAATATCATGAAGTCTGTTTACACGCACACAACATCCTCACGAGAGATCGAATATCAGGAAAAGATCAATGATTATTTCATGAAAGCGATCAACTCGGCAACAGGCTAAAAACTGAAATCACACAATTGTCACACAGAAGCAGTCCGGGGGCTAAACATGGAGATTTTTTGAACGTTTTTTTAAGGGTTCGAATTCCCTCTCTTTCCGCCAAGAAAACCCCGGAATTTCACGATTCCGGGGCTCTTTGTTTTTTCGGAGACTGGGGGATCCGTCTCATCCGGCGTATCGCCCTTCCGATAAATCTTCCTGAAAGTACTTGCAATCTGAGCCATTATGGAGTATAATAAAATGTATGAAAAGGATAAGAGCTGCCTTTTTGGAGAAAGGATGGTTGGAAAACATGGATCGGAAGCATATTTTCAGTCTGCTGCTCGCAGCCAATATGATCGGTGCGGCAGTGACACCGGCGATGATCTCCGCCGAGGAGATCACGCCGCTTGCAGGGGATGCAAAGACGGTCACAGAGATCGCTGTCTACCTCGATACGCCCCGGTGCGGCAGGGAGGTCACAGACGGTTTTACGGCGGACTTTGATATTTCGGTAGACTGTATGGCAGGATCGGAAACGGCAGAGGATGCTGTCACCGTGGAAAAGAATCTGTTCATCGAGTCGCTGGATGATGCCGGAAAACCGCTGCTGTTCAACGGTAAGATCGCCGGCGAGGAGACCTATACCAAATACATCGTGCTCAAAGCCCAGAACGGCTACAGCTTTGATGCCAACGTGAAGCTGGACGAGTACTGCGCCGATACCATGCAGATCCTCTCCGGCGATGAGAACACGATCACCATCACGGCAGAGCAGATCGCCGAGCATGAGAATGACTACGGCGACAGCTACCAGAGCACAGATGCGACCTGCCAGGAGCCCAACAGGTCGAGCTATGACTGTGCCGGCTGCGGAAAGCATATCGAGGAGATCGGTGAGATCGATCCGAATGCTCATATCTGGGGCGACTGGACGGTCATCAAAAATGCAAGCGCCACCGAAAAGGGCGATTGGGTACACACCTGTGAGCTCTGCGGTGAGGAAGCGCATGTGGAGGTGCCTCGGCTGTATGCCAAGGTATATGAGCCGGAGACTTCGTGGACGATGGCGGCAACGGTCGCATGGCGTGCCGACAGCACGGCGGTCGAAACGGCATCCGGGGATGTGCGTCCGGCTACGGCATTTGTATGGGTCGATGCCGACCTGAAAGTCTATGACCGTGACGGGAACGAGATCGCCGGATCCGTGGCAGAATATGTGTCCAAGACGGCTGAGACCATGATCCCGGCATTCTATATCCGGGATGAAGCGGCTGCTTCTGCCCTGAAAAGCTGGCTTTCCCAGACGGGCTTTGAAGATTGCTTCGTGGTCTCCACCCCGGAGAACAAGGACTATGTGAAGGATGTGGCAGATCTGCTGCATGTCCGTGGGATGCTGGATTTCACTTCTGAGACATCCCCCAGCAGAAAGCAGCTGACAGAGATGGTCGCTTCGGTCAACGGTGCGCACGGCAAGGTCGTCCTGCTCAGTGCCGAGGCTGCGACCAGAGAGAATATCCGCCTTCTGCAATCGCTTTGTGCCACTGTCTGGGTACAGGCGCCGACCGATACGAAAACGCTCGTGACGCTGTATACCAACGGTGTCAACGGCGTGCTGGTGGATGATTACCAGGCAGCGCTCCGTGCAGAGGAGCTGTTCCGGGATGATGCCCCGACGCTGCTGCGCATCCCGCAGATCATCGGTCATCGCGGCGACCCCTCCAATTATCCGGAGAATACGCTCGAATCCGCCATCGGTGCCTATGAGGAGGGCGCCGATGCCATCGAGAACGACATCCAGCTTTCGTCTGACGGCGAGGTCTTCATCCTGCACAACGGAAGTCTGGGCAGCCTGATGGGCAAGAAGAACATCATAGGCAGAGAGAAGATGCTTGCGGAGCTCCAGTCCTATCCGTTCCTGTGGGAAGGGGAGGGCAATGTCCCGGAGTTCAATGAGGTGACAAGCAGCGATCCGGCTTATGGCAGACTGTTCGGTGGCAAGCTCGCCGGAGAGGAAGAGCGTAAGGCGTACTATATCCCGACGTTCCGGCAGTATCTTGAAACATTCAAGGGGAAGAACGTTGTCCATGATACCGAGTTCAAGACCTCCGATCCTGCCGTCATCGGCAAGTTCAAGGAGCTTGTGGATGAATATGATGCCTGGGATCAGGTGTTCACCATTACATTTGAAAATGAGATCCTCGAAGGCGTCTACCGGGACTATCCGGAGATCTCCATCGGTGCGCTTGGTGCCTATATCAATGACGGAGACCTGTACGGCGGCCTGTCAAATCCGGAGGACATCGGGGATCTGGCAGGCGCAGAGGCAGCGCTGGAGCTGATGTACGGGCAGCTTGACCAGTGGAATGCGACCTACAACCCGGCATTCTACAGGTTTGGCAAGGAGATGGTCAGAGCCGGACGCCACAGAGGTCTGACCGTATGGCCGTGGACATACAGCAGCGAGACCAAGGCGCAGTTTGCAGAGGACTACATGTTCGGTGTCAACGGTATGACGGTGGATGAGCCGTGGTTCGCATCGGATTATGTAGTGGAGATCGCCGCCGAGGACATCAATGTGGAGGATCCCTCGACCCTTCCCAAGCCGGAAGCCACCACGCAGATCGGCAACAAGCAGACGCTCGATTCCGCAGAGCTCGTCAAGCTGGAGGATATGAACGAGAGCGGCACACAGATGCTGATGATCTGGCGCTACAAGGCAGAGATGAACGTGGACGGCGAGAACTTCGGCAGCTATTATCTCTACTCCAACCCCTTCGTGGTCAAGACGGAAGTGACCGTCACCTACAATGCCAACGGCGGTACCGGCGAGATGGATCCTGTCACGCTCAAGCCCGGTCAGAAGCTGACGCTTCCGAAATCCTTCTTCGTGGCACCGGACGGCAAGACCTTTGACAGATGGGATTGCGGTGAGCCCGGTGATATGATCGAGGTCACGGATGATCTGGTCGTCAGAGCGATCTGGAAGGACAAGGCCGCCGGAAACAAGAACTCCAAGAACTCCGGTGCGCCCAAGACCGGAGACAGCTCCTCCGCAATGCCGCTCCTGCTCGGTGCGGTCGCAGCAGGCAGCGCCGGCATTCATCTGACACGGAAAAGAAAGCAGAAGTAATGCTCCTGCACTGTTCCGGCAATGCATACAAGAGAACCCCTTGATCGTGAGATCGAGGGGCTCTTTTTGCGCCATGTTATTCAATATCCAGCCGCTGCCGCTTGACAAGCTCCGCAAAGCTGCCGTTCTTTTTAATGAGCTGCTCATAGCTCCCTTGTGATGTTCAGACGCTTTTCGGAGATCAGGCGGTTCATGAAGATGTTCAGCACCAGCGTGCCGATGCCGATCGCCGACAGCACAAGGCTCTGTTTCAGTATCAGGATGAGATAGAACACCATCATGAACGTGTTCAGCAGAAGCGGCGCAAGGTGTTGACAAGTGCGCCTGCAATACTCGCATTCGTTGCCTGTCTGGACTGGATGTCGCCCGCCATGCGCTGCGAGAAGAACTCCATCGGCATGTGCAGCACCTTCCAGATATAGGTCGTGCTGCCGATGACTGCCATCTTGCCGTTGATCTTCAGGCGGTAGACCGTCTGCACCCACGCAACGATGATCTGTAGGAGCGCAAGCCCCGCCATCACGCCGATGAAGGGCATGAGCCATTCGCTGTTCCTGCCGGTCAGCAGCCTATCCATGAAGATCCTGGTCATGACCGGGTTGATCATGCCGAACAGCGAGCTGATGACCGTTGTCAGCATCAGGAATACGACCGCCGCACCCGCACCGATGAGCCTTTTCTTTGCAAAGGCAAGTGTGCTCTTGCGTTTGCCGGAGGGCTGGAACTCCTTCCCCGGCACCGGGATGATCGTCACGCCGGTGAATGCCTTGTCGAACTCCTCGTGCGATACCTTGACAAAGCCCCTTGCCGGGTCGTTGATACAGGCGTATTACCCTTGAAGCCGTTGAGCACCACGAAGTGATTGAAATTCCAGTGGATGATGCAGGGGAACTGCCCTTTTTCCAGGATGCTCTCCGGGGTGCGGCGATACGCCTTGACATCGAAGCCGTAGCGCTGTGCCGCCCTGAATATGTTCCTGGCATTGGAGCCGTCCCGGGACACGCCGCAGTCGGCTCTGACCTGTTCCAGAGGCACCCATTTTCCATAGTACGCCATGACCATAGCGAGGGAAGCGGCACCGCATTCCAGCGATTCGAGCTGCATGATGACAGGTACCTTCACTGCGCCTTTGGTGACAGGAGTTTTGATCTTTCCGTTCTGTTTGCTCATTTCAAACCTCGTTAGCTGAACAGGAAGCTGATCGGGTGGATGCGCTCGGTGACGATCTTCACATCGTATCTGCCGTCAGCCTCATTCACCGCTGCAAATGCGACCGTCCTGCCGAGCTCGTCCGTTTCGACCAGGTTGATCTCGTAGGCATCCTTTCCGAAGCGCACGGTCATCCCCGAAGCGACCTCGCCCTTGCCGTTCTCTGTCATAACGATCTGTGCCTGGCTGTTTACCACCAGCGCCGTGGCATCTGCCTGTGTTTCGAGCTCTCCTGCCATGCTCCATGCGAAAAGCCCGCCGAGCAGCAGAATGACCGCCGCAAGCAGCACCCAGATCCCCGGATTTGTCACATGCAGATAATCGGTAAGCTGCTCAGGCGAGGAGATACGTTCCAGTGAGCGCTTCCGGAAGACAGTTGACTTTTGTTCTGCCATGTATATCACCCTTCTATTTGATAGTTCCTCAGAGGAGCTGATATGTCCATGATACTTTATATATTATAGTATACTTTTCGGATGATTGCCATTGCATCGCCGGAACAGCTGAAAATTCGTGGATCATCACAAAAATCTCTGTTGACAGTTGTACGCTATGACAAAGACCCGCTCCATGCCGGAGAGCCCTCGTTTCGCATTTCCGCATGGAACTGCGGGAGGAGCCGCTGGCGGTACCCCTGCAAGATCAGAGCATCTCCATGAAAATGCTTTACAAACAACAGATAATATGGTATACTATATTGTGTATAGGTATTTGATACAGAAACAGTCCGGGATCCCGCATCCCGTGGTGATATACATGCGGTCTTCCGGGCGCCGGAGGGCATCGCGTACGGAGGTTCAGGAAAGGTCCGGTGATCGTATGAACTCGGATAAAACGACGCAGAAGGAGCGGTTTGGTTTTATCTCCCATATGAAAACAACTGCGCTGTTTGGCGTATTTCTCGGGCATTGTCTGCTGTTTTATGTCGGGAACCCCTACTTTCCGGAGAGTGCAGGCTTTACCGTGCCCTGGGCTGTGTGGATCGGCTCGTTCTTTGATGCATCGCTGATCGCCAGCTTTGTGTTCTGCTCCGGGTTTTTGTTTGCCCATACCCTTGCAAAGGATGACAAGACCGTGCTGCAATGCATCGGCAACCGGGCAAAGCGCTTTCTTGTGCCGTACTATGTCTTCGGTACGCTGTGGGTCGTCCCGCTCGATACATTTTTCAACATCCAATGCTTCGGCAGACCGGAGAATGCCGGCTATCTCCAAGGCTACTGGTACATGCTTGTCGGCTGCTTCTCGGATCATCTGTGGTTTTTCTGGATCGTCTTCTGGGTGGCAATGGTGTTCTGCCTGATGAAGCCACTGCTGACCAGAAAGCGCCAGCCGCTGATCTTTGTCATCACGCTGGCACTGGCGCTCGTGGTGCAGTTCTTTCTGTCCGATTTCCCGTATTTCAAGCTCAGCCAGACAGCGCCTTTTTTCCTCTGCTATTTCGCCGGGGTCTGCACCTATCAGTTCCTCGGGAAGCTCCGGGATCTGCCCACGCCTGTCCTGGCGCTCCTGACAGTCCTCTGCTTTGCCGGCAGCGTGAGCTACAAGGAGGTGGCTGCGATCCATTTCTCGCTGGAGTGGATCAGCAGGCTGTGCGGCGCATTTATGGGCTTTTTCGGCTTCCTTGCACTGGAGCGCACGGAGCCGATGCAGAAGTTCTGGGCATCGAAGCTCTGGCAGTACACGGAGGCACACGGGATGCAGATGTTTCTGGTCAACTGCCCCACCGTGTACCTGTATTTCCGGTGGCTCAAGCCTTTGATCGGGCAGTATGCCGCCCTGTGTGTCCCTGTCAACTATATCCTGACGCTGCTCACAATGTATGTGCTCGTGTGGATACTGGATCATGTGACATCTTTGTTCAAGGAGAGGATCTCTCGTCATGCAGGATAAACGAAGAAGCGGTAAGATCGCCATGCAGATCAACCGTCCGATGATCATTTTTGAAGTCATCTTCATCATTTTCACTGCGCTGGTGCTGTTTTTCTATAACATGGGGCACTATATCACGTCCCGTTATGACAGCGCCATGCGGCTCGCACGTTCGGTCGCCTTTGAGCTCGAAAGCTATGATTCTCTGCATTTCCTCGTGCCCTATTGGCAGGGGCATTATGAGGAAATGGCGTTCTTCTACGGCGACAAGGAACAGGCAGAGGCAAAAGGCGGGCAGCTCAGTGCGATGCTGCCGGATCCGGCAGATATCCGGACGGTGACGTCCGAACAGGCAGAGGCGCTCGATCCCGAAGGGCAGAAGCTCTTTGCGGAGGTCTGCTACTACGAGCTCAGCGAGTACTACAGCCGGATGAAATCGGCGAACGATCCCGAGTTCCTGACCGGCTTTGTGGTGCGTGACGATGAGACCTTCTTTTTGCTGACAGGCGTCAAGGCGGATGAAGCCCGCATCAGCTCCGGCGGTGATGTGTTCGAGCTGGGGACTGTCGCTCCGTACATAGAAGGCGTCTATCCCATGCTCGATGAGATCATCCTCACCGGGCAGCCCTCCTCCTCGATGGAACTGTCCCTGAAAAAGGGCGCTGACAGGAACTATGTCCATACCTTCGAGCCGGTCTATGAGGACGGCGATCTGGTGATGTACGTCGGGGTATCCATCCAGTGGAAGGATCTGATCGTCAGCGTGCTGCAGATGTCGCTCTTCCTGGCGGTCATCACGGCGATCCTCTTCCTGATGCTGGGTATGCTCATGCAGCATCTGATGAAGCGCACGGTCATCATCCCGCTGAAAAACGAGCAGCAGATCATCAACGACTACAAGGAATCGAAGGATGCCGAGCGCACGATCCGGCAGCTCGCCTGCATCACACCGGATAACGAGATCCAGGATCTGGCGGAGGATTTCTCCTCGATGGTCGAGGAGATCTGCCGGCATATCAAGCGTGTGCGGTCGATCACTGCCGAAAAGGAGCGCATCGGCGCCGAGCTGGAGCTTGCCAGAAAGATCCAGGCGGATATGCTGCCGAATATCTTCCCGGCATTCCCGGAGCGTAACGACTTCGACATCTATGCATCCATGACCCCTGCCAAGGAGGTCGGCGGCGACTTCTATGACTTCTTCTTGATCGACGAGGATCACCTCGGGCTCGTCATGGCGGATGTCTCCGGCAAGGGCGTACCGGCTGCGCTGTTCATGATGATGGCAAAGATCCTGGTGAACAACTATGCCATGATGGGCGGCAGCCCTGCCAGGGTGCTCGAACAGGTCAACACCCAGATCTGCATGAACAACAAGGAAGAGATGTTCGTGACTGTCTGGTTCGGCGTGCTGGAGATCTCCACCGGGAAGGTGAAGGCGGCAAGTGCGGGGCATGAATACCCCATCCTCAGAAGCGCAGACGGGTCGTTCCAGCTGTTCCGGGATATACATGGATTTGTCATCGGCGGCATGGAAGGGATGCGCTACAAGGAGTATGATTTTCTGCTTGAAAAGGGCGGTACGCTCTTCTTGTACACGGACGGCGTGGCAGAGGCGACCAATGCACAGAACGAGCTCTTCGGCACGGAGCGGATGCTGCAGGCACTCAACACCGATCCTCAGGCAGACCCGAAGACGCTGCTCGCCAATATGACAAAGGCAGTGGATACATTCGTCGGCGATGCGCCGCAGTTTGACGATCTGACGATGCTGTGTGTAAAGCGGCTATGATCGGATAGAAAGGATAAATGCTATGATGAATTTGGTCGAGGAAGCCATTATTTATGCCACCGTGCTGCATCAGGGGAAGCTGCGGAAATTCGGCGGGATCCCCTACATCCTGCATCCCCTCGAGGTGGCACAGATCCTGTCCACCATGACGGAGGATCCCGAGGTCATCACCGCAGGCATCCTGCATGATGTGGTGGAGGACACCGACGGTACGCTGGTGGAGATCGAGAAGCGCTTCGGCAAGCGTGTGGCGCTGCTGGTATCGTCTGAGTCGGAGCAGAAATACCCGGAGGAGGATCCGGGCTCGACATGGAAGCGCCGCAAGGAGGACTCCCTGACGCTCCTGAAAAACAGCACGGACATCGGCGTGAAGATGCTCTGGCTGGCGGACAAGCTGTCCAATATCCGGTCGCTGGCGGGCATCTATTCCGAGCGTGGCGAAGCCATGTGGCAGGATCTGAACCAGAGCGACCCGGCAATGCAGTGCTGGTACTACAAGACCGTTGCCGAGCAGCTCGAACTCTCCCTCAACAAGACCGGCGCCTTCAAGGAGCTGATCAAGCACATCAATTCCATCTGGCCCGGGACATTCGATTCCGAGAAGGCGAAATTCAAGAAATACCGTGAAGTCTCCGTGGACGGCTGCCGCAGGATCGGACACGGCGCCAAGGGCGAGGTCTTCTGTTATGACGATGAGGTCGTCATCAAGGTCTATAACGAGAACAACACCTATCACGATGTGGAGCGGGAGATCGCACTGAGCCGCAGGGCGTTCATCCTGGGCATCCCGACTGCCATCTCCTTCGGCATCGTGTCCGTGGGCGACCGGTACGGTGCCATGTATGAGCTCGTGGATGCGGATACCATCTCCGAATGCATCGCCAGAGCGCCCGGACAGGTCGCTGTCTATGGCAGCATGATGGCAGAGCTGGCGCACAGCATCCATGCCATCCAGGTGCCGCCGGAGGACGGCTTCCCGGATGTCTGCGACCGGCTGCGGTCGTATGTCAGCGGCGGCATCGACCATGAGGATGAAGCGCTGGCAGAGCGCTGTCTGGAGCTGCTCGGCACGCTCACGCCGACCGATCATCTTGTCCACGGCGATTTCCATACCAACAATGTTTTCCTGCAAAAGGGCGAGCCGCTGCTCATCGACATGGACAGGCTTGCCACGGGACACCCCATCGCAGAGATCAGTGATCTGTACTATTTCTATGTCGTACTGGGTGAGGATGACCCGTCCGTTGTGGAGAACTTCATGGGCTACTCCTATGCCACGGCACAGCGGTTCTTCCATGCCTTTCTGCAAAGCTATCTCGGCACGGACGATCCGGAGAAGCTGCGGGAGGTCATCGAAAAGGCATCGCTCATGTGCTATGTGCGCATGATCCGGCGTCTGCGCAACAGCGGCGGGAGCAGCGCCCAGAACCGCCGCATGATCGCTCACTATCTCGAAAAGATCGAATATCTGACCGATAAGCTCGATACGCTGCTGTATTGAGCAGGGGAGAGCTGATGCACAACATCCGGGCGAAAACGCTCCTTTCGGCGCAGAACGGCATGAACCTCTACCGGGGGTGTACGCATGGCTGTATCTACTGTGACAGCCGGAGCGAGTGCTATGGCTTTGACCATGCATTCGAGGACATCGCCGTGAAGGAGAATGCCCCGCAGCTGCTGACACAGGCGCTCCGCTCCAAGAGAAAACGCTGCATGATCGGCACGGGCTCGATGTGCGACCCGTATATGCCGCTCGAACGGGAGCTCTGCCTCACAAGGCGCTGTCTGGAGATCATCGACAGCGAGGGCTTCGGGGCTGCGCTCATCACCAAATCCGATCTGGTGCTGCGGGACATCGACCTGCTGCAAAGCATCCACCGGAAGGCAAAGGCGGTCGTCCAGATGACGCTGACGACCTATGACGAGGGGCTTTGCCGGATCATCGAGCCGGGTGTCTGCACGACAAAACGGCGCTATGAAGCCCTCTGTGCTCTCCGGGATGCGGGCATCCCCACGGTCGTCTGGCTCTCGCCCATCCTGCCCTATATCAATGATACGAAGGAGAACCTTGCCGGGATCCTGCGCTATTGCATCCGGGCGGGGGTGAAGGGCGTCCTGTGCTTCGGCATGGGCGTGACGCTCCGGGAGGGGAACCGGGAGTACTTCTATGCGGCGCTCGACCGTTCCTTTCCGGGGCTGCGGGAGCGCTATGAGCAGGACTACGGGCTCGCCTACGAGCTCACGAGCCTGAACCACGGCGAGCTGATGCGGCTGTTTCATGCGGTGTGTGAGAAATACGGCATGATGCACGACCCGGCGGAGATCTTCGCCTATCTGCGGGAATTACCGGAGCCGTATGAGCAGCTGACACTATTTTAAAGGAGCAATGCATGGAAAAGATACGCCGCCACATGATCTTCCACGGCGAGGTACAGGGTGTCGGGTTCCGCTACACCGCCTGCCGCATCGCCGATTATTACGGAATCAGCGGCTGGGTGCGCAATCTCTATGACGGCACTGTCGAGATGGAAGCCGAAGGCACCCGGGCGGATCTCGCCTGTCTCATCGAGGATCTGCAAGACAACAGGTGGATCGAGATCACGAGTATCGAGACGAAGGATGTGCCCGTGCAGGGTGGTTATGGATTCAGAGCAAGGTCTTAGCGGGTAGGGGGAAGCTCCCCGCATAGCCGCCCCTGACCCGCCTTTTGTAAGGTCCTCCGCTCCTTCTCTCCTCTCTCTTGGCAAGAGAGGAGAGAGGGAGCTGTTTTGTCATCAGGAATGCTTGACTTTTCCACGCATCTGTGCTATAATAATAAAGCCGTAACCCGGCTGACAGTTCGTTAGCGCCATCCTGTCACAAAACAAAACCAGGGCTACAGACAGGATATGTCTGCCCCTTTGTAAGGGGTTTTTTCTTTTTTCAGGAGGATCTATGTACATACTCAGAACATCCGCAGCCTTTGACAGCGCTCATTTCCTCGCAGGGTACAAGGGCAAGTGCGCCAATCTCCACGGGCATCACTGGGTCATCGAGGTCGAGGTCAGCGCAGAAGCATTGCAGGAAACAGGCGAGAAGCGTGGCATGGTCATCGACTTCGGCGACCTGAAACATGCCGTCCGTGATCTGGCTTCCAGCTTCGACCATGCGACCATCTATGAAGCCGGGACGCTCCGACCGGAGACGATCGCAGCCTTTCAGGCAGAGGGTTTCCGCCTCATCGAGACAGACTTCCGCCCGACAGCAGAGAATTTTGCACGGCATTTCCATGCACAGCTGCAAGCACAGGGACTGCCTGTCCGCAGCGTGACAGTCTATGAAACGCCCGACAACTGTGCCAGATACGAGGTGTGAGATGGGTCAGACCTACAAGCTCGCTGAGCATTTCATCAGCATCAACGGAGAGGGACAGCTTGCCGGAGAGCTGGCGCTGTTCCTGCGCTTTGCCGGTTGCAACCTGCGCTGCTCCTACTGCGATACCCTCTGGGCGTGCGGGAAGGATGCGCCGCATGAGGTCGTTTCGCTCAGCCGCATTGTAGACATTGCGAAAGACGCCATCGAAAACGGCGTCCGGAATGTGACACTGACCGGCGGTGAGCCGCTTCTCCAGCCTGGGATCAATGACGTCATCGGACGGCTCACGGCGCTCGGCTTGCAGCCGGAGATCGAGACGAACGGCGCTATACCGCTGAAAGACTTCTGCGCACCGTGTCGTCCGAAGTTCACGATGGACTACAAGCTCCCGTCCAGCCGGATGGAGCAGCACATGTGTACCGAGAATTTCGCACTTCTGCATGAATGGGACACCGTCAAGTTCGTCTGCGGCACGAGAGCGGATGTGTTCCGTGCCAAAGAAATCGCGGAGCTGTACAAGCCGAGCTGTCCGCTGTATCTCAGCCCCGTGTTCGGACAGATCGAGCCGGCGGAGATCGTGGAAATCATGAAGGAACAGAAAATGACCAGATTCCGGCTGCAACTGCAATTGCACAAATTCATCTGGGATCCCATGGAAAGGGGGGTATGATATGATCGACAAACAAGCCATTGAGGAGCATATCCGTGGCATCCTCGTAGCGCTCGGGGAGGACCCCGACCGGGACGGTCTGAAGGAGACGCCCGCCCGTGTGGCAAGGATGTACGAGGAGGTCTTTGCGGGCATCCAGTACTCCAACCACGACATCGCCGAGATGTACGGCAAGCTCTTTGACACGCATCCCGATACGGGAACGGTCGTCCTGCGGGACATCGGTGTGTTCTCCTATTGTGAGCATCACATGGCACTGATGTATAACATGCATGTCAATGTCGCCTATATCCCGAAGGACAAGGTCATCGGGCTGAGCAAGATCGCCCGCATCTGCGATATGGCAGCCAGGCGGCTCCAGATCCAGGAGCGCCTTGGCACGGATATTGCAGAGATCATCATGGAGGCAACAGGCTCGGAGGATGTCGGCGTGGTCGTTGTGGCAACACACAGCTGCATGACCGCAAGAGGCATCCGCAATCCTTCCGCACGGACGGTCACACAGACCTTCCGGGGACAGTTCCGGACAGACCGGGAGCTGCAAAGACTGATCATGGAGTGAGAATATGAAAGCAATGGTATTACTGAGCGGCGGACTGGACAGCACGACCTGTCTCATGCTCGCCATCGAACGCTATGGCAAGGAAAACGTCCTCGCCCTCTGCATCTTCTACGGGCAGAAGCACACCCGGGAGCTCCGTGCCGCAAGAGCGGTCGCAGCAGATCAGGGCATCCGGCTCATGGAGCTGGATCTGTCACGGGTCTTTGCGGATGCCAGCTGCACGCTGTTGCAGGGGAACGGCGAGATCCCGAAGGAAAGCTATGCCGACCAGCTCGCCAAGACCGGCGGCAAGCCTGTCTCGACCTATGTACCGTTCCGGAACGGGCTGTTCCTCTCCTGTGCGGCAAGCGTGGCGCTCTCGCATGACTGTGAGGTGCTGTTCTACGGTGCGCATTCCGATGATGCGGCAGGGAACGCCTACCCGGACTGCTCCGAGGCATTCAACAAGGCGATGAACGATGCCATCTTCCTCGGCAGCGGCGAGCAGCTCCGCATCGAAGCGCCCTTCGTGGACAAGACCAAGGCGGATGTGGTCGCCGAGGGTCTGCGTCTGGGAGCGCCCTATCATCTGACATGGAGCTGCTACGAAGGTGGCGCCCGCCCCTGCGGTGTCTGCGGGACATGCAGAGACAGAGCAGCGGCTTTCAAGGCGAATGGCATAGTAGATCCCGCATTATAATGATAGAATGAGCGGATTAAGGGGGCGCAGCCACCTTAAAAAACCTTCCTCCCCCGCAGGGGGAGGTGCCGCCGAACGGCGGCGGAGGGGGCGGCTTTGCAGAGACCTTTCCTAAGTAACTCACATTGTCGCCCATATCATATAACATCTCTTCATCTCTCTTGATGGAGAGAGATGAGAGATGTGAACAGGGGAGTGACAGAAATGACCCGCCAAGAAATCCTTACCTACTGCCATGACCAATACGGCACAGAGCCGGAGTATCCGTGGGATGATTCCCCGCTTGCCGGGGTGCTGCGGCATCGGGAGAACCCGAAGTGGTACGGTCTTGTCATGGACATCACCGCCGATAAAGTCGGCATCCGGTCGGGGCAGCATATCGACGTGCTGAACCTGAAAGGCGACCCGGACGAGATCGTCCATCTGCGTGAAATGCCCGGCTTCGCCCCTGCGTATCATATGAACAAGAAGCACTGGTTCACGGTGATCTTGCCGGAGATAGAGGATGCAGAGGTCGTGTATCATCTCATCGACAAGAGCTATGAACTAACATCAACCATAAGGAGAAAAACAGATGGAATCAAGAGATAAACAGCAGGAGGGGCTCTCCCTCCTTGGCAACCAGCATACGAACTATCCGACCGACTATGACCCGTCGGTGCTGGAGACCTTCGAGAACAAGCATCCGGGGCGGGACTACTTCGTGAAGTTCAACTGCCCGGAGTTCACGAGCCTGTGTCCGATCACGGGACAGCCGGACTTTGCGACCATCTACATCTCCTACGTGCCGCAGATTCGGATGGTGGAATCCAAGTCGCTGAAGCTCTACCTGTTCAGCTTCCGGAACCACGGGGATTTCCACGAGGACTGCGTGAACATCATCATGAATGACCTGATCGCCCTCATGGATCCGCAGTATATCGAGGTCTGGGGCAAGTTCCTCCCCCGTGGCGGTCTGTCCATCGACCCCTACTGCAACTACGGCAAGCCCGGCACCAAGTGGGAACAGGTGGCATGGGACCGGCTCACGCATCATGACATGTATCCGGAGGAAGTTAACAATCGCTGAGCCCATTCCCTTTCATAGAAGCGTCAGAAAACAGCTGTTTTTGCACATCTGCGTGCAATTTTTCGGAATCTCATTTGTTCTCTCCTGCGTTTCCGCTGCCGGAAGCGTAGGAGAGTTCCGCATATCTTTCTGTTTTTACCGCTGATTAAGAAAGAGATAAGAAATTGATAAGAATTCAATAACTCTCTGATAAAGAAGTTTCCTTCCGTTTATGCTATACTGATATCACAGGGAAAACAACAGCAAAAGGAGAGATCATGATGGGAACTTCGATCCTGCATACCGAAAAGCTCTGCAAATCCTTCTCCAACGGCGGAGTGCAGCAGCATATCATCAAGAACCTTGACCTCGAGATCCGGGAGGGCGACTTCACGGTCATCATGGGGGCCTCCGGCTCGGGCAAATCGACCTTGCTCTATGCCCTCTCCGGCATGGACAAGCCCACGCTCGGGAAGGTCTGGTTCGGCGAGGAGGACATCTCCGCCTATTCCAACGATGCACTCGCCGTCTTCCGCAGAAAGAACTGCGGCTTCGTCTTCCAGAGCATCTACCTGCTCGAAAACATGACCGTCTTTGACAATGTCCTGACCGGCGCACTCGTGGCACAGAAGAACTCCCCCGCCCTCGTGCAGAAGGCTGAGGAGCTTCTGAAAAAGGTCGGCATCGGGGAGGAGACATGGAAGAAATACCCCAACCAGCTCTCCGGCGGTGAGTGCCAGCGTGTCGGCATCATCCGGGCAGTCATCAACGAGCCGAAGATCCTCTTCGCCGATGAGCCCACCGGCAGCCTGAACTCCGCCTCCGGCAAGGACGTCCTCGACATCTTCACGGAGCTGCATACCAAGGGACAGAGCATCGTCATGGTGACACATGACATCCGCACGGCGCTCCGGGGGAACCGGGTCATCTTCCTCTCGGACGGCAATGTGGTCGGTGAGTATGAGATGCCCACCTACGGCTCCGATGACAGCAAGACCCGCCGTGAGGGCTTGCAGGACTTCCTCGACAGGATGGGATGGTGAGCGCTATGGAAAAGATCCTGCGTTTATCATGGGCGAACATCCGCAAGCGCAAGCTCGAGACTGTCTCGCTGCTGATCCTCGTCATGCTCTGTATGCTGCTCATGGGCTCGTCCTTGGCGGGTGTCTTCGGCATCCGGAACATCTTCCCGCAGATGATGGAGCACACCGGCAGCTATGAGAATTTCATCCTGCTGTCTGCCAAGTACTATGACGACGAATTTGAACACATCCTCCGGAGCTATGACAGCGTGGAGGAGGTGGCACATGCGAACATGCTCTATTCCTACGGCACGAACTACCTCGATGCGGACGGCAAGGAGCAGGCGCAGTACCTCGGCTTCATCACCCATGATGATGCGATGAAGATCGAGAAGGCGGAGCTCGAGACCACGCTCACAGAAGCAGAGCTCGCCGCCATCGAGCACCCGGTCTGGATGCCCTATGCGGCACAGATCACGCTGCACTACCGGTGCGGCGATCATTATGACGTGATCTACGGCAGCAGAAAATACGCCTTCACTGTGGCGGGCTTCTATGATACCATGCTCTATGATACCCCCGAAAGTGCGCTGAAACTCATCGTCAGCGATCAGGATTACCGCACCTTGCAGAGCGTGCTCGACGAGTACGACATCCTTGCCTACAACGATCATCAGGGGCAGGGCGGTACACAGCTCATGGACGATTTCACCAAGGCCTGCGAGGACTATTCCAACAACGACATCCGCAGCGGTCTGATCGGCTGGTACTATGATGCCTTCAGGCTGAACACGGCGTTCACGCTGGGCTTCCTGCTTGCCATCATCATTGCGATGGCTGCCATCATCGTGCTGTCTGTGGCGTTCATGATCCGCTTCCGCATCGCCGCCGACATCAAGGAGCAGATCGTCTCCATCGGCGTGCTCGAAGCCATCGGCTATACCTCGAAGGAGATCGTCCTCTCCTATATGGCAGAATATCTCCTGATCGCCGCAGCGGGCTGTATCCCGGGCTTTTTGGGCTGCTTTGCGCTGACGCCGTTCCTGCTCTCCCTCGGTGAGACGATGGTCGGTCACTACATCAGCCACAGCGTGTGCGTTCCGGCGCTGCTCCTGACCGTGGCGGGCATTTTGCTCCTCGTGGCAGGCATCGCCTTCCTCAGAGCCGGTGCTGTCCGGCACTATCCGCCGGTGCGAGCCCTCCGCAAGGGGCAGGGCGACCACCGCTTCGACAAGGAATATCTTCCGCTCCGCAACACCAGGAGCAATGTGCATCTGCGCCTTGCCATGAAGGGCTTTTTCCAGAATTTCCGCCAGAGTATCGGTCTGACGCTCTGCATTTCCGTGGCATCGGCTGCGGTGGTATTCAGCTTCATTTTGTTCCTGTTCTTTGGCTTCAATATGAATGCCATCGCCAACAACGCCGGCATCGAGATGAGCGATCTACATATCCAGCTCATGCCCGGTGAGGATGCCAAGGCATTTGCCGGGGAGCTCCTTGCAGAGCCCGAGGTCAGAAAGGCGACCCCGACCACTGTGGAGGACATGATGCTCCTGCTGCCGGACTACAACCAGATGGGCTTCTGCATGGCGTTTGAGGATTTCTCTGTGACCGAGAACATCCGCCCGATGGAAGGGCGCTTCCCGGAGCATGACAACGAGCTCATGCTCACCGTGACCATGTCCAAGATGATGAAGCTCCGCACCGGTGATACTGTCACGCTCGAATATCTGCATGTCAAGCGGCAGTACCTCATCACGGGTCTGGTGACGAGCACGACCAACGGCGGTGCGAACATCTACCTGACAGAAGAGGCGATGAAGCGCCTGTATCCGAACTACCGCCCCTCGACCGTGGAGGTCTACCTCGAAGACGGTGTGGATGCCGAAGCCTACCGCAGGCAGCTGACCCAGCGCTATGGCAGGAGCCTTGCCGATGCCGCACAGGACAAGACGGAAAGCGGCAGCTATGAGGAGCGCATCCGAGCCGAGGCAGAGCGCCAGATCGCCGAACTGATGGGCACCTACGGCGTATCGCATGTGGAATATGCCATCCAGGTGGGCGATGAGATGATCACCGGCAACAGCAGCAGCTTCCGCATCAAGTCCATCCTGAACCTCGGATCCATCCTGCAAACGCAGCTTGGCAGTCTCTCGACAGCGATCACTGCCGCAACGGTCGCATTCTCGCTGATCGCAGCCATTGTCGTGATGATCATTCTGTTCATCCTGATGGAATCGACCGTCCGCAAGAGCCGCAGAGAGCTCGGCATCATGAAGGGCATGGGCTACACGTCGAAGGAGCTGATGCTGCAGCTTGCTTTCCGCATCATGCCCTCCGCGCTGATCTCCGTGGTCATCGGCACCGTCATCGCCGTGGCATGTACAGGCTTCCTGACCAGCTACATCGGCAGGATCGGGATCAATTATCCCGCCGTCATCCTTGTGGATACAGTCATTCTGCTGTTCTGCTTTATCTGCTCCTACTTTGGCGCCAGAAAGATCAAGAAGATCTCTGTATATGAGTTAATGACGGAGTAAACAGCGGGGAGCCCCCGCCGGCATCCTGCTTCGCAGCTTGTCACTGCACCGCTTCGTTTACCGCTTGCTCCCAAGCTTCGCAAGGTCGCAAAGCTAAGCATTCAAAGCCATCGCAGCAAGCTGCTCCTGTGCAGTTCTCCGGTGTCTCAGACAACAGTGCATCTCTATCTCTCTCACGCAAAAGAGAGAGATAAGAGATGCCCCTATAGAATACCTCAATTGGAGGAATAGAGATGAAAATGAAAAAGACAATGGCGCTCTTTGCCGCCGCTCTGATGACGGTCAGCGCCTTATCCATCCCCGCATCCGCCGCCGAACCGGCGAACAAACCCTATACCACCAACGCCACCCTCTCCGGCATCGGCTCGGTCAGCAAGACCTATGCTGCCGTTGCGGTGATGCAGCTCTATGACCAGGGCAAGCTCGACATCGACGCCCCGGTGACGGACTATCTCCCGGACTTCCGCATGGCAGACCCCCGCTACAAATCCATCACCCCCCGGATGCTGATGAACCACACCTCCGGGCTCATGGGCACAACAATGGGCGACTTCATGCTCTTTGATGACCGGGATACCAGACCGCATGACACCTTGCTGCAAGAGCTCTCCACACAGCGCCTGAAAGCCGACCCCGGCGCCTTCGGGGCATACTGCAACGACGGCTTCACGCTCCTTGAGCTCCTCGTGGAGGAGGTCAGCGGCGAGAGCTTCACCGACTACCTCGAGAACCACATCTGCAAGCCCCTTGGCTTAGAGCAGACGGGCTCGGTCTGGAACGCCTTCCGGACACCGGAGCAGGTGGCGACCTACCAGGGCGGCAGCATCCGCTATGCACCGGATTACTGCATGAACATCGGCTCGGGCGGCATCCTTTCCACCGCCGCAGAGGTCTGCACCTTCGGCAGCGCCTTCTTCACGGGCGATAACCGGCTCCTCTCCGAGAAAGCAAAGCAGGAGATGGAAAAGACCTCCGTCACCGATGCCTATCAGGACGGCTTCGGGCTCGGCTTTGATGCTGTCAGCCAGGATGACTATGCCGCAGCGGGTGTGAAGGTCATCAGCAAGGGCGGCGACCTCCTCGAACAGCATGGCGGGCTCGTCATCGCACCGGATGAACAGATCAGCGTTGCAGTGCTCTCCTCCGGCGGCAGCAGCATGTACAACGAGCTCATGGCACAGGCGCTCATGGACATCGCCCTCGGGGAAAAGGGCATCACCGTGGAGCATCCCACGGCTGTGCAGAAGGAAACGCTCGACACTGTCCCGGAACAGTATCTGGATATGGCGGGGCTCTATCTCTCTGCAGAGGGGCTCTGTCAGCTCAGCTTCCCGGACGGGAAATACATGGAGATCACGACCATGACGCACTTCCGCCCGAAGACGGAACGCTTCCTGTATACCACGGAGGACAGCTTCGTCCTTGTGGAAGGCAATATCGCAGAGGGCAAGGCGGTGCAGGCAAAGGCACAGCGTGTGCTGCACTTCACCAGGCGCTCCGGCATAGACTACATCACCGAGGACAGCTACAACGAGATCGGCAGCGAGGGCAGGTTCACCACGCACAGCTATACCATGCAGCGGCTGGATGCAAACCCCGTCAGCGAAGCCGCACAGGCAGCCTGGGACGCCCGGAGCTGCAAGAAGTACTATGTCTATGACCTGCGCTATTCCAATGTCAGCTATCTCGAAATGCCGAGCTATACCCTCGAGACCTTCCCGGAGGCACCCAGCTATGTCAGCGGCATGAAGATCATCGACGAGACCCATGCACAGGCAGCGCTCACCATGCCCGGGGGCAGAGATCTGCGGGACATCACCATACGGCAGGAGAACGGCACAGAATTTCTGGATGTGACGAACCTCGCCATGAGCTTCATCGCCGAGGAAGCCATCCCCGCACTGCCGTCCGACCTCACCGAGGTAGCGCTCCACAGCAAGCAGGCGGCATGGTACAGCATCGGGGAAGCCGAAAACCAGACCCTCACCCTTGACATCCCGGCGCACGCCGCTGTCTATGTTTATGACAGCTATGACCGCATGACCTATTCCAGCTACATGACCGGCTACGGCAACCGTGTCCCCCTCCCCAACGGCGGCAAGATCGTGTTCCTCGGGGAGGACGGGGAGGTCATCCACATCGAACAGTAAGCAATAGCCATCTCTATCTCTCTCCATCAAAAGAGAGAGATAGAGATGCGCCCTTATATCAGATTATAGGAGAAAAAGCCATGAAATACCGTTGCCTGATGATCGACGATGATGTCACCATCGCAGAGACCACCGCCGAATACTTCAACATCTTCGACATCCCGACCGCCTATGTCACCAGCTATGACGAAGCCGTCAACTTCCTCCGGGAGAACCGGGTCTCGCTGCTCCTCCTCGACATCAACCTCGGGGAGCGCTCGGGCTTTGAGCTCTGCAAGCAGATCCGGGCGGAGTACGACATGCCCATTCTGTTCATCAGCGCCCGGACAAGTGACGATGATGTCCTGACCGCACTGAACATCGGCGGCGATGACTATATCAAAAAGCCTTATACACTGAGCATTCTCCTTGCAAAGGTCAAGGCGATCCTGAAACGGTATGAGAAACTGACGGAGGCGGCATCTGCTGTCTCCGCCAACGTCGTTTCTGCGGATGCCCCCAATAGCCGGGAGCTTGTCATCACAGACGGGCTCGTGCTCGATACCGGCACCCACAAGCTCCTGAAAAACGGCGAGATCATCCCCCTCAAGGCGATGGAATACAAGATGCTCGCCTACCTTCTCCGGAACCGTGGACGGGTCGTGACGAAGGATGAATTTCTCCAGAATGTCTGGGAGGATACGTTCATCGGCGAGGGGACGCTTGCCGTGCATATCCGGCATCTGCGGGAGAAGATCGAGAAGGATACTGGTGCGCCCGAGATCATCAAGACCGTGTGGGGCGTCGGCTACATCATCGAGAACAGGGAGGACTGACCGATGAAGCGCTACAGCCGGATGCTTGCCTGCATCGCAGCCGTCCTCACAGCGGGGATCGTGCTGCTGCTGTGCATCAGCTTCTCCTACCAGCCAAAGTCCGCCGATCCGCTCCTCATCAATGACCTTGTCCAGACCGTGCGGGAGCACTGGGATGCCCCGGAGGAAATCGACAGGAGCCGCTTTTCGATGGAAGTGCGCATCTTCGACCAGAACGGCTTTCTGTGCTATGATGCGGGCGGCGAAAGGCTGTCCGGCATCGGCTCCGCACAGCAGGCGCTCCGGGAGGGCTGTCTCTGTCTGCCTGTCACGGAGGGGAGCCGCTTCCTGGGAACTGTCGTCATCCCCGATCCCGACCGGGTGCAATACGAAACGACCGTCGGCAGGCTCCGGCTCGCTGCGATCCTCACCGGGCTGCTCTTTCTGCTCTGCTGCGGACTGTATGGATTGTATGTCTACAGGACGATCCTCCTGCCCTTCCGGAAGATGGAGCGCTTTGCCGTGCAGGTGGCAGCGGGGAACTTAGACGAGCCCCTCATGCTCGAACAGGACAACCTCTTCGGCTCGTTCACGCATAGCTTCGACATCATGCGCATCGAGCTCAAAGAGGCACGGCAGCGGGAGAATGCCCTGAAGCTGAAGGAAAAGGAGCTTGTCGCATCGCTGAGCCATGACCTGAAAACACCCATCACCGGCATCAAGCTCATCTGCGAGCTGCTCTCCGTGAAGGTGCAGGATGCCTATGTCTCCGGCAAGGTCGAGAGCATCCACCAGAAGGCGGAACAGATCAATGTCCTTGTGAGCGACCTCCTCGCTTCCACCCTCGATGACCTCGGGGAGCTGACGGTGAACTGCCGTGACGAGAGTGCAGCCATCCTGCATGAGCTTTTGCAGGAGCATGACAGCAGGGGACTGGTGGAGGAGCAAGGCGGGATCCCCGACTGTCTGCTTCTGACCGACAGACAGCGCCTGTCCCAGATCATTGGCAACCTCATCAGCAATTCGTATAAATATGCCGGTACGAAGATCGAGGTAAGCTACCGCATCCGTGACAGCTTCCTCGAAATGGCAGTGCAGGACTACGGCGAGGGCGTCCCGGCGGACGAGCTCGACCTGCTGACGAACAAGTTCTACCGTGGAAAGCTCAACTCCGAGGGGAAGGAGGGCAGCGGTCTCGGCTTGTACATCGCCAGTGAGCTCATGGCAAAGATGGGCGGCGAGCTCATCTGCTCCAACAGAAACGGCGGGTTCTGTGTCACTTTGCTTCTGCCGTTGTCCTGAAACATCTCTTATCTCTCTTTCCCGAAAAGAGAGATAAGAGATGCAAAAAGAGGAATGACTGTCCGATAGCCATTCCTCATTTTTTATGCTATTCAGCTTTGGTTTTCCCCGGCAGGAACGCCCCCATCAGCCCGTGCATCAGCTCCTTGCGAGGGATGCTGACCGGTGTTTCATCCACGTCGATGATATATTTATCAAAGGCATTGACGATGGTCGTACCGGAGGGATGCTCCGATTCCCGCTGAAAGCCCGTGCCGTAGCTGGCATGGACATGACCGTGTACCATGAGCTTGGGCTTGCAGATCCGGAGCAGATCATTGAAGCACGCAAAGCCCTGGTGCGGGAGATCGTCCAGATCGCCGTACCCCCGGGCAGGGGCATGTGTCACAAAGATGTCGATGCCGCCGAATTTCCAGAGCATCTGCTTGGAACGCCAGAGCCGCCGGCGCATCGCCTGTTCGGTATACATGTAGGTGCCGGGCTTGTACTGCATGGAGCCGCCCAGCCCGAAGAAGCGCAGCCCCTTGTAGACAAACACTGTCCCGTCGATGCAGTCGCAGCCCTCCGGCGGATGCTGGGTATATGCCTCATCGTGGTTCCCCGGCACATAGAGCACCGGACAGTGCCACATCGTCACGAGAAATTCGAGATAGGAAGCAGCGAGGTCGCCGCAGGAGATGATGAGCTCAACGCCTTCGAGCTTTTTGGGATCGTAGTAATCCCAGAGCGACTTGGAAGGTTCGTCAGCCAGCAGAAGGATCTTCATAGCGGTTCACACTTTCCGGCAGATCAGAGGAACATGCCGTCGATGTTCTCTGCCAGCCAGTCCATCGTAACGACCTTGCCGAGCGGGAGCTTTTCCATGTCGATGGAGATGCTGCCGCGGCTGTTGTCATTGCCCGCCTGGATGATGCCGTCCTGTGCATGGATCTCACCGACGAACGGATCGAAATTGCCGTTGGCGATGTCATCCTTGAAGAAGCCGATCATCTTTCTGGTCTGGTAGGGCAGATCCGGGATCAGGACATCCACAACGCCGGTCGAGAGCCCGAACCAGTAGTTCCGGACGATCAGCGAATCCATCAGATCGGCGGAGTTCCATGCACCGCTGAGGAATGCCTGGAGGATCTGGGCGTAGTATCTGCCCCAGTTGAAGTAGGCTCTGCCGAGGTAGATGTCATTGCCGTCGGTCATTCGGTAGATGCCCGGCTTGCTGCGGATGCCGCAGAGCGTGGGATATTCGATATCGGCATAGAGCGAGATGCCCTCTGCCTTCCAGCTCTCACGCATCGCTTCTGCTTCCTGCTCGTCGGCGGAATGGAGACAGTGGAGCGAGATCCTGCACGCCGGATCCATCGTGGAAACACCGAGCGCAAAGGCATTGACCACAGCGGTATTCTCAAAGGTGCGTGCCGCATAGCCGATGCGGTGGGGCTTGTCGCCCTCCTGCACAGTGAGGTAGCCGCAGTAGATGCCGAGGAGGAATGCCGCCTCGTAGAGCTTGCCGTGATAGCCCTTGACCAGGTTGCTCGTCTTGCCGGAAGCACAGTTGAAGAAGCGGATCTTCGGGTAATGCAGCGCCGTCTTGAGCACCTCTTCCATCATATCCGGTGCAACGGTGAAGATGACCTCGTTCTTGTCGCTGATCGCCTGTTCGAGCGCAGCGGACACATCGCCGTTCGTGAAATAGCTTTTCGTCCGGACATTCTCGCCGATGACGCCTTCCACATAGAGCCGTCCTGCCTCGTGGCTGTTGATCCAGCGGGAGGATTCGATGTCTGCATCATAGATAAATGCAGCACGCAGCGGGGAAGAGGCGGAGTACTTCTTGGACGGCGTGAACAGGTTCATGAAGCCCTTCTGTTCTGCCGCCTCGGGCGCCTTCTCCACGAAGTCGATCTTCTCGGCGCTGACGCTTGTGAGGAGCTCACGCCGTGCAAGACGGATGTTTTTGACGATCTGATCCTTGGTATCCGTCAGGAGGGACTTCATCGGGAAGATGGAGATGTATATCAGGAATGCATCGCCCATCGTGAAATCATCGCTGTCCTTCATGACATCCTCGCACTTGCGGGAGAAGTTGAAGAACGCCGCCTTCAGATCCTTGCAGAGATCCTCGTCCCATCTGGCGCCGAGCTCCTGCCCGAGCATTTCGGCAAGACGCTCATACTCGCCCGGTTCGGAGAAGACGATGTAGTGGTTCTTGGTGGACTTGAAGAAATCCAGATACTCATAGTACAGGCGGCTCTCCTTGGAATCGTCACGAGCCGGCAGGATGCGGATGACATCGGCAAGGATGAACTCGCTGCCGCCGTATTTGGAGACGGAGACACGCTTGTTGCCCTCCTGCACATAGTACTGGTTCATGTATTCATACACCAGGATCGCATCACGGATGCCCTCGTTGACATAGGAGTCATACAGGGCAGCCCACTTGATGGCAAATTCCGAATTGCCTTCGAGGATCGGCATGAAATTGGTGGCGAACACATTGGTACGCCCTGCCTCCTTGGTGCCGTTGATCCGGGAGAGCGGGAGTTCGAGCAGACCCACACGCACCTCACCGGCAGCGGACTTGATCTCCTCGATCTGATCGAGTACAGGCGGATAGGCGGAGAGACCGTTTTTCAGAGCGAAACGTACTGCCGCATCGCCGAGCTTCTTCGCTTCAAGATAATCATGCTTAGCCATAAATGACCTCCTTCACCGAATGTGCAGAACAGACGGAAAACGCCGTGATCCCGCACGATCTTTTTTATGTTATAGCATATAAGCGAAGCGTTATGCTATCATTGCCCGATATGCAGGGAGCGGATCTGCAAGGGCATCATTTATAATGAATGCTTTGCATTCATTATAGCATAGTTATGAAGGAATGTCAACTGTTTTCCGGCTTATCCGCAGGGCAACAGCATTTACTCTGCTAAAGTGCATTTTTCAGGACAGATCTCTCGACAGCCGCCCTTTTATCCATATCTCATTTCAGCGCATCAGCACTGCCCGTTTCAGCAGTCCCGGATCGAAGACATCCACGCAGCCGTCTGCATTCATGTATCACTTGCTGACGTATTCTTCAAAAGAACCGCTGAACGTTCCGGCACCGTGTTCCGCAGCGTAGATGAGCATGATGGCGGCATCGCTGGCGTTGACCTCACCGTCATGGTTGAAGTCGCCGTAGAGCTGCTGTGGGGCTTCGCCTGTGACTTCCGGCGGGACAGAGAGTAACCGGTAATTCTCCACAGCGATCTCATACTCTTTTTTCATAAGTTCGGACTGAGAAATTTCAAGCTCGTTCCGGATCACTTCCTTGAACTCATCGCCCAAAACTGCACTTCCATTTCCGTAATTCTTGAAGGATGTCACATCAGTGAGATAGCACCTTCCCGGATAGGTCTCAACTACTTCATAAGGTGTCACATAGATCAGATCACCGACCTGAACGGTCTCCCAATCGGGCAAATGTTCCCAGTTCATAAGGTAGATACGACCGGCATAGTATTCATGCAGCTCGACAGCCGTATACAGCTTATCCGTCGGATCTTCCTTGTTCTGATAGATCGCTGTCACCATCAGGTTTGCATCCGTTCCCTTGACAGACAGTTTATCCTCCCGGGAAGCAGTAGAATAATACTGGAATGTGTCTGTCTCGATGATGAACGGTTCAGTTTCCGCAGCAAATGCTGTGACAGGCGTGAACGTAAAGCACAGAAGAGCAGCTAATAATGCAATGATCTTTCTTTTCATAACGATCCCTCCTTGTTGATATTACGGTGTATATGCAGTGGCTGTGTTCTTCATGCAATTCTTCAACAGATCACCTCATTCCTATTGTTCCGCAGGGACAAAGCAGCGTGCGATTTCTAACAGACACCGCTTGTCATAGTCGGCACCGCTGATACAGAAACACTCATTTTCCTCAAACCAGTACAGGGTGCAGGTGTTGCCTTCCATGATGCAGAAGCCACGCCGCCCATCGAGGGAGATCTCGTTGCTGATCTCGGCATCCGCACTGACGATCAGCGAGAAGTCCTCGAACTCCCGTTGGGTGACGGTAAATTCCGGCGGTCGGGGGGATTCCATGCCGCTCTGGAGGAGGTATTCGTTCACGCCGTCGTTTTCGTTCACGCTGACAAGATTGAACCCATCGGCGATATACGCATACGGGCGGAGCGTTCCGGTCTTAGCCGGCATGGT
>JAIKWY010000196.1 GCA_024684395.1 Oscillospiraceae bacterium
CAGAAGTGTGGCACAGTCTTTTCCGTGATATCTTCGGCATTGCCGGTTCAGTATTTCATACACATACGCCTGCTCTGTTTCAGTCAGGTCAATGCTGTACATATCCTCGTTGTCATCGGAATCTGAATTGACGACCACGAAGCTAATGCTGCTGTCAAGCTGACACTGCTGATGGTCACCGGGAAGTTTTGAAATCCCGATGTAGAATGAATACCAGCCGTCATTGTCAACATCGTCTGTGCGCCCGTCTCTCGGATGCATCGGAAGGTAACCTTTCTCCATACGGATGCGGTCAGCTACCTCCACGAGAGCGTCCGTTGCTGTAAGCTGAAACTCGACTGTCGGAAAGCGGCAAGGATAAGTGTCATACACCTGATCGCTGCCGTACATGACCTCCGCACCGCTGTCAAGCTGTATCGCATTACGAATGAAGTTCTCTGTCAACGTCATGCTGTTTCTCCTCCTGCATCGGACACCACCCGTCATACGGACAGTGACCGCAGTCGTGGTAGTGGCACTTACCATCGTGCTTGATGATGGAACTGATCCAGATAGCATGGATCAAGATAATGACCATCATGTAAGTAAGGCATAAAACGGTTACAAGCATTTTCATTCCTCCAGGTCTTTTTTCATACGGTAATATCTGGTGCGGCAGCGTCCGGAGCAGAAACGTTTCCGTCTGCCAGTTTCCGGCTGCGTGACTTTTGTGCCGCACACCGGACAGCGGCTGTTCTGCTGACACCAGATCGGATAGTTGAGCCGTGCGAGTTCTCCATTTCCTGCGAGACCGTGCGCCTTGCAGAATAGCTGCACCTGATTGATCTTCAAGCCAAGTGACTTTGCAATCAACCGGTATCCGATGCCCTGCATCCGCATTGCCCGCACCTGCTCTTTCTGTGCATCTGTCATCTGCTTGCCACCTCAAATCCTCCGAAGTTTTGCGGTTTTCGGTATCCACACGGGCTTCGCCAAGAGCACATCATCAAAATGCGGTAAAATGCTAAAACAAAGCTGTTTTCACATCTTTTTGCGTGAAAAATCGCCGTTTTACGATGCGGTTTGTGACGAAACTCCGTATGTACACCGCTGCCGACCAAATCGATGGCAGCATTTGGAAAAGTACGATAAATCAGCGCTTTCGTTTCAGCGTGCGTTCCATATTTCAATTTCTGTCAGGGTCCCGACTGACCGGGGGCCCTGCAAATTCGCGTTTTTTCACACGAGAGGGGCCGACGGTCTTGTGTTGCTTTCATTTTTGAGATTTTCACCCGCCCCGGCGGGCTGCCCCAGCCCCATGCCCCGCCCCATAGGTACACCCCTGTGCCAAGTCTGAATCGCAGAGTAGGTTGGTGAGCTGCTTTCAGTACTTGTACTCAGGGGTGTGATCCTCGTTTCGGGTTTTGATGCTGTGGTGTCGGTGACAGAGGCTTTGCCAGTTGCTCTGATCCCAGAACAGTACGCTGTCTCCTCGGTGCGGCTTGATGTGATCGACATCAGTCGCCTTGACATAGCGCCCTTGTTTCATGCACTCCACACACAGCGGATGTGTTTCGAGGTAACGCTTGCGGGCTCTGTTCCATGCAGTGCCGTAGCCTCGGCTGCCTGCGGAGCGTGTGTCCTCCGGGTGGAGGGAACGGTGCTTGTCACAGTACTTGGTGCCGTAGGGAACGAGTGCTGCACAGCCGGGATGTCGGCATGGTGTCTTTGGTCTGCTCGGCATTGTCTCAGCCTCCTTCCACAGTGGTATTTCATAGTGATAGGGGCGGTCAGTCCCGCTTGGTTTGTAATGTGTTTGTGGTTGGTCTGAACAACGCCCCTCATATACTGTCGTGGGAGAGGGCGTTTTGTGGGTATCCATTTAAAAATTTCTCAAAAAATATTTTATTTCTCCCACGGAAGCCCCGATTTTCCGAAGTGTCCATATGCGGAAACGGCGTTATAGTCCACATCGAGAAGTCCCAGACCGTCAATAATACCTCTCGGAGTAAGGTCGTAATTCTCACGGACATACTGGCTGATGAATTCCGTATCCTGATGCTCCGTGCCGAACGTCTCCACATACACGCTTACCGGCTCTGCCACACCAATGGCGTATGCGATCTGCACCTCTGCCTTGTCCGCATATCCGGCACTGACAATATCCCTTGCAATCTTACGGGCCGCATACGCACCGCTGCGGTCAACCTTAGACGGGTCTTTGCCCGACATCGCACCGCCGCCGATATGCCCGATACCGCCGTAGGTATCGCAGGCGAGCTTGCGTCCGGTAACACCGCAATCTGCAAAAGAGCTGCCGAGAACAAATCTTCCGGTCGGATTCACGAGCTTTACGAAGTCTGTATTCAGCCCGTATTCTGTTGCAGTGCGAATCATGATGTTTTCAATGATGGGCTTGAAGTCCTCGACATTCACATCATGTGTATGCTGCACCGAGCAGAGGAAGGTCGTGATCCTGCCGCTGTCATAGTCAAAGCTGACCTGTGCTTTTGCATCAGCTTTCAGCATACGGCAGGGGTAGGCTTTTAGCAGTTCCAGAAATCTGGTTGCAAGCACGAAGGGAATCGGGAGCAGTTCCGGCGTTTCGTTGGTCGCATATCCGTACATCATGCCCTGATCTCCTGCACCGCCGGTATTCACGCTGAGCGCAATGTCGCCACTCTGGTGATCGACCAGAATTGCAATGTCCAGATCATCGGCTGTGAAATCCAGCTTGTAGTCAAGACCGGCATCTGCATTTTCTGCACCGCCGTTGTTGATGCGGTCGAACACCTGCTGTACCAGTGCCTTGTAATCCGGCTCGTGGGTGCTTGTCAGCTCACCGGCGATCACAAGGCAGCGGTTCTTGAAAAGACACTCGATGGCGACACGGCTGTTTCTGTCATGCTGAAGGCAGTCGGTCACGATGGCATCTGCGATCTGGTCACAGATCTTGTCGGGATGTCCTGCGGATACCTGTTCGCTTGTAATGATTCTCATATTCTTAGTCCTCCTGATTTTTCTTTTCAAATACGCACAAGAGTGTGCAGAATACATCCGAGCTATCCAGCACTGTGGTCTGTACCAGCTCGAATTCCGGATTCTTGTCCAGCTTATCGTTGATTTTCTCTGCAATGGTCTTACCATACTCCTGATTGACGGTACCACGCAGAATTGCGGTTCTCTGCATAACGATAACCTCCTCAACCCCTGACACCTGTTGCACTTGCCACGCTTTGTAGCAGTCACAAAGTAGGCATTTGCAACAGATGTCCACAGATTTTTCTCGATTTTACTTCATTTTTCCTATCTCTGTAGCACTTGTAGCATTCCATTCCATAACTTTTCCTATATTCTTCTTTATAGTAATATTTATATATTCATTTGCTACATTTGCTACATATAAAGAATAAAGATAGAATAATATAATAGAAAACTACAGAAGATAGGCACTTTTTAGCTTATGCGCCGGCAATACGGCTATAGGATATGCGCTAACGGCAGATCGTCACTCTCCATCATCAACAGGGACGAGATCCATGCCGGGTTCCTCGCCGTTTACCCATGCTGCATCGTTCACAAGTGCAAGCGGATTCATATTGCCGGTCGTAGTCTGTTTCCAAGGTCTGCGCTTGACAATGAGATACTCCAAAGAAAGCCGCTTATAGAAATTCTGAGAGCTTTCATATTTACATCCGTTGTCGCTGCACCATGTCTTGTAATGACTGTAAACCGCCGATGCCTTGATCTCCGATCCTTTTTCTTTTCTCAGGCACTGCTGCATAAACTGAGCGATACGGTCAGACTCCACACGATACTCCTCGGTCGCAGCTTTCACCTCGTCCGGCTCGTCAAGACCTTCGACCTTATACAGCCGATACCCCTCAATGCACCAGTTCAGGATGCCGGATAGATTCTCCGGCTGCATCAGCGTTGTTTTCAGTGTCTTGTCCTGCTCGTGGTCCTCGAAGTGACGGGTAAACGGGATGATTTTCAGTCTGCCGGACTCAAACAGGGTTCGGTCAGTGACATTCGGCAGGTGGTTGGTGTCGATGAAGATCTTTGCCTGCATATGGAACTCAAAATAGCCTTCATACAGAAAACGGGCGGTAATAGAACCGTTACCTGTGAGCTGCTTTGTCAAAGAGGCATTGATCGTCAGCTTCTGCTCCATTTCAGAAATGCCGACAAATCTTGCACCTGCAAGGCGGGCGACATCATCGGACGAGCCGTTGGACTGACCTCGGAAATAATTTGTGGCAAGCATATCCGGCTTGGCAGAACGGCCGTATTCACCCATAACACGCAGGATCGTTTCGATGGTCGTGGTCTTGCCGTTTCTGGTCGTAGGGCCGAACATGATGAACAGACATTCCAGCGATGTAT
>JAIKWY010000210.1 GCA_024684395.1 Oscillospiraceae bacterium
CCCGTCACAGAGCGTCACATGCAGATGCCCGCCCTGTTCCAGCGGTTCATACGCGATGTGGACGTTCTTCTGGTTGCGTTTCCGGGTGACGGCAAGCTTGATCTTGCTGACGAGGTGATCCCGGTAGGACTTGGCAGCCACAGTCTTGAGCCGCTTGGCCGATTCGATGCCGATGTCCGTGACCGAGTACAGCTTCTCGCCGTTTTCGCCTTCCTGACAGCGCACGGAGCCGGATCCGAGCATCGCCTGCAAAGCGTCATTGTAGGTAAAATAGTTGATATAGCCGCCTGTCACGGCAATGTCATACAGCAGATCGCTGTCCACCGGGACTTCCACCCGGTAGAGCATGTAGCACAGAAGGATCCCCGCAAGCGTCGGGTCAGTGATGACACGATCCGCCTTTTCAGAGATCTTCAGGAGATTCTCGTCCAGCATGTTTTTGCTCATGGTATCCCTCCTTGCTAAGTATAGGCAAATTGCAGCCGATCAGCCGCAGAAATGCGGATAATCCATCATATGCGAGAGCAGTGCGATGTTCACGCACGCCTCCACGCAGGGAACTGCCTTCGGTACGATGCACGCTTCGCAGCCGTTCTCGATCTCGAGCTTTTCGGTCTGCATGGTGGAAAGGTTCACGGACTCCTGCGGCTGTGCGATGGAAGCCGTCGGCTTGATCGCCACCCGTAGCGTGATGGGCATACCCGAGGAGATGCCGCCGAGGATGCCGCCGTGGTTGTTGGAATGCGTCCGCACATGACCGTGGTCATCTACATAGAAGCTGTCATTGCTTTGGCTGCCGACCATTTTCGCCGTCTCAAAGCCTGCGCCGAACTCGATGCCGCGCACGCCCGGAATGCCGAAAATGAGCTGTGCGATGGAGTTCTCCAGACCGTCAAAGATCGGCGAACCGATGCCGGCGGGGACATTGACGGCAACACATTCGATGATGCCGCCGAGGGACTCACCGCCCTCCTGTGCCGCACGGATGTCTTCGAGCATCAGCTTGCCCTGTGCATTCCTGATGACGGGGAAGCTCTTGTAGCGGACGGCAAGGATCGCCTCCTTGTCTACCTTCACCTGGTCAAATTCCTCGTCCCGGATGCCGTGGATCTCGAGGGCATGGGCACCGACATAGATGCCCCGGCGTTCGAGGATCTGTCCGCAGACCGCACCCGCAAAGCAGAGCGGCGCTGTCAGCCGGTCGGAGAAATGCCCGCCGTCCCGCACGTCATTGAAGCCACGATAGCGCATCGTGCCGGTATAATCGGCATGACCGGGGCGGGGGAGACGGTTGAGCTGGCTCATGTCAAACGTGGTCGGCTCATTGTTCTGAATGAAGGCGCAGAGCGGGGAACCGGTCGTCCGGTCGTTCAGAATGCCGGACATGATCTGGTTAAACTCACCGCCCTCGTGGATGCCGGGCGAGCGCCGTTCCATGAATTGATGCAGCTTCTTGATGTCGATAAATTCGCCGGGCGGCAGATTATCGACCGTCACGCCGATCGCAGGCCCGTGTGCCTCTCCGAAGATGGATACAGAGATGCGGTTATTCCAGATGGATGCCATTGGCAACGCCTCCTAAGTTTCGGTAATCCTTGAAGAAATCCGGGTACGACTTGCGCACGCTGTCCGCCCCGAGGATGGTCACTTCCCCCTCTGCCCGTGTGGCAGCGATGGCAGCGGACATGGCGATCCGGTGGTCGCCGGCACTGTTGACCGTGCCGCCCGTGAATGCCTTCACCGGGTGGATCTCCAGCCCGTCCGGCAAAATCTCCACCTCGCCGCCGAGTGCCCGCAGCATGGCAGCGGTCGTCTCGATGCGGTCGCTCTCCTTGATGCGCAGCCGCTCCGCATGGACGATGCGGGTCACGCACGGCGCCAGACTTGCGGCAACGGAGAGGATGGGCACGATGTCCGGGATGTCCTCCGCACTGATCTCCATGGTCTCTTCCTTACTATTATACCACATGTCGGAGAGAATTTCAACAACTTTCCTGTCGCCTTGCGCAGATTTTTCCGGAAGATTTTCGAGCGTGATGCTGCTCCCGAGGGCATTGGCGGCGAAAAAGAACGCAGCCTGCGAAAAATCGCCCTCGATCTGCATATCCGCCGGCTGATAGGTCTGGTTCCCGGGGATGTGATAGCCCGTCTCCGTCTCGGTCACAGTCACGCCGAACTTCGCCATGCAGTCGATGGTCATGTCCGCATAGGGCTTCGACTGTAAAGCCGAGGTCATGAAGATCTCCGAGTTGCCGCCCAGCAGCGGGAGCGCCAGGAGCAGTCCGGTGATGAACTGCGAGGAAATATCGCCCTCGAGCTCGAAGCGTCCGGGCTGTAGCTGTCCCTCAATGGTGAAGGGCATGGTATTTTCATAGGCAAATGTGATGCCTTTCTTGGAAAGCTCCCGCAGATAGGGCGTGATGGGGCGCTCCGGGAGCCGTCCCTGTCCGAGAAAGGTCGCCCGGATGCCGAGCGCCGCCGCCACAGGGATGAGGAACCGCAGCGTCGAACCGCTCTCGCAGCAGTCGGCAGCCGCTTCCGCAGGTGCAGAGGCAATGCCTGTCACCGTGAGGGAGGTGCTCTCCGCCGTGCAGGATGCGCCGAATGCCCGCATGATCGAGCAGGTCGCCTCGATGTCCTTCGAGGTCGAAACAGCGGTCAGGTGCGATGTGCCGGAAGCGAGGGCGGCACAGATGATCGCCCGGTGCGCCATGCTCTTGGATGCCGGCACGGAAATGCTGCCGGAGAGCAGGCGGGGCGTGATTGTCAGATCCATAGCCACCTTACCTTTCAAAGAGCCGGCAGAAATCATGGTACGGAGCAGTCTTGATGTGCGCCGTGCCGATGGGGCTGCATGTGATATAGCGGATGGTGCCGCCAAGGCGCTTCTTGTCGTGGCTGCACAGCGGCAGGAGCTTGGAGAGCGGCGCTTCGACATCGGTCGGGAGCCCGTAGCGCTCGCAGCATTCTACAAGGCGGGCATAGTCCTCCGCACTGCCGTTGTACTTCGTCATCAGGCACATGCCTGCGCCGACCGCACAGCCGTGGGTGTAGGTCTCGTAGTGGTAATATGCCTCGATGGCATGACCGATCGTATGTCCGAAATTCAGGATCATGCGCAGACCCGTGTCACGCTCATCCTCGGCAACGACATCCCGCTTGACGGAAACGCAGGCAGGGATGATCTCGTCAAAATGCTCCTGCACCGTGTCGAGATCGCATTCGCAGAGCAGATCAAACAGCTTGGGATCGGCGATCATGCCGTACTTGACGACCTCGCCCATGCCGTCCGTGAGAAATTCACGGGGAAGAGTGCGGAGCGTGTCCGGGTCGCAGAACACGGCATCCGGCTGGTAGAACGCACCCACGAGGTTCTTGCCCTCGGGCAGGTCGATGGCAGTCTTGCCGCCGACGGAGGAGTCCACCTGTGCCAGGAGCGAGGTCGGTACCTGGATATAGTGGATGCCCCGCAGATAGGTCGCCGCCGCAAAGCCCGTCAGGTCGCCGACAACGCCGCCGCCGAGGGCGATCAGGCAGTCCGCACGGGTGATGTCATTCTCGCAGAGAAAGCTGTAGATCTGCATGAGCGAGGAATTGCACTTGGAAGCCTCGCCGTGCGGGATGACGAACTTGACGACCTGCAGCCCTGCCCCTTCGAGGGAAGCAGTGAGCGCATCGGCATAGAGCTTGTCCACATTGTCATCGGTGATGATGGCGCATGTCCTGCCGGAGATGAGGTCTTCGATCAGTGCGCCGCAATTCGACAGGATGCCCCGCTCAATGAAAACATTGTAGGCATCCCGCACAGGTACGTGTATCGTGTTCATGGTGTCCTCCTTGGTATGGGTATAATATCCTATTATATATGATACCTTGTTTTGACGTTTTTGTCAAGCCTGAAAAACCGTTGGAAGTGTCAGAGCGGGGGATTTGAATTCTG
>JAIKWY010000004.1 GCA_024684395.1 Oscillospiraceae bacterium
CGGAAAGCGGCTATTGCGTCACGGTACAGGACGAACAGGAGCTTGAGCTGACGATGTTCTATCCGGGGTTGCTTCTGTACACAAAAGGCGTAGGAAAGGCAACGCGCTTCTCTCCCAACGGCACCGTCATGCTCGAAAGCACAGGTCAGCCCTATACGATTGAACTGGTCGGCAACGAAGGGCATTACTATGGCAGCTATTATGACATGACGCTCACAGGAACTGCCGGAACAGCGCAGCTTTCCACCACAAACGATGGCTATTTGCTGACCTCCGATCAGATGAATGATGTCCAGATCACCGGACTCAGTGATGCAGGACTGGAAAAGCTGACGTTTTCAACAGACGCTGATACCGTCCTCATCTATGAGAATGATAACCATCACCTCGCAGCGGCGATCGACCAAGACCAGAACGGAAGCTATGAGACCGTCATTTCCGCAACGATGCAGCTCGGAGATCTGAATGCAGACAGCATCGCCAACAGCTCTGATGCCGCACAGATCCTGATCGCTGCAGCCAGGATCGGTGCCGGAGAGGATTCCGGACTGACGGATGACCAGAAAAATGCTGCTGATGTGAATGCAGACGGCAGCATCAATGCATCTGATTCAGCGATCTTGCTGCAATATGCAGCAGCAGCCGGGGCGGGTTCCTTTGCTGGGAATCTTGAAACGTATGTGAAAGAGGTCGTGAAAGCACACAAGGAATAAACTATGAGCAGGTGACAGTAATGGAAGATAATGATTACAAGGCTCGTCAGGAGATGCTTCGGGAATTAAACCAAATGCTTGATGCAGAAATGGCAAAGCCAATTCAGGAGCGGAACTATGATAGGATCGAAGAGCTGCTGCATTCATATGCGGATGTGATTGGAATTGCTTATGAGAAATACAAAAAGCTACTTTTTTACTATAATAGGGATGAAAAAAATGGTTTGAAAAATGCATAGTATTTGCTACAACAAAGGAATGTAAAAATGTAGAAGGAAGATCTCAAAAGAGCTTCAAACACAAACGGCAAGTACACTCTTCCTATGATCAAAACAAACCACTTCTATTCAAGTTAATATTATACATTATGGAATAGGAGCGCACTGTACATTTCGTGCCAAAAATATGCATGTTGTGCCAAACACCTTGCAGTTATCAATTAATCGCATTATAATGAAGTTAGTTGAGAGAAATAGGGGATAGTAATCAAAATTTCGCAGAATGGTGAAATAACGAATAAGCTCAAGACACGAGAAATGATGAGTACGATTGTTGCTACTAATGAAGAACAAAATCCTGCAAATCCACCTGTTTAATAGCAACATAAAGCAATTAACGGCTAATCCATCACTGGTAATTAGGATTAATTTATGAAAAGAAAACTTGCTATCATCGCAGCCGTATTAAACCTTACATTCATAATGTCTTATCCTGCAAACGCCGCCTTTTCAGAGCCACGCTATGAATTAGGCATCAACGACTGGGGTGTGCCGGGTGCGCTGCTGCCGCCGGAATCTGACATGCGAAAGGCAGATCAGGATAAGCTGCGCAGCGAGCTGAAAAACACGGAGCTTTACACTGCGGAAACAACACTGCAGCGAACCAAAGGCGGCGGCGGATGCTGGGGCTGCTCCGTAACATCCATCCTGTCAGCTTACGGGCTCATTGATTATACGCTGTATCCACATGAAAACGGGACAGTTCCCCGTGGCTTGACGGACATCGGCTATCCTTATCTCAGCGATACTGGTTCTTATGAGGATATCACGCTGCCCCCTGCCGCTGCGTCTTTGATCTTATATTATCACACGCTGCAGTGTGCAGATGTGCTGCGGCAGGAATGCGCCTGGCTTCGCTATACAACAACGCCGCAGGAACGTGCCGAAATCTTACTGGATAAGTTACATAATGGCAAGCCTGTTCTGGTTGCTATGACGGCGGGAAACATCTCGGAAGGCATGGGCGCACATGCCGTTGTTGCCTACGATGTGGAGTCGGGCGATTATGTGGATGCACATTTTGACCGCTACGATAAGAAGATTTTGATCTATGATCCGGCTTTTCCACAAAAGTGTAGAGACGGAAGTCCGACTTGGTATGATCTGTGCGACTCACTCTATCTCAATTCCGAAACAGGTGCATGGTGTTTGCAATGGTTCGGATGGTCTACGCATGGTGATGGCGAGATCATGGCTGTGATCGACGATATCAACCTGCTGAACACCTACGGACTATTGGAGGGTACTGAGCAATATGATTCTGATAAGCCATTCCTTGGCGTGATGACAAGCAATTGGATCAATCAGGAGCATAAACTGCAGACGATCACGCGGCAAAATGGAACTTTCAGTCTGACAGGTGATGCTACATATCTGGAAACATCGGCCTTCTATCCTGATAATAATGCAAATGCAGCACTGAATTACCTGACTGAGGATACTGCCTCCGGCTATCGTATGGCACTTGCCCAGCCGCAGGAGCTCGAAACGGTCATGTTCTATGAAAACAGCATCGGGAAGGCATGGTCGGAGCGTGCGCAGGAGACTGATGTGATGCCGGACGGCTATGCGGCAGTGAAGGGCGAAACTGCGCCGTACCTACTTGAATACTGCTGCAACGAAGGGCATTACACCGGTGCCTGGTATCAGGTCACAGCACAGGGCTCTGCCGCAGAAGCGAGCCTGCAGATGGTGGAAAACGGTTGCCTGCTGAAAGCGGATACCATGCATCGTGTATGTGTCAATACAAGATCTCATGAAAGCGGAGATCAGACGATCGCATTTTCGACCGATGCAGATGCTGTCCTCCTGACGGAAAGCACAGCGCATACTGTGACTGCATCGGCAGACCTTGACAGTGACGGCACGTTTGAAACAGAATTGCCCGACCTGTACGATACGCTCGGTGATCTGGATGCTAACGGGAGAGTAAACAGCAGCGATGCGGCATTACTTCTGATTGCAGCCGCTCAAATTGGGGCGGGACAGATGCCTGAGCTTGATGATTTGCATATGCAGATGGCCGATGTGAACGGCGACGGGCTGATCAACGCTTCGGATGCGGCGATGATTCTAATCTATGCAGCCAAGGTAGGCGCAGAAGGGTATTCTGATAAGCTGCTACAGTTCACAGAATCCTTAAGAAATTAGGAGCGTATATAAGGGTGGTAGACACTACTCAGCATTTACCTTCAACTAACTAACACTCATTCTCCCTTAATGCCTTGGCTGCGTAGTTTCCATTTGCACTACACTATGCAGACAAGGCATTTCCACTAATGCATATCAATAGGAGGTCATCTTTATGAGACGACACAAACGGCTTATTCTCTGGTCAACGTCCGTCCTGATCGCAGCCACTCCCATCCTGTCACCGCTTACAAGCCGTCCGGAAATCCTGATGACGGCAACTGCGGAAGAAAACGACATCGCGTTCGAGTACAACAATTGCGGCGATCACATCGAGATTACTCGCTATACATCCACGAAATACGTCATGGAGATCCCCGCAGAGATTGAAGGACTTCCTGTGACGAAAATCGCAGCGGGCGCATTCAAGGGTGATCCTGACGTTGCCTATGTGTTTATCCCAGAAACGATCGAGGAGATCGGGGATTCTGCATTTGAGGGGTGCTGGCAGCTAACAACAGTAGATTTCGCATCACAGGAGGGACTAAGAAAGATCGGAAACTATGCGTTTTTCCACTGTCCAAACATCGAATCTATCATTTTGCCAGATTCGGTTACGGAGATCGGCGCATGTGCCTTTGCGGGCTGCGGGGTACGACATGCTGTCCTGCCGGCTTCTCTGCGCATTCTCCGGCAGGAGGTTTTTGCCGATGATACACAGCTGGATACCGTTATGCTCCCTGAAGGTATCGAGCGCATCGAGGAAAATGCTTTCAAAGCCTGTGATTCGCTGCATAGGGTCTGCTATAAGGGTTCAGCTAATGACTGGGCAGTTCTTTCCATCGGATGCGGCAACGATACGCTGCGGAATGCCGAGTGCATTTGTGAGTATAACCAGCCGAAGGTAGAGCGCCCCTATACATTTAATCCGAAAAGGGACAGCTGGTCATTTACCAACGGCGATGTCGGATATTATGTGCTGTCTGATGAAACCTTTGCAGAACTTACCGCCGGAATGTCGCATACCGAACAGGCGGCGGCCGAGACCTACTGGGGCTGGGCGAAGGAGCAGTATGCTGGATGCTGTGCAGGCATGGCGGATCTGTCGCTTTTGGCGGCGGCTGGGATCCTCGATCCTGCATTACTTGACCCGGATGCGGAATGCCTGCACGATGTGGCACTGACAGATGCGGTGCGGGAGCTGCTGACCTATTATCTGGTTATGGAAAATTCCGGCTCTACGTATGAGGATGATGTTTTCAATTCGATAGAGATCTACGATTGCCTTGCCAAGGGCATCCCGTTACTCTTTTGCTATTACATGGCATATCCGACCGGGAATGCAGACGATCCCTATACCATCGCTGGGCATGCTGTAGTCGCCTATGGGATGGAGGAGGGGCGATATGAATTTGACGGTACGGTCTATCAGAAGAAGATCCTGACCTATGACAGCAATCTGCCGGAGGATCGCAGGGAGGAGGGCTATGTTTACGCAGAGCCGGATGCTGATGTCAAGCGCTGTCCACTCTATGTACCCTACTGGGCGGAGAAAGGTGCTCAGGAAATGTATCTGCAGACGGTGCGGCGCAGTCTCGATGCCATCAATCTGCACGGTGTCAATATAGGTAATACTTACGAACAACCGACGCAGATCCATCCGCTGCTGCGCTCGATCGAGTTTCCCGCTGCGTATACGGTGCAGACCTTTGCACCGGAGCATCCGGATGAAAAGACCGCTGCCGACTATCAGACAGGCGTGACCGGCATGACGCAGGCGCTTTCCTTCCAGGATGCAGCAAATGGCTATACGATCGAATGGGAGGAAACACAGGCACTTGACTGTACCATGTCCTATGAACACTGGTGGTATGCCGTGGAAGGTTCACAGCTTACAAATGCGGCATTTGCACCGGACGGTTCCGCCTCGTTTAAAGGGATTGATACCGATTTTTCGCTCATGATTGTAGCAGATGAAGGCTGTTATGCAACGAGCTTCTACAAGCTTACACTGTCCGGCGAGCATGCATCCGAATTGTCTTTAACAAAATCGGACAATGGGTATCTCATCAGCGGTTCCGGTCTGCAGGAAATCGAACTGAACGCTACAAGCCGGAATGCATGGGTGTCGCTGACATTTTCCACAGATGCAGAGCAGATACTTCTGACCGAGACAGAGCCGCATACGCTTTCCGTTCTTGCTGACAGTGATGGCAACGGCACGTTCGAGACAATGCTGGTTGACCGTGCAGCAGATAGTCTGGGTGATGTGAATGCGGACAGAACAGTCAATGCATCCGATGCTGCACAAGTTTTGATCGCTGCCGCAAATGTTGGTGCCGGCAGCACATCCGGGCTGACGGAAGCACAGGAGACCGCCGCTGATGTCAATGCCGACGGTTTGTGCAACGCAACAGATGCGGCATGGATTCTGCAATATGCGGCACTTGCAGGAAGCGGCGTAGATGTGACAATGCGGGCGTTTATGATGAAATAGTATGCGCCACAATACAACTGTAACTGTGTAATTACTCCTTGACTATTAACGAATACATTGTTGTCAAAAACAATCGTTATTAACACGTTATTAACGATTAACGAAGCGGATTTATGAAATAACTGATTTTTATTTTGCATTAAATCGGGGTGGCGATATGATAAGAAGAATTATTTTTTCAATTTCGGATCTTCTGTATCTTTATTTGCAAATAAAGTTCACACTATAGGAGCCTTTCTATGGACAAAATCGAAGGAGCAATGAGCAGTCTTTTGATTGCAGTGGCAGGACTAATGACCATAATTGCAGTTACCATTTTTCAGATTTATACTAAGGGGGAAATCAATGAGCGTGAATGTAAAATGTTATAATCCGTCTTATCGCTACAGTAAAAATGTTTATCAATACATCAGAGAAAACATCGAGGTCTGGATTGAGGATGCCATTGAAAATAAGGCGCCTTAATCGAGCACGTAGAAAGAATGGATAACAATAAAGAGCTCGGTCAGTACGTTTTCCATCAGCGAATAACACGTTGTATCACCTGCCGTCATCTCTCCCAAATGGTCGGCATCTCCACTGCCTACCTCAGCCAGTTGGAGCGTGGCATCCGGATCAACCCGGATCCACAGCTCCTGCTGAGAATCGCCCAGGCGCTCAGCTTATCACCTGAAGAAGCCACAAACCTATTCGACCTCTACGCCGAAACAACCGGCAACCTGCCGCCGGACATTACGGAATACCTCAATGGTAATTCCGCTGTGCAGCGTGCCCTGCGGCAAGCACGGGAAGCCAATGCGACAGAGGAAGATTGGGGACGCTTTATAGAGCAGCTAAAGAAATGAGCCATTATTTTGCGGCAAATCTGCCGCAAAATAATTACCGATTTGTTTAGCTGACAGCTAACAGAAAGGAGTATATTATGTGATAGAAAACAGGACAATGCAGGTGCGCTGTCCCTATTGCAACGGAAGATTGTTTGATCTCGTATTGATCGGGCTTCCCGATCCTAACCGCGAACCGCTATACAACATCATTATCAAATGCTGGAAATGCCGGCAACAACTTAATATCGAGAATAGAAACTTAGTACAAGCACCACGCATACAAAAGTATGGAGTAGGAGTTTGACAAGCTGCTTTTAAGGCACTGTCATACCCTGCTCGTTTTGTTTTTTTCGGGTAATCTCCTGTCGCTTTAAAGGCGATGGGAGATTTTTTATGTCATATCGCAATATCTGGCAATGCGCAATTGCCAGATATCCCTGATGCCTTCGTTTTGATTCCACAAAAATCAGAACGGAGGAAACGTAATGGGTTATAACCATGCAAGAGAAGTCAAGAAATTCTATAAAGAATGGCGCAGGCTGCTGCAGGTCTATCGTGATCTCGGTATGACCTACCAGCAGATTCTTGTGCTGTATAAATATGATAAGGCAGTGCTGAACAGTGATCGCCGCTTCTACAGATACCGTAGCGGTCTGGAGCTGACGGACAATGATTTAGCCTTCTCCTATGTGCCGGAATTTGATACATACGGAATCGACAACTGGACAGATGTCCTTCCGCAGCCACTCAGGGAACGCCTTGCCAGGCTGCCGGAAGTACAGCTCAGGGCATTTTATCTGTATCGGGTTTGTGAGTTTACGCAGGATGAGATTTCGGTGATTTTAGACAAGCCGCAGCGTACCATTTCTATGTGGATTGGTAAAATCGCCGAAATTATCTGCGATTTTCCAAAAAGCTGCTAAAACAGGGGTCTCCCGAGGGCTACCTATCGAGGGCGGATAAAGCCCCGATGCAATTTGACAACTGAACAGCAGCACCAGAAATACTTGAATCCTGCGGACAACCTGTCGGGCTGTCAGCCAAGCCGTGCGCCATGACCTCATCTGAGCGAGCGATACACCACGGATAAACTTGCAAACCGGGTATGCGAACCGGAGTGCCGTAAAACGCAGGAGGACAATGCTACTTCCGTCCAGTCACAGCACCCTTTGATCGGGGAATCAGGCAATGAGGGCGGCTTCGGGAAATCCCCGGAGGGGTGAGACTCCCATGGGTCAACACGCAATTGACCGTTTCTGGTGTTCCGTTCCGCAGCGGGTACTCGGAGAATTACTGCGGAAACGTCTGAATCAAACCAATGAATCAGACGAAGGCTAAAAACAACATGGCGGTTTGCTGTGCCTAAACAGCAGACCGCCATATATATAAAGGAGAACCTATGAACAAACCAATCAAGGGACAGAAAAGTCCTGAACCACACAAAATCCGGGATCCCGATGTGCAGCCTCTGCCGCTCCCCAAAGAGCATAAATGCTTCGGCTGCGTCTGGTATCCGAGAGACGTAGATATCCTGTACTGCCCGTTCCGGGATTGCGTCCGGCATAGGAGGGGATTCCGCACCAGCAATAAAGAGCCCTATGAGTAGAACACTAATTTGATATGATAACCGTATCACAAACAAAGTATACCTGTCACGTAAAGGGGGAGCTGAATGATAGGATTTCTTGCAGGGTGTATATTCGGAGGAACAATGGGTATTTTGATTGCCTGTCTATGCGTTTCATCCGGGCAGGCAGATCAGATCTTTGAAAGGAGTAATGAATACTATGGAAATGAAGCAGCAGGAGGAAAAGATCACCATGCTGACGATCAAGGAAGCAGCAGACCTGGTAGAAGGCCTGACTGCCTACAGGATTCGCCAGATGTGCATTGAAAAGCAGATCCCGTCAATTATGGCTGGAAAGAAGTACCTTATCAACAAAGAACACCTGTTACGCTATCTGCGCAATGAAACTGAGTGAGGTGTTTCATGGCAACAATCAGAAAACGGAAAAGCGGTACCTATGAAATCAAGGTATCCTGCGGCTACGATATACGTGGGAAGCAGCACAACCAATACAAACTGTGGAAGCCGGAACCGGGAATGACCCAGCGGCAGATTGAAAAAGAAGTTCAGCGTCAGGCGATCCTGTTCGAGGAGGACTGTAAGCAGGGGCAGATCACCTCCGCTGTCAAATTCGAGACCTTCGCTGAGCAATGGATTGAGGAATATGCAAAGATCAACCTTCGTCCGACTTCCTTCAGCAAGATTGGGCAGCTAAAAAAGAGAGTATACAAAGCAATCGGCCACAAGCGGCTTGACAAGATCACAAGCTGTGACATTCAGAAGTTCATCACCGGACTTCTGACCACGGAGAAGAATCTATTGAACGGCAAGCCGCTGTCAAGAAAAACGGCGATCCATCACCTCAGCTTCATCAGCGATGTGTTCTCCTACGCTGTCCGGATGGGAATGCTGTCGAACAATCCATGCAGCCGTGTGGTCGTCCCAAAGCTGGAAGAAACAGAAAAGGAGATCTATACGCTGGATGAGGTGAAAAAGCTGTTCGATCATCTCACAGATGAGCCGCTGCATTTTCAGGTATATCTAACCCTTGCGATCTACAGCGGCTTCCGCCGGAGCGAGATGCTGGGACTTGAGTGGAAGGACATCGACTTCACCTACGGAACGGTCAAGGTTCGCCGCACCTCCCAGTATACAGCCGAAAAGGGCATCTACACGGATACCACCAAGACCAAAAAGTCCAGACGGATCTCCAAATTTCCTGCGAATGTAATGGATCTTCTAAAGCGGTATCAGCAGGAGCAGGCGGAGGAAGCACAACGGATCGGAAGCAAATGGGAGGATCATGACCGAGTGTTCACCAAATGGAACGGCGCTCCGATGCATCCGCAAACGCCATACAAGTGGCTTCGGAGCTATTGTGAAAGGATCGACATTCCCTTCCGGGGAATCCACTCCCTGCGTCATTTACATGCATCGCTTCTCATCTATGAGGGGATGGACGTGGTCGCAGTATCGGCAGATATGGGGCACTCGGTCGTAGGAACGACTTTGAACCTGTATTCCCATATGTTCCAGGAGGCAAGAGCCCGCAACTGCGAAGCCATCACGAACGCACTGCACTTCACAACTCCCCAAGCCCCTCCGCAGCCGCCCCCATCCGCAGAAGCCGACCACGGAATTGAGGAAGAAGAAGCCTTCGGGCAGACCTTCGGATAACAAAACTCCCGCAGAGATCCTGCGGGAGTACATAGGCTAAATTCCAAAATAAGTGGCTAATAAGTGGCTGGCCCCGTTTTTCAGAAAAGCGAAAGTCCAGAAACGGCGTATCACAGCCATTTCTGGACTTCGATTCGGATGGAGCATAGGGGATTCGAACCCCTGACCCCCACACTGCCAGTGTGATGCGCTCCCAACTGCGCTAATGCCCCGTGCAGTATCCATTATAGCATATCCCATAGGATTTGTCAAGCCCTCCGCTGAAAAAATATTTGGCGGTTCCGGCATAGAAATGAACAGACCCTCCGGGAGACCGGAGGGTCTGTTACAGAATGAAAATTTGGAGGAAATTCATTCATGGAGATTACTTTTTCGCATTCAGCACCATACGCTTGAGGATGCCCAGATCGAAGACGTCGATCACGCCGTCTTCATACAGATCGAGCGCATCGTCATAAACGGTAGCTGTTTCCGGAAGGCTGCCCATCAGATAGCGGTTGAGTGCAATCACGTCGATCACGTCGATCGAACCGTTGCCGTCTGCATCGCCGCTTCCTGCGGGAGGTTCTGTCGGCTTCTGGGTCGCAGTCTGCGTAGCAGCTGTGGTGGTCGTAGTAGCCTTGGCAGTCGTGGTAGTAGCCTTGGCGGTGGTGGTAGTAGCCTTGGCGGTAGTCGTAGTAGCCTTGGTAGTGGTCGTAGTAGCCTTGGCGGTAGTCGTAGTAGCCTTGGCGGTAGTCGTTGTAGTCTTGGCGGTAGTCGTTGTAGCCTTGGCGGTCGTGGTAGTAGCCTTGGCAGTGGTCGTGGTAGCCTTGGTAGTGGTCGTGGTAGCCTTGGCGGTAGTCGTGGTAGCCTTGGTAGTGGTCGTGGTAGCCTTGGCGGTGGTGGTAGTAGCCTTTGCAGTCGTTGTAGTAGCCTTGGCAGTGGTGGTCGTAGCCTTGGCGGTGGTGGCAGTTGTGGTCGTAGTAGCCTTGGTGGTGGTCGTGGTCTGTGTGGTCGCCTTGGTCGTAGCCTGAGTCGGCTTCTGGGTCGGCGCTTCGGTCGGAGCCTCAGTCGGCTGCTCGGTGGGAGCTTCCGTTGCTTCGGTCGGTGCCTCGGTGGGATCTGTCATCTCGGTGGGCGCTTCAGTCGGTTCCTCGGTGGGCGCCTCGGTCGTTTCTTCGGTCGTCTCCTCCGTCGAAGGCTCAGTCGGCTCCGCCGGGGTGATGTTGGAGGTGCGCTCTACCCATGTCGGATAACCGTAGGTGTTGAAAACACGCTCCTGGAAGTCATCGAGAAGGATGCAGTACTCAGAGGTCGCATTGGCGTAGGTGTCGGAGACATTGTAGTACAGCATGTTGCCGTCGGTATACATGCCATAGATGAAACCGATCGCTGCCTGATCTGCGGTCAGGTTGCATACCCAGTCATGTCTGTCCTGTGCATAGGTGACTGCCATGATCGAGGTCGGGGTCGTGTAGTAGATGATACCGTTGCAAACGGACGGGATGATGAAATTGCCCATCCAGTATCTGTCGGAGTTGGCGAACAGCGGCCACTTCTGGGTCGTTGTTGCGATGGTCTCAGCCTCTGCCTTGCCGGTCGCCGGATCAAAGGCATAGAGGTTGAAATGACCGGTGCATACGCTGTTTTCGTCCGGCTCTACGATGAGCCAGCGATCCTGGTAGTTCTGTACAACGGCTTCTGTATTTGTCCAGAATGCGGCATTGTAGAGGTTGGAGTCCGGCAGGATGGATGCCGGCTTGCCGGTCGTCAGCAGCCAGTCATCGGAATTATGATTGGATGCACGCATTGCCGGGGCATTTTTGAGGAAGCTGTTGTGGCGTACCATGCCGGGATGGCTGTCGTTGTAGTCGTCCCAGGTCACATCGACGTGATACCAGGCATCGCCGATCTTCACGAGGTTCCAGGTGTGGCACAGCTCCGAGCTGGTCACGTTGATCGACTCGATGCCGACTCTGCGCAGCAGCGTGTTATACAGCCATGTGTAACCCTCGCAGACTGCCTTGCCGCTCTTGAGCATACCGTAAGCGGTATGCGACAGGATGGCTTCTTCGGATGTGGTGTCGTTCATATGCTCACGGTCGTAATCATAGTGAACGGCGAGATATTCATGGAGATACAGCGCCTTTTCCGGGTCGGACCATGCCGGGTCGATGCCGGCACAGATCGTATCCAGCTCAGAAATGACGGAAGCATAGGTCGCATCATACTCATCGTCATCCACCTGGTAGAACAGCTTGATCGCTTCGATGTAGTCAGATGCCATCGAATAGGTCGTGTCCTCACGCTTGGCAAGGATCCCGACTTCCCAGCCGTTCACGATGGTGTTGTAGATCTTGTGGATGGAGTACATATTGACCATCGTGGAGTCGATCCTGAGGTCTCTGATATTGATGTAAGCAGCGTGCTGCTCCAGCGCCTGGTAGATGGCTTTGGCAACAGAGGTGGACTGCTCCTCTGTCAGGTCGCCTACTGCGCCGAACGAGGAGAGATCCGGTGTCGTATCAGTTGTATCATTTGTCGTATCATTATCAGCGCTTGCCGGGAAAACAGCAAGCTGAAGGGCGATCATTGCCCCGGCAGCCAATGCTGCCATACATTTTGTGAACAAATTACGCATAGTATCAACTCCTGTACATTTCGAAAACGATGACTCGCATACTTTCTGATTATATTATAACAAACTGTACAGAAGAAGTCAACTGATTTACCGAAAATTAACACTTTGTTCATGCAAAATTGGCACAAAAGCCATTATTTTTTAAACATAATCAGAAAATAAAATACTGTGCGTATATTTCGACGCTGCGATATAAAACGATTTACGGCAACGGATTATGCATGAAAAATATTGCATTCTGTATATTTATGCCTCCGCCAGGTACTGCACCAGCCCCGCATAGAGCGTGAAGGCGACCTTCCGCTGGTAGTCCTCGGTCACGAGGAGCGCTGCCTCCTCCGGGTTGGAGAGGAAGCCGCACTCTGCCATGACGGTGGGGTTCTTGCAGTAGTAGCAGAGGAAGAGCTCCTTGCCGACGAGCTTGGTCTCACGCTTGTTTTCAGGCTGGAGGAAGGCGACGAACTGCGACTGGAGCGTCTGCGCAAGGGCGGCGCTGCGGGAGTTGGTGTCGGCGTAGAACATCTGGGCGCCGCTGTACTGCGGGTCGGTGAACTGGTTCTGGTGGATGGACAGGCAGACGGCGCCCTTGACGCTGTTGAAGATGGCGAGCCGGTTATCCATGTCGGAGCTCTTCTGGTTGGCGATGCCCGTCACGCCGGCGTCGTGGATGGAGATGTCCGTGTCACGGGTCACGATGACCTCATAGCCGGACGCTTGCAGGAGCTCCCGCAGATCGAGCAGAATGGCAAGGTTGATGTTCTTTTCCACATCGCCCGCTGCCGAGGAACAGCCGCCGTCCATGCCGCCGTGTGGGGCATCATGGTAAACCGGGTCGGGAAACGCTCTTTTGGGGGCTTGCAGAATGCCCGTAAAGTGTGGTATAATGATAAGAAAGAAAACGACGATCGGCAGGTGTGGCGTATGACATTTCTGGTCTCTCATCTATGGATCCTGTATCTGCTTGCGGTGGCGCTGGCGGGGATCACCTTTGCAGTGATGGACAAGCCGGGGTTCGAGATCCTCGCTTCGGTAGGGTATGCAGCGATCCCCGATTTCATCGCGGCGGTCGGGATCTGGTTCCTCCAGAAGGGGTACCTGATCCCTGCGGGCATCGTTGCCGTGCTATGCTGCGTTGCGACAGTCCTGGCGTTCTGGCTCTTCTGGAACGGCGGTATCGGACACACGCATGAGCCGTCAAAGATGGCGGGCGTTGCCGCAGGGATCCTGTGCGTCATCGCCGTGGTGCTGTGCTGCGTTACCTTTGCCGGTGATCTCCCGCAGATTCTGGTAACATCATGCTGCCTTTGCGGGATGATCAGCGTGGCGTATGGCTGCGGCTATGTCGTGGCGTTTGCCAAAGGCATGGGCGGCCCGTGACAGAATGAGACCGCACCTCCGGAGCAGCTCCGGGGGTGCGGTTTTGTAAGACATAAATATCGAAAAACAATAATTATCTATTGACAAATGATAATATATGTGGTATACTTTTGTCATAGGCAGACAAGGTACATTCCTTGCCGTACCTTTTCGATCTGTATGGGGTGATACTATGACTGAGGCTACAACAAAAAAGAAATTGTCAGGATTCATGCTGCTCAATATCCTTTTCGTGATCGCCTTCTTCTTGTTCGGAGGCTTATACATCATTCTGTTTACCCCGGGGATCGCTCTGATCCTGCTGATCCCGTTGATCATCGTCAATGTTCTGCTTGCCTGTTTCTACAGGACATACAAGCAGAACGGCACGATGAAAGTCCCGCTGATCGCTTCCAGATGCATCGCAGCGCTCCTGCTCATCCTCGCTTTTGCAGCACCGCTGATCGTTTCACGCTTTACCTATGCGCCTTCCATGTACTTGCTGAAGCGTACTGTGTTCGTGTACGGTATCAGACTGGACGCCGGTGGTGTGCTTCCCCAAAAGCTGCCGGACAATATCAGCGAATACTATTTCCACACGGGATCAAGTTCGCTTGCACAGGACGCTCATCCCTATGCCGACCTTGTTTTCAGATGCGATGGCGGCTGTTTCGGCGAACTGGCTGAAAATGCCGAAAAACACGGGCTGGAAAGGCGCTCTCCCGAAGAGAGCCTGGATGAATATCTCAGCGTATTCTCTGAGGAGGATCGTATCATGCAGGATGCAGATGCGCTTTCGTCTCTTCTTGCGGACTATACTGACGTTCCCTCGCCTCTGCTCTATCGTCTCGGCTGTGAAAATATGCTGCGATTTGCAGAACATGCTGAGGTCTACAGACGCCCGGGCGCAGGCTGTGCATTCGACAAAGCAACAGGATATGTCATCATCTGGGGATGAGCCGTGATGCTTCTCGCAGAAACGTAAAACGAGGGTCAGAGATGACTTTTGTGATACTTCATGCCTGCAACGATCAGCAAAATCATCCCTGCTGCCAGACCTGCGGCGAACAGGAGAAAGCTCAGGGCAGACTCCGTGATCCACAGCAGCACGGCGGTGAGCAGAAGGCTGCTCCCGATGACAAGGAGCCCGCTGCCGGACAAGGCACAGAACGCCTTTCTGTCCTCCGGTGAGACCTTTTCTATATGATAGGCATGAAGCAGGTCGATCCGTTCCTTTTTCCAGATGAGATACCCCAGCACGATGCAAAGGAGCCCGATCAGAGCTGTGACGCCTGAACCGATGAGTTTTCCGATCATGGTTTCCTCCGGTAATACGATCCCGCTTCTGTCACCACCGAAAGCTCAGGAAGTCAAAGGCAAATCCGAGCAGCACGATCACTTCTATCACCAGATAGATCCAGCCGATGATCAGGAACACGCTTGCCACTTTGGTCTTTTTTTGATACGCTGCATGGTCGCCGTTCTTCCAGGACTTGTTGGCGGATATGGTCAGGATCAGCGGCACCAACGGGACACCCACAAAGTAAATAAGCTGGATGATGCTTTGTATCAGGTGTTTTAAATAAGTGGGATTGTCGATGGTAGCAGGGAAAACCGGATGCGGGGTATACGATGTCCCGGATCCATAGAGATCCTGGTACGGTTGGTTCTGCTGGTTTTGTTGCTCCTGATTCATATAGCCTTATTCCTTTCCTGTTTCGGTGGGTCGGGGATCCGTCTCATCCGGTAAAACTCTGCCATCCTCTGTGGCTTTTTTGAATAACAGACGATGCGGTTTTTCATCGGATAGATCGAAATCATTGCCCACTCTCAGCATACATGTCAGATGGTGCTCGCTCAGGATCTCCACAGCTTCTTCATCCGTGTAGGTCGGATACAGCGCCCGATCAATATAGCTGTGATCTTTGAGCATCTGTTCCCGCAGCTCTCCGAACGTATCTTTATTCGCCAGCGACAGGATCAGGATCTGACAATTCGATGTGGCGTCAGCGACCTTCTGCATCTGGGGGATCGGAGCGAAGTCGTTTTCTGTCATATCACGCAGATCCTCCGTAGTATAGATCCAGATCTGGATCGTGGCATCCGATCTGTTTTCCCATGTGAGCGCTTCATCAAGGGTCGTTACCCGGGAGGGGAATTTCCACTGCTTGCCATAATCCCAGTCACCGGTACTCTCGGGATAATAGATCTCCAGGATCTTGCTCTTGTCGAGCGGTAGAGCATCCGTCAGTTCCGAGCAGATCGCATCGGTGTGAACGGAATCCCGCACCTGACCGTCGTAGCAGCTGTACAATGCTTCATAGTCCGTGCCGTCGATGGTGAGCGTTCCCTTGAGCATATGGGTATAGGACTTGTAGCCGGGGTCGTATTTATCGGGGAACACCCGCACGCATTCGATGTTGGAAAGCTTGGCGCTGTCTCCGTATACATCGGCGATCTGGTCGATGAACGTCTGCCGGTTTTCCTGTACCAGTTCTTCGGCTTCCTGATCATCCAGATCCTGATAATACGAAATTGGCTTCGGCAGACCGTGACATGCGCTCAGCGGCAGGCATACGGCTGCTGTGAGTAACAATGCAGTGATCTTCTTGAACATTTGCTTTCTGGATTCTCCTATTCTGATCCCCGTCCGTCGGCTGTTGCAGCGGGCGGGAAAACTATGGTCTGGCTGAGCCATGCTCAGTCATCAAAAAACTCGAACTTTCCGTTCAGCACAAATTCCTCCGGGTGCGAGATCATATACTGCGTCAGCTGATCTAAGATCATGTCGGAGAAATCGGATCTGAAATAGGCATCGTCGCACTCTGACAGCAGTTCCGCAAAGCCGCAGTCTTTGTCCCAGATCCTGTCAAACGCATCGCAGCGTTCCTTTCTGTCATAGGGGATGCTCCCGCCGAAGGCGTTCACGATCTTCCGCAGATTGCCTGCCGGCTCGGCAGCACCGACCATTTCCATGCAGCCGAGCGCCTCCTGCCAGATCATAGCGGTCGAGTTGATCAGGAACTGCTGATGTCCGCCGTTGAAGACCTCGTTGTTATAATAGACCCACCCGTGGGCACGGCGCTGTGCGAGCGTGAACTGCGCAGCGGTCTCCTCATAGCGGGCACGATCCTTGTAAATATCATAAACGAGCCACATGGGGCGGATCAGATCCCATGCTTCATACTTTCCCGCCGCAATGTCCTCGGCGGTGTAATGGATCTCCTTGAAATATTTTTCCATGATGCTAAGCTCCTTTCGTCATGCGCAAGATGTTCTTGCCGGATTGTGTGCCATAGATTAGTATACCATACTATCCGTGAAAAAGCAAGCTGTTTGACGGGAGCTTCCGCAGGAGAGCAAAAGAGGAGGTTTTTAGAGGCGCCCTATTGACTTTTGATCCGCTGCCATGCTATAATAACTTTTTTATGTGTTTAGACACAAAACAGATCATTGAATGAATGGGAAGCAGGTGTCTGCATGGGAGACGAAACCAGACTGATTTTTACCAATGACAAATGTGTGGGCTGTAATAAATGCATCAATGTTTGCAGTGCGATGGGCGCCTGCATCTCGACAGAAGCCGATGAAAACGGCAGGTCACGCATCAATGTTGCTTTCGGCGCAGACATTACGACATGGGGCTATCTGAAATACATTCAGGAGCATGATTTTATCGGCGGCATTTCGCAGCCGTGTCCCGCTGTGGTCACGTATATCGAAAAATACGTGCCGGAGCTGCTGCCCTGCCTGTTCCCGGTGCAGAGCCCGCTGATGTGTGCGGCGATCTATGCCAGAAAACAGATGGGCATCACCGACCGGTTTGCTTTTTTGAGCCCCTGTATCGCCAAGAAGCTCGAGATCAGCGACCCCGCCAACGAGGGACTGGTGCAGTACAATGTGACATTCAGCCATTTCATGAAAATGGTACGTGAGAAGGGTCTCTACGGCGAACCGATCCGGGACGAAGTGGAATACGGACTGGGCGCAGTCTATCCGATGCCGGGAGGGCTGAAAGAGGATGTCAGATGGTTCCTCGGGGACGGCGCCTTTGTGCGGCAGATCGAGGGTGAGCGCCACATGTATGAATTTCTGAAATCGAGAGCGCAGCATATCGTGAACCGTGACATCCCGTTTCTGCTCATTGATGCACTGAACTTCGAGAACGGCTGCCTTTGCGGTACCGCCACGGAACCGGCATACTCAAACGACAAAGCGCTCTGCACGCTGATGAAGATCCAGGAGCATGTCAAGGCGGACACGGACGAAACGGATGTCTCCCGGTCGCTCACACCGGCGCAGCGCTTAGCGGAACTGAACAAGCGGTTTGCGCATCTTGATCTGCATGATTATCTGCGCACCTACCGTGATCTTTCTGCAAGCTGTCCTGTGCATATGCCGGATGCCGGGAGCCTTGAACAGATCTATCTTTCGATGGGAAAACGCACCGAGGCGTCCCGTCATATCAACTGCATGTCCTGCGGCTACAATTCCTGCTATGACATGGCGACCGGCAAAGTTTATCCCGATCGCAGAAAAGAAGGGCTGGATCTGGAGGATAGGCCGTATCTCCACAGAGCTCGTGATACGGCAGCTGGCGGCATGGCGAGACGCAGGACTTACCCTGTATCCGGTCTCCATCAATTATTCCAGTAATCAGCTCAGTGACGAAGGCTATGTTGCTTAGATACCGATAGACACAATTTCTAAGAGACAATAAAAATCCCCCCTGCCTGTGAAGTTTTTTTCACCGGTAGAGGGGATTATTTGCATATATGCGGAAAATGAGTTGCTTTTTTCTGGAGTGTGAGGTATAATAAAAGTAGTCAAGATTAACCCAGATAGTGTGATGTCTAAGATGATAATTCAGCTACCGTTACTTGGTCGATTCCATATCGATGGAAAAGGCACACATATGCTTTCAAGGTCATATCAGAATAATTTTGAATAATAGGATTAGGACTTTTTATCCTGTCGTCAATTATAATCAGCTCATCAATACCGGTGGCCTGATCTGCTATATCTTCAATTTCAGCCAGTGTGTCTGCCGTTGAATCTAACAATGCTGTATCTATTTCACCGCATGGAGGAAGTCCAGAATGCCCGTCAGGAAATGAACAGAACAAAGGATGAAGCAGTATGATATGCTTCCTGCTGCGGCTCACTTCGGTGAGCCGCACGTTTTGCTTTGCAAAACTGCGCAGTTTGCCGCAGGCAAACGTGCGTTATTTTTTTGCCAGTTTTGACTTGATGAATTGGAAGGATTATGGTATAATGAAATGGTACGAAAAATGCATCTGAGAGGTGTAGCGAAATGATTGAAACAGAGAGATTAATAATATATGCCGCATCTCAGGATATCATGGAACAGTTCATTGAAGAGCAAAATGTGGATGTCCTGAAAGCCGCATATACAGAAATGCTGAACGGCTGTCTGGATCATCCGGATCAATGGGATTGGTATGCGATCTGGATGATCGAACTGAAAGCCGGCACACATATCGGGGAACTCTGCTTCAAGGGGCTTTCTGCGGACGGCATCGCAGAGATCGGATACGGTATCTCCGAAGCATACCAGAACAACGGGTATGCGACCGAAGCGGTCAAAGCGGTATTGGACTGGGCGTTTGCGCATCCGGAGGTTGCTGCTGTTGAAGCGGAAACAGACCCTGAGAATGCTGCTTCAAAAAGAGTGCTTGAGAAATGCGGATTTGCACTGAATGGAATCATCGGCGAAGAAGGACCGAGATGGGCAGTTTCAAAATGCTGAATTTGAATATGAAAATAATCCCCCCTTATCATTGGAATGCAAGCGTTCCTTTGATAAGGGGGATTTTTTTCATTCATTCCATATTTCCTGCAAATATCCTCTCCACAACGATTTGCGTCATTTCCTGCACAGACTCGGCATAACCGCCTCTTGCCCACTTCATGAAGATGCCGAAAAGCCCGTAGGCAAGGTAGTAGCTTTCATAGGTATCCGAGGTCTGATCGGTGTCGCTGTCGGTCAGGATGACTTCATAAGCTGACAAGATCGCTCCGTGATGCCCCTGCTCGATGATAAGGTCATTCTTTTTCCGCAGCGAATAGCAAAAATCAAAGTACCGCTTGACACGGTAACTGTCACTCAACTGATGCTCTTTGAGCCTGTGTTCACGCTCATATTCACGCCACTTCATGATGATGTAAGCGGTGATGATCTCGTCCTTTGACTTGAAATTGCGAAAATAGGTTGCTCTGCCGATGCCGCCTTCCTCGCACAGCTCGTCCACGGTGATCTTTTCGATGTTCTTCTTTTTCATCAGCCTGAACAGCGCTTCACCGTAGGCTGAGGTCACATATTCTGACATTTTCTATTCTTCCTTTCTGCCTGATGATACTATTTCGCCAAATAGTATCATTTTCCCAAATTTATTGACTTTACAGTCGTTTTGTGATATTATAGTATCACAAGATGACGGGTTTGTCAAGTCAAGGAGGAAGTGAAATGAAACAAGTGATGAAAATAGTGAGTATCATTGTATTAGTTATTATCGTGCTTGTGGTATTGTTGCTGATCAAGGCTGCACTTACTCCTGCTGTTCCGAAGAATTACACCGAGACTGTGAAAACAGGCGGTGAGATCGAAGCAAAATATCTCAAAAACGGTACATATAAAACGGCATATACCGAGGTCAAAGTGCTTGAGAATTACAAGAAATACGAGATATACTATCCCGAAGAACTGACCTCCGCAGACAGGAAATATCCCGTGATCGTTGTAAGCAACGGAACAGGCGTGAAAGGCTCGAAAGCAAAGGCGATGTTTGAGCATTTTGCAAGTTGGGGGTTCATCGTGATCGGCAACGAGGAGGAATATTCGTGGAACGGCTTTGCGTCCGACATGAGCCTGAATTATCTG
>JAIKWY010000015.1 GCA_024684395.1 Oscillospiraceae bacterium
ATCAGTGAGTTCTACCACTTCTTTCAGGATGGCGAGTGCATCCGCTTCATCCGGTGCGCCGTTTCCGTTGATGTCAGCGTTCTTTTTCGCTGTGTCACAGAGCGGGTCGCCGGTCATGATGTTGCGGTTCAGGGCGATGACATCCACGATGGTGATGTCGGTATCGAGCGTGACATCGCCGGGTTTGAGGAGAGCGTTGCGGCGGGTCGTCATGCCTTCTTCTTCGCCTGCGGGGGCTATCAGCAGCAGTTCAACTTTGTACTCACCGTACAATGCCAAGGAAAGCTCTGCCTTCTCGCTGTTGCTGAGTGCATCAGCACCGTTGATGCGATAGTATTCACAGGGCATTTCCTCCCGTGTGCCGTCTGCCAGAACGTCACCGTATTGAATGCCCTCATACCGTTCGGTGGTCAGACCGGGGTACTGCTTATCAAGATAAGCCTGCACGGCATCCCATTCCACCGGAACATCTTTCTTGCCGTCCCAATAGGTGTCTGCAAGTTGATCAAGGTGTTCCTCATCGGAAATATAGTTTGTGCTGTATAGACCGATCTCACCGAATCCGTAAAACTCCGAGATCAGGTGACTTTTGGCAAGGCCAAGAAGGATACCCGCTTCGATGTCTGCCTTGTTGTCCGGTGCTTTTGTCTTATAATACAGCTCAAATGTCCTGCCATCATTATCGGTACTATTGCCAAGAGATACACTGTCACACCAGAAATGATACGTGACAGGATAGCCCTCCGCATATTGTCCCGTTTCCACATGATCCCGGATGCCGGGGACGTAACGTTCAACGATCCCGGCGATCTTGTCGGCGGTTTCGGTCGGATCCACATCATCACGCAGTACAAAGCGCATGAGATTCGCGCGGGGGGTGACCATGATGAAGGAAAACGTGTCGGTTTCTTTAGGATTCACGTAGAACTCGGCATCCCGATAGTTCTGGTTCTGCGTAAATACACCATGGTCATTGATTCGCTCATAGCCTTCAAAGGCTTCCCATGTGCCTTCCCCCCAGTAATACGGCAGCCCCTCTGCCGCTGCGGTCAGCCCAGTCACCGGGAGGCAGCTCAGCGCAAGCAGCGCCGCTGTCAGTTCCTTCATGATATTCTTCATAAGATCACCTCATTCTTTATTATTCCGCAGGCTCGAAGCTGCGGGCGATGGCTAACATATAACGGAGGTCTTTGTCTGCGCTGCTGTCGCAGAAGCCCTTATTGCCCTCGCATCAGTACAGCGTGCAGGTGTTGACTTGCAGGATGAAGAAGCCTCGAATAGCTCAGCTACTCCGAAGGGTGCCTTCACCTATTAGTCGTATGAAAATGAAAAAACTCTTAGTAAATATCAAAAAATATTTTTGATATTGCTATTATTGCATAAATCTCGCAGAATAGCAAGAATCGAACGCTTTTGAGCCGTTTTTCGATCCTCTTGACAAAACCGGATGGGCATTGTATAATGATGTTAAGATGTGATCCGTTTTTAAGAACCCAACTCTACGAAAAGCGCTCCAAAGAAACTGCACTTCAAGGTCTATTTGAATGGAAAGAGGAGATCGGCGTTATGAAAAAAGCAAAGATCCTGGCCGCAATGCTCTGCGCTCTCACTCTGACAGGATGCAGCACACAGACAGCCACCTCCGCTCCGACTGAGCCTGTGACGGAACCTATGACGGAAGCCACCGCCGCTGCAACGGAAACCGCCGATACTGTCCCCATAGCAGAGATCCCGGCACCGCCGCAGCTGTCCGAAAAGGCGGCAGCATGGCATTATGATGCACTTGTCCCGCAATACGGATTGTCCGAGCTCACCTCCTATGAAGAAGAACAAGTACCGCCGGGGTCTGCACAGGGCATCGTCAGCGCCGTGGAGCGGGATTTCACCGAGGACGGCACGCCCGATCTGCTCGTTGTCCGGCAGGATGCGCAGGCATGTATCCTTGACCTCTACACGCCCATGGATGATAGCTATACGCTCTCTGACAGCTATACCTGCTGTATGGCTGAGAATACTCCCGCTCCGATCGTGAGCATCTCTGCGCAGGACAGTCTTCTCCTTGTCAGCACCATCACCAAGACCGAGTGCGAAAACGGCGATCCGGATACACATTACCGGCGCTATGCCGTCCTCATTGCTGCTGACGGGACCTTTGTGGAGACTGCTGTCCTGCAATTTGTCAGCAAAAAGCTGCCCGGGGATAATCAGCGCACGGATAACTACTACATCAATGGCAAGCTACAGACATTCACAGCCGACAACTACCACGAGCAGTTTATCCAGACCGCACAGGCTTCCCTTGATGCATTGCGCAGCGGTGGCATCCGCATCCCGGATACAGAGGTCATGACCGACTTGACGAATTTGTGGCATATCGTCCGTATCGTTTCCGGGATGATACAGGAGCAAGAGGACATCATGCGGCATGACTATGCTTCCTCCAATACCATCGCTGCCGTAGATTTCACCGGACTGCAACGGGAACAGACGGCCTCCACGCCGGAGGAGATCGCTTACCGTTTCGTGCGTTCCGATCTGATCCCGGCATACGGCTTGTCGGACTGCTACGCCACCTTTGATCTGGCGAATCATCAGGATAAAGGCATCGCGCCGGAAATCCCGCACGATGCACAGGGCATCATCAGTGCTCTCGTGACCGACCTGACCGGCGATGACCAGCCGGAGCTGCTTACCGTCCGTGCGGAGCGGACGATACTTGTCATCGACTGGTACCGCATCGGGAACGATACCTGTACACTGGCAGCAAGCCGGGAGTTGAATACCCTCCTCCCATATCTCTATCTACAGGACGGCAGACTGCTGTTACTCTCTGACTACGGTACGGATGAGACCCATAATGGCATGGACATCACTGCTCTGAGCCTGACGGAAAACGGTCTGAAGGAGACATTGCACCTTGTCCAGAGCTGCACCCCGGACAAGGAATCCCTTACCATTGACGGCGAGGAATATGCAGCAGCACCGGATGTCTTCGATGCAGATAAGGCAGCAATGCTTGTGCAGGAAGCACTGGATCGAGCAGGCATCTGCTATGATTCGGAACCGCCTTATTTCGGGCACTACTGCTATATGCCGATCAAGCTCTCCGATTCGTGGCTGATCTTATCGCCTGGCGGCGCTGGCGCGTATAGGGATGTCAATTTCTGGGATCGCACCCGGCTGCATGAGCGGCTTCTCGGCAGGATCGCCCTCAATGCGCCGCTGTACGTGCCGCCGGAGGGTTCCTCCAGTAAGGATTCGTGATTGCTCTGTATCTGAAAGCGCCATGTTCATTCAAATAACCAATGATACCGCCGGTAAGATTGTTTCCGGCGGTATCATTCTGTTGTTTGTAGTTCTCTGCCGTTTTATGTTTTCTGAGCCATTCCATCGAAGAAGAGATGCCCTATAGATTGAATGCTAACTGCATGTGATGATAAATGAAATGAGCGGCACTTTTTGAAAGCGCCGCTCATCTCAGAGGAGGAGTTATAAACTATTAGGTTGTGTAATCACTCAGCTTCGCATACCTGTCACCGGAGCCTACTGCAGCGGAATACATCAGTATCACTGCCGCATCGGAGGAATTGACCACTTGATCCTTGTTGACATCGGCCGCAAGAGTCTGATTTTCGGAAAATGTGCATGTATTTCCGGCACCAAGCGCAGCGGCTTCGATGAGGATGGCAGTAGCATCCGATGCATTTGCTATGCCGTCATTGTTCGGATCGCCGGGGATACAGTACACATCAGTAGCGCCGCTTGGTGCGATGGAGGGCGGCTCAAACCGAAAATCATAGCCTTCTTTGGTTTTTTGCACATGCTCCGCAGCAAACTTTGAGTGCTCCAGTGTGAGCTGGATCCGGTACAGATCAACGACACTGCGGATGACTGGGATCTCCTCCGCGCCGATATTCTTTAGCTGGTCAAACCGGAGATCAATTCTGCCGCAGCAGGAGGCACCAGAGGGCTGCACAACATGACACCCTACATCCAGATACGCGCCCCCATCCTCGTTTTCATAGATCACCTCGTATTTGTCAAGATGCCATGCATCCGGGAAGCCGAAATAGGAGGGTGTCTCCGCCATCTCAAAGACCTCCTGATCCGTCAGAGGATAACCATCCTCGACCCAGTAGGTCAGCCCGTAGAAGCAGGCATCATTCGTCACATAATAGTGCATATCCTCATACCACGGGAGATGCACCTTTGTTATATACTTCGCCATTGTTTTCATAACGATCACGATATCCGATACATACTTCGCAGACAAGCCGCTTTCGAGCTTCTGATACATGAACTCATGCACGCGCTCTGCCGTTAGTAGCTCATAGCGCAAGCTGCCAAAAGCCGGGAGAATATGCTTGTCAGCCTTCGCCCGGTAGTTTGCATAAGTCGAAGGCTTGACACGAAGCTGAACGGCTGAAAGCCATTCCTCAAAAAGAGCTTTTACCGTCACATTACCCGATGAGATCGAGGTCTGAATCGCAGCTTTCATACGAGACAGCTTTTCTTTGACCTCGTGATAGCTGTGCCCGTAAACAGAGCGATAATTCCGGGTTCCGTCCGAACGGAACCCGCAAGCATATCGTCCTTCCCATCGTCCATCCTTACGATGGTAAATATTCTCTCCCTTGCGTGGCATGGTTTCCTCCTTTTACCAGAATGCTGACGGCTAATTTGCTCTTGAATACCTGTCATTATCAACAAATAAAGTTGCTCTTGATTGTTGCAATGCACAAAAAGTATATGGATTCTGTTAATTATTAACGATTTTGATTGAAAATCATTGTAGAATGTAGTATAATTTTAGCATCTAAGAATGCTATTCCTGCGCCGTAAATGATCGAAATTTACGGCACATTTTTATGAAATACCACTTGACAAATCAGCTCTCCTGTGTTATTCTGTTACTACAATTATACCATAGATTTCCGTATAATTTATCCCCAATCACTGCGGATTTATCCCCAATTGAGGAGGTGCGCCATGCTGACTGTCAATGCGATATTTCGTCTGGTTGTGCTTGCGAAAAAGCACGGAAAGGGCAAGCTGAGCAACGGCGATATACTCACAAAACTAATCGGCACACTCGTTGATACCGATGATTCAGAAAAGCTGATCCGCTACAGCCTCGTGCTGTCTGTCGATGATCCGATTAAGCTCAACCGCTACACCGACAAGCTCATGCAGAACCGCGTCCCTTACCCGTTCCTGGAAAACGCACTCGGGACAAGCATGGAGCAATTCCAGGCGCTTGTACGATCTGATGAGCCCAATTATAGACAATATCTTCGCTATCTCAAGCGGATGTCGGTGCTGTGTCAGTCAGCGCTTGATTCGGCTCTGGTACCGGCTTTTGTGTATACTCTACTGACCATGCTCCAGGCAGATGACAGTGTCCATGAGATCTGCTATAACTGCCGGATGATACCGAAGGAACACCTGATCGGGAATGCTGCACATCGCAAAAGCATCTGCGTGGAAGCACTGCTGTTGGGGCTGTGGTATCATGTCCATTCTGCACACGCTGTTGGAAATGCGCGGGAGCTGACATTGCTGGAAATGCCCGAAAGTCCTTCGTTTACAGCGTTCTTACTGGAAGATAAATCGTCCGATGTCTATACACAGAGTAAGGCTTTTCTTGACAGGCTCCTCGATCCGGACTGCCCCGTCCCACTATCTGAGCAGCTCCGAGAAGTCAAGCCGGAGATTCAAAACACAGGGGGACTCTATCCGCTCGAATTATGTTATCATGGACAGGTTTATCCTGCTTCGGAGCTGCTCTCCCTCACGCAGTCACCATTGTTTTTGATGGCAGATGGTGCAATGGGCAAGACGACACTCCTGCGCAGTCAGAAGGGCTTCTATCTGCCGCTCAACACCTACAAAAAAGAAATCAGGGAGCATCTGCTCCCTGACGTATCATGTTGGATCCTTGTCCATATTCTTTTGAAATATCGCTACGGTTATGCCTACGGCACCCTTGAAAGCTGTATCGCCTGTGAGGGCGAGAATGCCGTGCTGCGTGATCTGTCGGCACTGTATGAACTCCTGTGCAGAAGTCTGAAAACGCCGCAGTTTATGTTACTGCTTGACGGCACGAATGAGATCCCATCGGAGTTGACAGAGGCATTTGCTGACGAGCTTGCTTATTGCTTGAAGCATTGGCATAATGTGCGAATTATCGTTTCCGGCAGGACTGTGCCGGATTATCCGGTGTATGAGGATTTTGAGCGGATGCAGCTCCTTGGAATCCCGGTATCAGTCAGGGATGAAGTGCTTTCTGTTCTCCCGTCCATTCCCTCGGATATAACTCTGCTCGAACTCCTACGTTCTCCGCTGTTCCTTCGCCTGTTTCTTTCCAGCAGGGGAGGGGGGCTGTTTACCAGAGGCGAGATACTCGACGCCTATTTCAAAGACTGGAAATCGCCCTTTTCCGATAACAGCAAGCATCTGCTGTTCGCAGTGCAGTTTTTACTCCCGTTCGCAGCCAATGCCATGCTTCACCATCATCGGGAGCTGACCCGTGCGGATCTCAGCGATGCCATGAAGTCAGCGGTGGAAGTGTTTCTTGACGAGGAACGCATCTATCAGAACTGCATTGCGCCGCTGCATTTCCGTAAAGCTGACCTCCTTCAAGCACTGGAAAACGCCGACATTGTATCCCTTGTCATTGACCATACGGGACTTATCGAAAGTGATGCAAACGGACAGCTCCGGTTCTCTCACCAATACTACCGGGACTATTTTGCTGCGAAATATATCCTGAACCTGATTGAAGCGCTTGTGAAGGGTTATGGTGACAATCATCCGGAGGAACAGCAACGCCTCTTCAATAAATACGGTCTTGGGGAGATCTGGTTCTGGGGCGATGACAGTGACGAGATCTATCGCCTGATTGGCGAGATTTGTGGTGATGCTAAGAATATCCCTGATGAAACAGGACTCTATTATCAGGAGACACTGCTGGATGATCTGCTGGATATGGCACGGCAGTTCCCACATTTCCGCATGGTGGAAAATGTGATGCTTGTCATGCATCTGAACCGAAACGGTCTTGTCTGCGGTGTGGATTTCAGCGGCTTGAATCTGCCTTTCACTATGCCGGAGGGGACGTATTTCAGCGATCATGGCATGTATCCATGCGACTTCCGGAACACGAAGGTGTTTGGCGTGTTTGCATCGTCCATTTCTGAGGAGGATGCGGAGCTGACGATCTATCCGCCGGAGGATTGTGAAAAGTATTATCTCAACTGCGATTTTTCAGGAGCAACCTTCTTTCCGGTGGATGAAAACCGGGAGATCCTGCGGAGATATGGCGCGATCATATAAATCATACAGAATACAGAAAAGTCCTGCTCCATCGTGGGGCAGGACTTTTTGTAGTTCACGCATGGTTTAACATTAAATTTGCAGCAGCTCTCGTTTCATCAGTCCGAGGTCAAATACATCGAGTATACCATCCTCATTGAGATCCGCAGCCTTCCAGTCCGGGAGCTTTGTACCCGGTACAGCAAGGAGCCATTTTTGCAGGAGAACAATATCCTTCACATCAAATGCACCATCTGCATTCACGTCGCCACGGACAGATTCTTCTGTACCGGAATTGATTAGCAGCCGGATGTTGGATAGTGTCAGCTCCCCGCCATAGGCAGAGATCGAAACACCGTCAATATCGTCATAGCCAATATCCAGCTCTTCAAAAGCCGAAAGAATATCCGAAGCAAGGAAGACAGCCTTGTCGCCGTTGGAATAGGACGGCTGCACGGCATGCCACAGGGACGGCTCGGACGTCCATCGTTGCAGGGCGATAACAGGCGGATTACCGGTGGAACTGGTATACTCCATCTCCACTGCAAAGGTGTCTCCAAGATTTTTCAGCGTGTCCATATCGAGAGAAATCTTTTCAGCCCCCTCGGCGCTGATCTCCTGATACAGTGAATAGCCCTTGCACGGGTACTTGGTCACACTCGAATAGAGAATGTTCTTTTTGGGCGTCTCGCCCTGCCGCTCGAACAGCTCGCCGATCGTGACGAATTCATAGCCCTGCTCAGCAAGCTTCGGGAGTGCGATCTTCAGCGCCTCGACCGTTTGATCATTCCCGGCTGCATCGTGCATCAGGTAAATGGTACCATCCTTTGCATATTTCAGGATATTATCCGCACGCTCCTGTGCATCCACCTGC
>JAIKWY010000045.1 GCA_024684395.1 Oscillospiraceae bacterium
AAGATCATAAAGATTCTGAAGGATGAATATTCTCAGCATCAATTCCAGCGGGTATGGTTTATTGCCGCGCTCTCCTTTGTAATAGAACGGCTGTACAAGTTCTACGAATTCTCCCCACGGAATGATTTGATCCATCTTTTCCAGAAATTCCTTTTTGATGGTTCTGGCTGCACCAAATTCATCGTTCATTTCTGCCAGTGTCATTTGTCTGTTCATATTTCTATTTTACCATACTTTTTGCGTTTTTGCAACTGTGCGGTGTTGCCTTAGGCCTCAGTTTCAGCGCGAAATTCGGTCTGGAAGTCACATTTGATCCGATTACTACGGAATCGCAGGACAGCGATTACGAGCACACCTGCCAGCTATGCCATGCCGGAAAGATCGATATTATCGGAGATGCGACCTTTACAGCCGGATTTATAAAGCTGCTGAACGGGGATATAGACCGCTCTACAAAGCTTGGAGATCCCAGACTGCATTGGCGTGATTTCTATATTTCGGACGATCATCAGGAAAGCGGCTGGGGCATCTGTCCGTACCGTCTGTATGCCGTGCTGTTCCACACCAAGCGCAGTATCGAAAATCCGATAGAAGTGCCGGATGTTGGGCGTTCTATAATTGCAGAAAACTTACATCAATAACGATACCTGACAGCGTTGAAAGCATCGGCGATGATGCGTTCACTCACTGCACAAGCTTTACATCAATAGAGATACCTGACAGCGTTACAAGCATAGGCAAAGATGCGTTCTATAATTGCATAAATATCACAGATGTTTACTGCTATGCAGACCCCGACAAATTGACATGGAACGAAGCCGACTGTGATGATTTCATAAAGACACCGAAACTTACCACCGTCTGCCACGTTCCTGCGAAGTATTATGATAATTATAATACATCAAATTTCAGCGATGTAAATGTCACATTCGTCGGTGACCTTGTGGATATGGGGCTCGGCGAGCACATCTACGGACACTCGATCAGCCTGGATGGCGACATCGGCGTGAACTTCTACGTTGAGCTGACCGACAAGCTCCTTGCAAGCAAGACCGCTGAAATGGTATTCACCATTCCCAACGGCAGTGAGAGCGAGACGGAGACACTTCCTGTCAAGGATGTGACCGCTGACGACAGCAACAAGCTCGTTGTCGGCGGCAAGACCTACTATAAGTTCAAGTGCAGCATTTCCGCAAAGGATATGGCATCGACCATCACCGCACAGCTCGTTGACGGCGAAAAGCCCGGCAAGTAATATAACTATTCCGTTAGGGACTATGCTGAATACATTCTTGCACATTCTGAAGACAAGGAAGAATACACAAAGGCAACGCCGCTGATCAAGGCAATGCTCAATTACGGCGCAGCTTCTCTGACTTATTTCGGCATCGAAGGAACACCAGCTAACGCAGAGCTTGACGCTGCTGACAAGATCCTTGGTGAGGTAAGCATTCCTGAAAAATTCAAATAAGCTGATAACGCAACTCTTCCGGAGGGTGTGACCTTCGAAGGCGCAACGCTCTCACTGAAGCCCGAGACAACGCTCTCCCTCTATTTCAAGGGACTGCCTGAGGATACAGAGTTCACCTGCGACGGCAAGAACGTGGATACTGCAAAGAACGGCGAGTATGTGATAGCCCGTATCAGAGGCATCAAGGCAAACGAGCTGGAGAACGACTTCACCGTGAAATTTACAGGCGGCAGCGTGACTTACAATGCGATGACCTATTGCCGAAATGTTCTGAACGGCGGCTCTGATGATGAGAATCTGCAGAACGTCTGCAAAGCACTGTATCTGTATGCAGAGGCTGCTAACACGTATTTTGGATAAGAGGTAACTGACTATGTAGAAAAAAAATACATCACTCCTGAAATGGAGATCGTGGCGTTCGAGACGGAGGACGTTATCACCACAAGTGTTGAGAGTGATGAGACTTCAAGAATCGAACCGTAATACAAAATATCGGCGGATAGTCAAAAGCTATCCGCCGTTTTTTTGTAAGCGTCCCCTCCAGGCGATCTTCATACGAAAAAGAGCCGCAGCCCCATTTGAACATGCGAAGATCACATTCTGTCCGGAGGACTGAACCGTTACAATTTATCAATCAGAAGGTATCCGCTTCTGTTCAGTACACCTACTTTCCTTTTTACTCCAGACTGCCGTACATTGCAACAGCTTCGTCCACAGTGAGCTCCCCTTTTCCGACACAGTAGGCCGCCGCTCGGATCTGCACTGTAAGCGGATCCTTGATGCCAAGCACCTCGGGTGAAATGATGTGGTCAGATGGCACTTGCCCGAACGGTGCATAGACCGAATCAAACGAGAGATCCGTTGTAGGCGTTACAAGACGCTTCTGCGAAGCCATATGATTCAGCTCTTCCTTTGTGATCAGGAACCGCATAAATTCATTCGTCATATCCAGCTCATTGCAGTTCTTATTGACAGAAAACTCCACGGATGGACTGTCAATGAAGTAGCCACCGTCCTCTGTCAGCGGAAGCGGATAAAACGTGTACTCAAACGGTGCGCTGACGAACGCTTCCGACTGGGATTCCCGTTTACGGGTACCAGATACGGTATCGCCTGTACATATCATCATCGGCACATCGCCCTCAAAAAATCGAAGGATCACTTGCGTATAATTATCTTCAATCGCATCACACATAGTGAGATCCATACACCCGTTCCGGATCATCTGCTCTACCGTATTCAGCGCCGGACGCATGTATTCTCCAGCCGCAGGATCCAATTCATTCGCAAGCACAAGGGCTTTCTGATCAGATGCAAGCGACGCTGCAAAGAGCGGATATGCGACCGTGTTCATAAAGCAGCTGGAAGGCTCAGCACTGTAGCCCATCATAGGGCTTTTGTAGCCCTTATTTCGCAAAGCTTCGCACACATCCAGCAGCTCCGTCCATGTCTGCGGGACGCTGAGATCCTCCTTCGCAAACAGATCATTGTTCACCAGCATGCCATAGGTACGGGAAAACACCGGCACCATCAGCACATGACCTTCTGCATCATGATTGATCAGGCCGGAGCGAATGCAATCAAGATCCAACTCCAGACTCGGGTCAGACAGATCTTCCGCATGCGCAAATGTCGAATCGTATTTTTCGTTCCCCATCATCCAGGAATAGGAAAAGAAGATGTTGGGCTCATCGTTTCCCTGCAGCGCCATACTCAATGTGTTATTGTAGTCATCAAGCTTGACATAGCTGAGCTGCACATTCGGATAGATCTCATTGAACCGGTCAAACTCCGCTTCCAATGCTTCAAAGTTGTCATAACTTCCGGCAACCGTGATACTGCATTCCGTATTCTGATCGAGCTTCGGCACAAATCCTTCGGCAGAATTGTCGCTTGCCTTGCCGCTGCACGCAGTCATAGAAACAGTCATTACCATACCTAAAAAGATGCTGAATAGCTTTTTCATACACTTCTCTCCTCCTTGATCCTGCGGATCTCTTTGATAACAAGTTTCATGTCCACCGGCTTCGAGATATGTCCGTTCATACCGGCATTCAGACACTCAGTAACATTTTCCGAAAAAGCATCCGCCGTCATGGCGATGATCGGAATGGAGGAAGCCCACGGATCCTCCAGCGCACGGATCTTCCGTGCTGCATCAAGCCCGTTCATCTCAGGCATTTGGATATCCATAAAGATCAGATCATAGCTTCCCTCTTTTGCTGATTTCATCTTTTCAACACAGATACGGCCGTTTTCTGCACGTTCTGAGGTGATGCCATGCATGCCGAGGAAGACAGAAATGATCTCCCAGTTTACTTCGATATCCTCTGCGATCAAAATGCTCATGCCTTGAAGATCGGTATTGTCATTTTCGGGCTCTGTTGTTTTGACAGCAGTTCCGAGAAGTCCGCTGATCGTATCATACAGCGTGGAACGGAACAGCGGCTTGCTGATAAAAGCATTTGCACCAGCTTTCTTTGCTGCGCCCTCAATATCTGTACTGTCATAAGCAGAGATCAGCAAAATTGGGATGTCCGGCGAAGCTTCCGCGCGTATCCGTCCGGTCGCCTCAATGCCATCGATATCCGGCATCTTCCAGTCGAGTATCACAACACGGTAACTGCGCCCTGTTTCATGCTGACGCTTCATCATGTCAAGCGCTTCGGCCGCACTTCCTGCACAATCCGCTGTTACGCCGAGAGATCGGAGCGTGTCGGCAGCAGTCTCCAGCATGATCGGGTCATCGTCAACGATCAGTACGTCCATTGGATCGAGCATCATATCCTCTCTCTGACGCTCCGCAGCGGGGATATCCAGAACGACAGTAAAAGTCGTCCCCTTCCCCTGCTCGCTCTTGCAGTCGATGGAACCGCCCATCAGATCGACCATCTGCTTTGTGATAGCAAGTCCGAGCCCAGTACCCTGAATACTGTTCACGCGGCTGTCAGTCTGGCGGGAAAACGGCTGATACATCGTCGCCATATACGCAGGACTCATACCGATGCCGGTATCAGATACGATATACGTTAGACGCACACATCCGGACTGCTGACTCTTTTCCTCCCGCATATCCACGCTGACATGGCCGCCGGGTTCCGTGTATTTAATGGCGTTGGAAAGGATATTGATGCAGATCTGATTCAGACGGAGCTGATCGGCGTAGAGATACTCTGTTTCCATCCGCCCGATGCGGAAATCAAACTCGATGTTCTTTTCCTTGATCATCGGCTGGGAAATGTTCACGAGATTCTCGACCGTTTCGACAAGGGAAAACGTCTGCGGACTGAGGTTCAGCTTGCCGCTCTCGACCTTGGAAATATCAAGGATATCATTGATCAGAGTGAGCAGATGATTGCTCGCCAATGTGATCTTTTGCAGATTCTCTCTGATAGATTCCTTATCGTCGAGATTCTTTTTCATAATCGTCGTCAGGCCAATGATCGCATTCATCGGCGTGCGGATATCATGCGACATCGTTGAGAGAAAATCCGTTTTCGCCCTGTTCGCCGAGGCCGCTTCTTTTGCTGCCGCATGGAGTTTCTGGTTAAAATACAGCATGACAGCCAGATCGAACACAAACAGGATCAGCAGCCCAACGGAAACAAAGCAGACCAGAAGCCAGTTTTCGTTTTTGACACTCATCTCCTGCATTGGCATAAAGCTAAGAAGTGTCCATCCTGCCTTTGCGGCAACCGGCGTGTAAGCAAGAATACACTCCTCACCCTTGGAATTGCGCATCGTAACAGAGCCGGTCGAAGACGTGATCTTTTGAAACAGATCCTGCGCGGCCGTCGGCTCGGCCTCATTGTATGACCGGTAGAACTCAAAAAAATTGGAATTCTTGAAAGAGTGATCCTTGATGATATAGTTTCCGGACGCATCGATCATAGAAAGCTCGGCGTTTTCATATTCCTCCTGCGGGAAGATCCATTTCTGCTCCAGTTCAGACACCGGCAGCACACGCAGAAGCACGGCGTTTCGCAGCTCATCGCTCTCAGGATCATACAGCGTGATGAGATTGCAGAATGCAAGAGACTGTTCGCCGTTGACCGGATTCGTATACGCCCTGGAAATATTGATGGACTCCCCTATTTCCGAGAGCCAGCTCACGTTATTGAGCAGGTCCATCTTCTTATAGGAAACCGTGAAATCATCGGCGGCATCCCTATGTGCTTTGGTAGAAAGCCCGGACAGTGTATCCAGATACACAATATGTGCAGAAGCGTTAGGCAGCACATGCGAGATCTGGATGAAAGAAACCGCTTCCTCAATAGTCATATTCTTACTGTTGATATAACGAGCCCACACATCGCAGATACGCTGTTCACCCTCCAGGTAATTTTCGGTGACACGTTCCATCGTGATCGTGGTATTCTCAAAATGTTCAACCTGTCTCAGCGCCGTTTCTTTGTTCTGCAGGCCGGAATACAGAACAACAAAAATCAGCATAGCGATCATTATAAACACGTTGACAATAATGACCCAAGTTTTTTTCATAACGCATTCTGCTCCCAAGTTATTGTACACTGGCGAACGATAAACAACTTGCAGCCGGTTCGCCCCTGAATCCCTTTATGTTTTGTTATAATCTATTTTACCACTTTTTTGGACACAAGTCAATATAATTCGTAACGATTCAGTCCCAATTCAATTTCAATATAGTTTTTTCTGAAAAACTTCAAGTAGAAAAGCGTGATTCTTCAGGAAGGTGCAGCCGGAGAAGATCGCTGCATCATCCCTTGATCATGATCGCGCCGCCATAGTCATAGCATCTGCAATCACTGATCGTGCAGTTTTTCAGCGTCGCTTTACCGGCGGAATAGATTGCGCCGCCGTCATCATTCACGAAGTTCGATTCATCCGCCCAGCATTGTGCGATCTTCACGTTCTCAAGTGTAATCGTACCGAAATTCTGAATGGCGCCGCCACCGTAACTGTCTGTACCGCCGTTGAACAGTGTACCGCTGTTCATCTGCAGCGTGCCGTTCTGGAGGGCTTTCCCTCTCGACATCATTATCATACCACGATTCAAGACAAACTTCATTCGTCAATCCGGCGCTGTACTGTAGCAAAAGCTACACAGAGCCGTGGCTGTGTAGCTTAATTGACATGATTTGATGGAATTGTAACGGGAGGGATGGATCATAGGAAGTAGCATCTCAGCCCTTTATGCATATAAGAATCGTTTCGAAGCAAATAACGAAAACGTTGCGCAATTCAAGTTGTACAAAACGTTTCAGATAAGATCGAGGAGAAACATGCTTGGAAAATGCCGTTCCTCACCTCATCGCGGACATGAACGCACCGTCTGAAATGATTCCGGCAAAAAACAAGAAACACAGCTCAGACGCTCTTCTCAATGACGACCTCGGCTCTTCCGCTCCGGATGCCGACCTTGACCTCATCGGCGATCCTGGAAACGATGGATTTCTCCAGTTCGTCCCATTCCTGGGTATCCGGCTTGCTGTTTTGCTGGACATAGGAACGATACCGCTGAAGCGACCAGTATGTATTATGCTGGGGATCTGTCTGAACCACACCATTCCCCATAGCATACCAGATGTCCGCCATGTTGTTGTGATCTGTCTGTCCGCCTGGACCTGCACACTCCAGCGGAACAGCTCCCGGATCTTGCCCATAACGCCTTTAGCCTCCTCATTCTTGCCGGAGGTAGACACCTCGAGCAGTGCCTCTTCCTGACAGTCATCGACTTCCACATCGGCAGCAACACAGATACGGCAGAGCAGTCCCTTGTCTGTTTTTTCGGATTCCAGCCAGAAATCGCCCTTGAATCCGTTCAGGATGCCATGTACCATGCTGACACTTTCCTCAGAAAGCAGCCGAATGAACATTTTCTGTTTTTTATCCAGATCATGATAGGCGCTGAGCATCTCCGCTTCCCGGATCGCCTCAATGCTTCCTTTCAGATCACTATAAATAGAAATCACATCAGACTTCATACAATTTCGTCCTCATGTATCGCAGGCGCTTTACGCCTCGGTTTCTGTAAGATCATCTGCCTCTTTCTGCCATGCGCCGCTGTCAAAGAAACTGTTGACAATTGTGAGATCGACCTTGCCGCTGTCAGCCATTTCGCGCAGGATCGCAAACGCCTTTTCCGGCGGCATAGGCGGTTTATACGGTCTGTCATCGGCAGTCAGCGCATCATAGACATCAATGACTGTCAGCAGCCTTGTTTCCCACGGGATATCCTCTGCCTTCAGGTGCTGCGGATACCCGGAGCCGTCAAGAAGCTCATGATGCCCCCCTGCCCACAGCGGCACAGCCCTGTAAACGCCATGGAATTGCATCTTGGACAGCAGCTTTGCGGTCAGACTGACGTGGGATTCAATGATCTTGCGTTCCTCCGCAGTCAGGGTGCCTCTGACAACGGTGATCGCCTCGAGCTCCGTATCATTCAGCAGAGGGATCCGCTCGCCATCTGCCGTCATACATTCGATCCTTGCCGCTGAACGAAGTTTCCCGATGGTTTCCTCACTCAGGAAGCCTGCTGTATTGGCTGACATGATCAGCTCCTTAGCGGATAGCAGTTCCTCCGTCCGTGACTGACACTGTGCCGCCTCTGATGGACACGTCAGACTTCTGAGATTCAGCATGAGCAGCGCCGTCTCGATCCGGTGCAGAACATCCTTTTCCGCAGCACCGAGCCGCGTAGGTTTGTCCATGATCTCCGGCGGTACGAGCAGCTTGCCGATATCATGCAGCCAGATACTCATCAGCAAAGGCGAAGTGTTTTCGGCTGTATGCTTTGCCAGTGTACCCTGTCCGCTGAGATAATTCAGGTATCGTTTGGCATACTGCACCATGTTCTTGGTGTGATGCGCATTATACGGCGATTTTTCATCAATGGCCGTTACCATGACTTTGACAAAGGAATCCATCAGATCGGTGATCTGCTTGGTCAGCTGCTGATTGGCAATGAACAGTGTCGCAGCCTCGGTAATGTCGATCAGATGCGCGATGACGCCGACCTTTTCAGTTCCGTTTGTCAGAAAGTCAGTCGTGATGCGAAGATACAAGGTTTCCCCATCACGCAGATAAGGGATCGTTTTTTCGACCTTATTCTTGGTGTAAACAGCTTGCAGGATCAGCTCAAACAGTTCATCGTTCGCGTCGGTGCTTCTCATAATCTCAACGATGCTCGTCTTGCCGAGCAGATCAGCGGTCATGCCGAGCATTCGTTCAGCAGCTGGATTATGCAGCAGAATCGTTCCGTCAAATCCAATGACAATCACACCATCCTCTATATCATTCAAAATACGGTCAATCAGAAACTGATCCTTCATCTCTACACTGCTCCTTCCCTTTCCTGCATACTGCCTGTCAACTGTTTTATACAGTTATACCTGATACTATTATAGCACATCTGAAGAATGAATGCGAATACTAAATCGGGAATGTCTTCAAATTTGTATAATGCAACAAATTTCATATAGATCCCTTGTTTGATATTACCATATTACGTGCAATCATGGAGGCGGGCACCTAAAAGGGAGGACGATGAAACATTATACATTCCTTTGGACATTGCTGACAGAAAGTAGAAATATCAAACCGTGACAGATTGGCAATAGATTTTGCATTGGAAATGTGATATAATAGAACTAACATATATAATAGAGGAGGAATCACGATGAAGAGATCACTCAAGTCAAGGATCGTATCCGCAGCTCTGACCTGTGCCATGCTCTTGACAACCCCGTCAGTATGCTGAGTGCAGTTGCAGACGATGCAGACTCCGACAAGTACGTCAGCGAGGTCTTCATCGCCTATGGCAGTACGGAGGATGAAGTGAAAAACTGGCTCACGTCCCACGGCTGGGATCCGGTGAACGGCAACTTCAATGCCGGAAAGGACGATGGTGTCGCCGCTGTCATGGGCATCAGGCGCACGACCGACCTGAACGCCGCCGTCACAGATATGGCGGTCATGAACATGGGCACAAAGGACTATATGGGCTACAGCTTCGATGATTTTTCAGGCTCTGATCGAAGAGAAAAAAGCAGATATTGACGAATTTGTGGACTGCTTCATGCCGGTCACACGAGAGTATCGTGACAACTACAACGGCAAGGGATCCGAAGCAGGCAAAGCGCGGGCTCAGCTAACGCATGAGATGCTCAACAAGCTCTATGACGGCGAGATCGACGGCAAGTATGCGGTCAATGACACCGGAATGCTCCTCGGTGATCTGTTCCTGACAACCACGCGGCAGGAGCTCGGCGAGGACAAGTACGAAGGTTTGTCCAAGAACGAGCAGGTAAAGTATGGCGACCTCCAACAGATCGTACTGGAGAGCTCTGGCCTGCAATGCTTGCAGTAGAGCAGGCGCTTGCAATGGCAGCCGATACCAGCGAGGATACACGGCTTGACCGTCTGGCGGCAGATGGTGCATCCGTGCAGGTCGCAGCATCTGCATTTTCTGCCATCAAGGCAACAGCGCCGACGACCGCAGAGCCGTATACCCTGACAGCGGAGGATGTCGATGTAGAGCTCTGACGGGAGGATGAGAGCAATTCCGACTCGCCCTACACAGATGCGGTAAAGACCGTTGGCTGGAAAAACGGTGTAGATCTCACGCAGGAGAAGTACAAGAGTATTGTCATTCCTGAGACACTTCCCTTTGAAACATCAACAACAGATGCAGATGGGATAACCCCCACAGAAACAGTGGATATGCCCGTCATCTCTGCCTATCTGAACCCCGGCGAGACGGCACACAGCAATCTCGAAAAGGTCACAGTAGGCAAAAACGTCCGCTACCTTGGCGATTTCTCCGGCTGCGAGAACCTGAGCGAGGTCGTGATCCCGGCAGATTCGGCGCTGGAAGCATTCGGCGAGAAAACATTTTGCAACACCGCCATCACGGCGCTGTACATCCCCGCAGGCGTCACCGAACTGCCTGCAAGCATGTGCAGCGGCTGCAAGAACCTGACGACCGTCACCTTTGCAGAGAGCTCCAAGCTGCAAAAGATCGGTGCAAATGCCTTTGCGGAGTCTGGTCTGACCTCGATCGAGCTGCCTGACAGCGTGACAGAGCTCGGCGAAGGCTCCTTCAAACAGTGCGCATTGGCTGCGATCAAGCTCCCGGATGCGATGGAAACGATCCCGCTGTATGCATTCTACGGCTGTGGGACGCTAAGTGAAGTACAGTTCGGCAGCAAGCTGACAGCGATCGGTGAATCTGCGTTTGAAGGCACTGCGATCGAAGTGCTGGTCATCCCGGATTCCGTGATCTCGATCGGCTGGGCGGCATTCAATGACGTTGAACCACTGAGATCCGTCACATTCGGCAAGGGTCTGAAAGAGATCGGCGGCTGCGTGGATCTTGGCGACTATACCCGTTCGATCTTCCAGAATGATATAAATGTCGAGACTGTCGTTTTCAGCGAAGGTCTTGAAAAGATCGGCGATGAGCTGTTCAGATGGAGCAGCAAGATCGAAAAGCTCGAGATTCCCTCCACTGTGAAGCACATCGGCAGAGCGGCGTTCGGCGGCTTCAACGGCATCAGCGGCAGCGAGGTACATGCGCTGTCAGAGCTGACCTTTGCGGAGAACTCTCAGCTCGAAAACATCTTTCAATATGCCTTCTGCAACAGCAGTATCAAGCATCTGACGCTCCCAGTCGCCGCTAAGCCCTTCAAGATCTGGGACGCTGCATTTGATTCCAGTAAAGCACTTGTTGATGCAGATCTGGGCAACTGCCAGCAGCTTGGTTCTGCGACTGCCTATACAAGCGAGGATTACTATCATACCGACGCAGCGATCGGCGGTGTATTTGCAAGCTGTACAAGTCTGAGATCCGTGAAATTCTGCAATAATCTCGAGATCATCAACCACGGCAGCTTCTCCAATTGCATCAGCCTGACGGGACCTATCGCATTCCCATCCACACTGAAAACGATCGGACACGGCGCTTTCAACGGCTGCTCTATGATCGAAGATGTGACCTTCAACGAGGGGCTGGAAGTGATCGGTAACAGTGCGTTCTGCGGCTGTGACCTGCACGAGATCAGTATTCCCGATACTGTCACAACTGTCGGTGACCGCTGCTTTGAGGGAAATGCGAATGTGGAAAAGATCAGGTTCTCCGCCAGGATGACCGTCATCCCCAACCGTTTCCTGGATTGCTATGCGGAGGATACAGCAGCC
>JAIKWY010000169.1 GCA_024684395.1 Oscillospiraceae bacterium
ACTTTTTCCTGTATTATATGCTGCGGTATGGCTTTGCACCGGCGAAGATCTACCGCATCGCCCGCATCGCATTTGCAGACGCCTATCCGAAGGAGATCATCCTGAAATGGCTGAAGATTTTTGTGCGCCGGTTTTTCACACAGCAGTTCAAGCGCTCGTGCCTGCCGGACGGTCCCAAGGTCGGAACGGTCACGCTCTCGCCGAGAGGGGACTGGCGGATGCCGAGTGACGCTTCGGCAAGTGTCTGGCTGCGGGAACTGGATCAGATCGGCTGAGAGCAGCACGGTTTTTTGTGCGGTGATCTCTGTAAAATGCATAATTGACAGTGATCTGGCGATCAGATGTATTGTGCAATGCGTTGAAAATTCGTAAAATAATCCACGAGATCCCGGATCTGTACCCAATGTGTACCCGTTCCTATGCTATAATGAGCTTAGCTCTGAAATCTCAAGGAGGACAAATCATGGATTGGAAAACATTGGGCATCAAATTGACGACAGCCATTCTGACAGGTGATCTTGCGTTCCAGACCCCGGTGCAGCTCATTGCACAGGCAGCTTCGACGCCGGAATACCTCAGTGAGGTCATCATCAGCTATGGCAGCAGTGATGAAGAAGCCAGGAATGGCTCACGGACAACGGCTACCGGATCGTAGACCAGAATCTGAACAAGGATGCCGAAGGCGGTGCAAGCTGGATGAGCTGGGCGGGGCTGGCGTCCGAGAAGCGCTCCGTCTATCTCGGCTACAAAACGACCGACAAAGCAAGCGAAGCCATCACCGACATGAAGATCATGAACATGAACGGCGGCTACAGCTATGAAGCGGTGCTTGCCGAGATCAGGAAGGAGAAGGAGCAGTTCCTCTCGAACATGCAACTGGCGCTCGACGAGTACCGTGAGAACTACAAGAAGGGAGCTGTCAAGGCAAAAGTCGCACACGACAACCTGAACAAGTTCTATGACGATGATACCGGAAAATACATGGGCGACCTCCTTCTGAACACCATCAAGACCGAGGATAAAGCCGCCTGGGAGAAGGATCATGCCAGCCATGCCGACATGGTGACAATTTTGATGCAGGGCAATTCCACAGTCGTGTCTGAGATCATGCAGAACCTCGCATTTGCGTCCGATACGGCGGACAATTCCTGGATCGACAGAGCACTTGCGACCCAGAAGACAGCCAAGCCCGACAGCGAAGAAGAACCCACCGAGGATGACGAGTTCAACAGCGGCGATGAGGAAGAGGCCGAGGCGTCTGAGACTGCTTCCACCGGGAAGGTCTATGCGAAGAACGGTTTCGAGGCGATGCTCTACCAGTACGAAGCAGACCCTGAGCAATGTCAACTACAACGGCACTCCGCTGCTCAACTATTTTGTCACGGATGAATACGACTATCTGAGCAATGATGCCTATCTCGAAGGCTTCGAGGATGCAGGCATCCCGCAGAGAGCACTGCTGTACCCGTTTGTGGCATCCATGTCGGACGGTTAGCGTGCGCTGCTTGAATACACGGCAATGAACCGCCTGCTGACCATCGGACTGCTTGACGAAAACGGCTGGAAATCCCTTGATGCCACGTTACAGGACACCAGCTACGGTGTGACTGACCTCGAACCGTGCTCTGTGTATGCCGAGGTGAACCGTGATAACTTCAAGGTCGGCAATGTGGCAGTCACCAACGTGGCACAGGGCTTGCAGGCGTCCACCGGCGTGGCACCGGACGAGGGTGTGTTCGGCACAAACGTCAGCTACCTGACGGCGGGCGTCGGTGTCGGCAGTCTGGCGATCGGCACGGCGGGTATCATCCTTGCGATAAAGAACTGGCCGAAAGCAGCAGCGCCCGAGGCATTACCGGAGCAGCTCGTACAGGCAGTCAATGACGGCGGGAACCTGAATATCCATGGTTTAACGGGAAATATGCTCAGTCCGAATAGTCCTGTCTATAAACATTTCAAGGCTTATGACATTATGTCGCAGACAGATCGGGTCAAGATGACCTTAGCGGGTTCGAATGGTAATATCCGTTTCGATGCCGGCATGTTGTTTGATGAAGAGGACGGGAGCTTTACACTGTCTGACGGCACGGTCTACCATAAGAACGGAACGCAGACTGTAAACCAGCAGCTCCGTGAAAACTAGAGCCTGTTGACACTATCGAGAAAACGTGATATAATATAGGTATGAATATCACAGAAGAACAATACGCAAGAATCGAAAAGTATTTCCCAGTTCAACGTGGAAACGTAAAAATAAACAATTACACGTTTATCAATGCTATCTTATACATCGCCGAAAATGG
>JAIKWY010000080.1 GCA_024684395.1 Oscillospiraceae bacterium
TTCCGGACGGATCACAGTATCCGATCACTTCGCAGAATGGGAAAAGGCTGGCATGAAATGCTTCAACCTGACCGAGGTTGCGCTGAATGCCGAGGGCTATCAGAGCTCCGGCCGTGCGAACGTTACCAAGAACGTCATCACTGTTGGCGGCACACCGGAACCGACTGATCCGCCCACAGAACCGCCGACCGACGGCTCCGGCTACTACTTCTATGACACGTTCGAGGACGGCATGGGCGAGTGGGCAGAGAGAGGCGAAGACAAGGTCGCAGCTACCAGCGCCGAGAAGTACAAGGGCTCCAAGTCCGCAGCCGTAACGGATCTTTCCGACTACTGGAACGGCATTGGCAGAAGCCTGAGCCCGTCCGTATTCAAGCCGGGCACAGCTTATAGCTTCAGTGCGATGGCGATGCAGAACACCACTTCCTCCGAGCACTTCAAGCTGTCCCTCGAGTACACCGATGCTTCCGGTGAGCAGAACTGGGATACCGTAGCAGAGGCTGACGGCTCCAAGGGCGAGTGGGTACAGCTCGCAAACACCTCCTACACCATCCCGACCGGTGCTTCCGGCATGACGCTCTATGTCGAGACTGACGAGACCACCACGCCTTTCTATGTAGACGAGATGGTTGGCGGCGTCAAGGGTGCCAAGTACACTCCCGACGGTTCTCCGAGCGTGGATCCGCCCACAGGTCTGCTTAACGGCGACGTGAACACCGACAAGAAGATCGACATGCTCGACGTTGTTGCTCTGCAGAAGTTCCTGCTCGGCTACAATGTATCCATCAGCAACACCTCCGCAGACCTGAACAAGGACGACATCATCGACATCTTCGACCTCGGTCTCCTCAAGGGTCTCGTGATCTACAAGCAGAACAACCCGGATCCGGAGCCGACTGAGCCTCCGACAGAAGCACCGACCGAAGCTCCGACTGAGGCGCCCACACAGGCTAAGCCGCAGCGTATCGACGGTCAGTTCTACAGCGAGTGCGATGTCAGCTGGATCGACCCGAGCAAGCCGATGGTAGCGCTGGCATTCGATGACGGCCCGATCGGCGGCCCAGACAGCCAGAACCCGATCCGCATCCAGGATGCTATCTCCAGCAACGGCGGTCACTCCACCTTCTTCTACTGGGGCGAGCGCATTGCCGGCAATGAGGCAGAGATCAAGCGTGCTCAGAGCCTGGGCATGGAGATCGCAAACCACACCTGGAGCCATCCGTACATGAACCAGCTTTCTGCTGATCAGCAGCGTCAGGAGATCAAGAAGTGCGCAGATGCACTGACATCGATCACCGGTCAGACTGACTTCCTGATCCGTCCTCCGTACCTCCAGGCAAACGACAGCTTCAAGAACGTCGCCAAGGAACTGGGCGCTGCACTCGTAAACTGCAATGTATACTCCAACGACTGGGACGGCGCTTCCAAGGATCAGATCAAGGAATCCGTACTCTCCAAGATGAACAACGGCACCCTGAACGGTTCCATTGTTCTGATGCATGAGAACTACGGTACAACTGCTGCGGCAGTTGAGGAGCTCGCTCCGATCCTCAAGGCAAACGGCTACCAGATGGTAACGGTTTCCGAGATGTTCAAGGCCAAGGGCAAGCCGATGTATAACGGCCACCTGTACAACAGCCTTGCAGACAACTAATTTTTGCAGATTCCATTTTCATAATAATCCTTTTCAGGAGAGGCAGTCCGCTTAGGCGGGCTGTTTCTTCTTTTTCATGGAGATAGGTTGACAAATGTGGGACTGCGTGGTATAATCGTACCCCAAGGGGGGCTTACTATGCTGGAAAAGGCGATACAGTTGGCGAAAGAAAGCGGCTATGATTCCGCAGAATATGAATGCAAGTGGAACGGATACAGTGTTTATGTACCTATTTTTCATGACCCCGATTTGTGCTATATTGGAGCCCCTGATATTATTCTCGAAAAAGACGGAAAGATCCGTTTCGGAACAACAGAAGAGACTTCTGCTTATATAGAATTTCGCACACCCAAACTTAGCAAAAGAATCATTAAAAAATGCATGAAAATACTGAATGAACCGTCAGAGTGATCTGGCGTTTTTTCATTTTCCGCTTCCCACAGTTGTATCCCTTCTACAACAGCACAAATCTCCGTAAAATTTGCACACGCAAGGGCAAATATCTTGCAATTTTTTCAGAAGTATGCTACAATAGAAATAGCCGCGTTACCTGCATCACCCGGATGCAGGTGCTGCCAGATAGAAAAGCGATGTTATGACTACCAAGGAGGACTATCATGAAAATGAGAAACAAGATCGCCGCACTTGCGCTGTGCGGTGCCATGACCGCAGCGGCGCTCCCGGTCTGCCCGGTGCAGGCTGCCGATTCCCTGACCTACGAGTTCGAGGACGGCAAGACCGACGGCGGCAAGATCCACACCGAGGGCTGGAAGGGCAACACTGCCGAGGACGGCACCGGCGATGACTACGACCTGACCGGCTTCTCCGGCACGGGCTTTTCCTACCTCGACCAGAAGGGCACGACCGTCAGCGTCGAGGTCGATGTCCCCGCAGCGGGGCTCTACCGCATGAACCTGCGCTACTGCGAGCCCTACGACCCGAACAAGAAGGTGCAGTACCTCAACATCAACGGCGTGAACCAGGGCGAGGTCTGCTTCCCCTACTGCACAGAATTCCGTGACATGGAGAGCGGCGTTGTCATGCTGCAAAAGGGCAAGAACACCATCGAATTCAAGGCATACTGGGGCTATACCTTTTTCGACAGCCTGACGCTGACCCCGGCGCCGGAGTCCGTGTCCTCGCTCTCCCCGACCCGCACCCTCTCCAACCCGAACGCCTCCGAGAGCACCCAACGGCTCTACAGCTACCTCTGCGACAACTACGGCAAGCACATCCTCGCCGGTCAGCAGGAGTACTGCGGCGATCATAACTACAACCTCTACGCCGACCCGACCAACTTCATCAAGGACAACGAGGTGGAGTTTGAGTACATCAAGGAAACGACCGGCAAGACGCCCGCCATCCGTGGCATCGACTTCCTCGCCTACAACAGCAGCGACAACTGGGACGACCACGCCGCCGAGCGTGCCGCCCAGTGGGTGACGGAATACGGCGGTATCGCCACCGTGACATGGCACTGGAACGTCCCCTCCGAGCAGGACAAGGTCGGCATAAATGACCTTGCGTTTTATGTCGAGTCCGCCAACCCGAAGTATACCACCTTCAGCGTGAAGCGTGCCCTCACCGAAGGCACCTGGGAAAACGAACGTCTGTTGGCGGACATCGAATATATCGCCAAGAAGCTCCAGATCCTGGAGGATGCCGATGCGCCTGTCCTGTTCCGTCCGCTGCATGAAGCCGAGGGCGCATGGTTCTGGTGGGGCGCCGAGGGTGCGGAGCCCTGCAAGGAGCTGTACCGTCTTCTGTATGACAAGCTGACTAACGAGTACGGTCTGGACAATCTCATCTGGGTATGGACATCGAGCACCTACGAGACCTCTGCCAACTGGTACCCGGGCGATGACGTGGTGGACATCATCGGCTATGACAAATACAACTGCACCGACGGCGAAGCGAATCTCTCCGCCATCTCCTCGACCTTCTACAGCCTTGCCGACAGCACGAACGGTCAGAAAATGGTCGCCATGACCGAGAACGACTCCATCCCCTCCCTCGAAAATCTCGAGAATGAGAAGGCAGCATGGCTCTGGTTCTGCCCGTGGTACCAGAATTACCTGACGAGTGAACAGAACAACCCCGTCGCAAGTCTCAAGGAGATCTACAACAGCGAGTACTGCATCACGCTCGATGAGCTGCCCGACCTCAAGACCTATCCCATCAGCACCGTGCAGCCCGATCCGACCGATCCGACCAAGCCCGCTTCCACGGAGCCCACGAACAAGCCGACCGAGCCCACCGGCGATAAGCCCGCTTCCCTCTGCGGCGATGTCAATGAGGACGGCGATGTGACCATCCTCGATGTCATCGTGCTGAACAAGAACCTGATGGTCGGCGAGCCCCTCACCGAGCAGGGCAAGAAGAACGCCATCACGATCGTTGGCGGCACCGATCCCACGCCGACCGATGCGCTCAACATCCTGAAATATGTCGTGGAGATCATCCCGGAGCTGCCGGTGGAGTAAGTATAGGGGGGCTCCTCGCCCCCCTATGACCCCCTCGGCAGGACGGTGACCGCCCTGCACCCGCATCTTTATTGTTTGGGGAGGAAGAATATGAAAAAACAATGGATCTCACTCTTAACAGTAAGTACGCTGCTGCTTGCAGCTATGCCGCTCCCGGCGGCTGCCGCTGAACCGGCGCTGCTGGATGCGTCCGGCTTCACGATCTATGACGAGAACCTCGTCTATGTCGGCGCCGATTATCTCAACTTTGCGCCCGTCCTGTTCGACGATCAGGACAAGGTGCCCGCTTCGCCCGATAACACCAAGGTGGACAAGGAGCTCTGGGATGCCACGACCCGCAACCGCAACTGGAAGCCGAACTGGCAGTCTGAATTTGGCGATGATGCGATGTTCATCGACCTCGGGGCAAACTATGTCGTGACCGGTCTCTGCTATCTCGACACAAACGATGTGCAGACATGGAACATCGAATCCGGCGAGCCCTACAACTGGAAGGCGCTTGCCTCCTTCGAGACGGACAGCTATAACACATGGCGTGGGCTGACGTTCGAGAAGCCCGTGGAGACACGCTATCTGCGCTTCACCACACGCTGCGGCGATGCCGGCGTCAGCGAACTGGCGATCTATGGCTACAAGAAGAGCGACCTCTCCGCCGAGCAGAAGGCGCTGACTGCCCCCTCCCCTGCCGCTCTTCCCAAGACCGACCTGACGGCGGGGCAGCGCATCGGCTTCAATGCGTTCATTGACGACCCCATGACGGCGATCATGGCGGGCGGTAATGTCCGGGAGTATCACAATTTCAACTGGATGTATGATGATGCCGGGAAGGTCAAGTTCACGCAGGGCACCTGGGGCGACCAGGACAGCTATTATACGGCGATGGTAAAGCGTGGCATTTCCGTCATCCCCTGTTTTCAGGGCGGTTCTGCCTATGTTTCGGGCAAGGACTACACCATCAAGCCCGTGCCTGCCGGTGCGGATACGACCGATCCGACAAGCTATGCCCTCCATGCACAGGCGTTCTATCAGGTGGCAGCCCGCTACGGCTCCAACACGGACATTGACCCCGCCACGCTCAATGTCGCCGGCGGCTCCGAGCCGAAGGTCGGCATGGGCTTGCTGAACACGCTCGAAAACTCCAACGAGCCGAACCTGACATGGGGCGGCGCTGCGAATTACTTCACGCCCGCCGAGATGGCTGCGATGTGTTCCGCCGATTATGACGGGCATGAAGGTGCCATCCCGAATGCCGGTGTGAAGACTGCCGACCCCAATTTCAAGCTGGCGATCGGCGGCTTACTGGCACCGGAAGCGCTTACGGAATATCTGGACGAGATGCGGCTCTGGTTCGCCTATCATCGAAAGGACGGGCATTTCTGTGTGGATGTGCTCAACGTCCACATGGGACCGGATACGCTAAATCCCGAGGATTCCGGCTTTGCAGCGCATGTCAAGCAGCTACAGGACTGGATCGACGAGAATGCCCCCGGTACGGAGCTCTGGATCTCGGAGTTCGAGATCCCCATGAGCGACTGCGAGGTCGAGGGCACGGACAACCATGACAACGAACAGTACCAGCTCCGCTATGCGCAGCGTGTCGCCCGGACGTACCTCATGGCGATCGGCGCAGGCGTTGACCGCATGACCAAGTTCCAGCTCCGGGACGAGGGCGAGGGCGTGTACTACAATTCCGGTCTGACCACCGGCAAGGGCGAATGGAGCAAGAAGCTGGCATGGTACTATACCGCCTGCATGACAAGCACGCTCAAAAATGCCGACTTCACGAAGGATGCATCGCATGACGGCGTGATGGACTACGTCTTTACCGACCGCACGACCGGCGACACCATCCACTGCGTCTGGTCGCCGACGAACGAGGACAAGGTCGTGAAAGGCTTCTCCCTCGATGCCGGGAAGGCAGCCTATGCCTATCAGACGACCCCCGGCACCTATGCGGAGGGCGTAACGAAGGCGCTCACGGTCAAGTCCGACAAGGTGACGCTCGATGTGACGGAAACGCCCGTATTTGTGCGGTTTTCGGGCACAGAGCAGACGATCGTCAACGGCAGAGGGCAGTATATCACGCCCCAGACGCTCACCGCCGAAAAGGAAAGCTCGCAGACGCAGGCAGACCGCATGTTTGACGAGCCGGATTCCATGCCCACGATGATCTACGGCGATACCAAAGGTCTGAAAACGCCCGAAACGGACGTCACAGCGAGCTTTACCGCCGAAGTGACGCTCGACCAGCCCTATGTGCTGACAGGCTTCGGTGTGTTCGACACGTTCGGCACGGGCAGCCTTGAAATTTACGATGCCAACACGGATAAGCTCCTGTGGTCGAGCAACCTCGGCAGCTACATGTCCCGCAGCATCTCGCTGACGGACGATTCCGCCCCGACCGACAAGCTCCGCATCGTCAAGGGCGGCGGTGCGCTCAACGAGGTGGCGCTCTTCGGCTATCCTGCGCCGGATGTGACGGCTGTGGCACATGATGTGACAAAGGACGGCAAGTTCGACACCGCCGATCTTGTCGCCATGACAAAATGGCTGCACGGCAAGGGAAAGCTCGCCGACCCGGATGCCGGCGATGCCAATGCGGACGGCGTGCTCGACATCTTCGACCTCGCCCTCATGAAGCGGGCGCTGTTAGGAGGCAAACCATGATCCAACCCATTTGCAGGGATGTGAAATTCCTGAAAAAGAAATCCGTCCCCGTCACGCCGGAGGATGCGCCGCTGATCCAGGATCTCCGGGACACGCTCGCTGCGCACCGGGAACGCTGTGTGGGCATGGCGGCGAACATGATCGGCGTGAACAAGCGCATGATCATCTTCTCCTCGGGCATCATGGATATTGTGATGCTCAACCCCGTCATCACACAGAAGTCCGGGCGCTTTGCGACAGAGGAAAGCTGCCTGAGCCTGACGGGCGTGCGGAAATGTATCCGCTATGAGAGCATCGAGGTAGAGTACCTCGACACGAAATTCCAGCCGAAAACAGGACGTTTCTCCGGTTTCACCGCCCAGATCATCCAGCATGAATGTGATCATTTGGAGGGCATCATCATCTGATCCTGACGCATCATGCTATAGGTATTCCAATGAGTCATCATTATCATAAATCATCATCGAAAGGAGCAACCAATGCTTAGAAATGAGATCGCCGAACAGGACAAGTGGGATCTTACCACGATCTTTGCCGATACCGCCGCCTGGGATGCAGCCTATGCCAAGGCAGAAGCCGCTGTGCAGGCACTTCCGGAGGTACTGGCGCACATGATCGATTCCGCCGGAGCGCTCTATACAGCGACCAAAACGCTCTATGACCTCGGCGAGGAGATCGACCGGCTCTACACCTATGCGCATCTGCGTTTTTCCGAGGACACGACCAACAACGAAGCCCGCACGCTGATGGGCAAAGTGCAGAACCTCTTCACGGTCTTCTCGGGTGCCGCAGCGTCGTTCGATCCGACCTTGCTCACACTCGAACAAACGCAGCTCGACAGCTTTTTCCAGAGCTGTCCTGCACTTGATCAGGAATATGGCATTCTGCTGCGGAACGCCTTCCGCTATAAGCCGCACACCCTCTCCGAGACGGAGGAAAAGCTGCTGGCAGCATTCCAGAAACAGCGTGCTACCGCCGAGGAGACCTACGAGTCCCTGACCTCCTCCGACCTGAAATTCGGCACGATCCAGGACGAGGAGGGCAACCCTGCCGAGCTGACCGACACCAACTATGCCATTTTCATGCGCTCCCCCGACCGGGAGGTGCGCAAGGCGGCATTCACCACACTTTACAAGACCTATTCCGGGCTGCGGAACACCTTTGCATCCCTCTATGCGGGGCAGATCGAGACGGAAAAGACCGTGGCGCAGGTGCGTGGCTATGAATCGGCGCTGGCGGCATCGCTCTTTGCCGACCACATGACACCGGCGATCTATAGCAATATCATTGAGAGCATTTCCGGGCATTTAGATGTGCTGTTCCGCTATTACCGCCTGAAAAAGAAGGTCCTCGGGCTTGAGGATCTGCATATGTATGACATCTATCTCCCGTTCAATGCCGGCGCACGGCAGCACTTCACCTATGCCGAGGCGGTCGAGGAGGTGCTGGCGGCTTGCAGCATCTTCGGCGAGGAATATGTCAGCATTTTGCGGCAGGGCTACAAGGATCGCTGGGTCGATGTCTACCCGAACACCGGCAAGACCGGCGGTGCCTTCTCCGGCGGCTGTGCCACGACGGCGCCCTATATCCTGCTGAATTTCCAGGGCATCGACGAGGATGTGTCCACGCTGGCGCATGAGTCCGGTCACTCCATGCACAGCTATTTCACCCGCCATGCCAATCCGCCGCAGTACGGCGATTACAGCATTTTTGTGGCGGAGGTGCCGTCCACGGTCAATGAGCTGCTGCTGGCATATCACCGTCTTGAACACACGGATGACAAGCAGGAAAAGCTCGGCATTCTCGGCAATCTGCTGGAGCTCTACAAGGCGACCATCTACCGGCAGATCATGTTTGCGGAGTTCGAGCAGATCACACATGCCCTCTCCGAGGCGGGCGAGGTGCTGACTGCCGACCTGCTGTGCGAGAAGTACTATGCGCTCAATGAGAAGTACTTCGGCGGCGAGGTCATCCGCGACAAGGAGATCGCCTGCGAGTGGATGCGTGTGCCGCATTTCTACTACAATTTCTATGTCTACAAATATGCCGTCGGGCTTTCGGCGGCAAGCCATATCGTGCGCCGCATCCGTGCCGGTGAGCCGGGGGCGCTCGAAAGCTACTTTGACTTCCTGAAGCTCGGCAGGACGAAAAATCCCATCGAATCGCTGCAAGTTGCCGGTGTGGACATGACAAAGACCGACGCCTTTGACAGCGCCGTTGCGATCTTTGACGAGCTCATCACGGAATTTGAACAGCTTTACGAGGAGGGATAACATGGACATCCGCCTGGAACTGATCAAGATCTTTGAGGACACGATGATTTTCATCAAGACCGATCCGGCTTTGCATGAAGCCTCCGCATCCTCCGCCCAGCGCACCGTCCTCTATCCGGAGGGCGAGACCCCTGCGCTGCCGGAGAACCGTGGCTTTGACACGGCAGTCACCGTCACAAAGGAGCGCTCCTTTCAGGCAGCGATGCGGCTGCGGGCTGCCTATCCGGATGCGAAGATCGCCGTCCACAATTTCGCCTCTGCCACCAATCCCGGCGGCGGCGTGACCAAGGGCTCCCGGGCGCAGGAGGAATGCCTGTGCCGCTGCTCCACGCTCTATCCGGCGCTGAATACCAAACAGCTCTGGGAAAGCTACTACAGCTTCCACCGCAATCGCCACGATGTGCGCTATACGGACGCCTGCATCTACACACCGGATGTCACCATCTGCAAGAGCGATGCCGATCTTCCGGTGCGGCTTTCGCAGACGGAATGGGTGACGGTGGACGTCCTGACCTGTGCGGCGCCGAATCTGCGGGAAAAGCCCTATAATGCGATGAACCCCGGCAAGGGCGACGCCATACAGCTCAGCCAAGACGAGCTGTATGCGCTGCATGTGCAGCGGGCAAGGCATCTGCTTTCTGTCGCTGCGGCGAACGGGGATGAAGTGCTGGTGCTCGGCGCCTTCGGGTGCGGCGCCTTCCGGAATGAGCCTTCTGTCGTGGCAAAGGCATACAAGGACGTGCTGGCGGAGTTTGACGGCATGTTCCGGGCGATCTGCTTCGCCGTCTTCTGCACGGAGCGGGAGACGAGGAATTATGACGCATTTGCGGCTGTTTTAGGTTGATGACAGATGAAGAAGCACCTGCTTGTCTGAGCAGGTGCTTCTATCATTTTGTAAAGCGTTTTTTGAACAGAGCCGGATCCTTCTCATACAGCGCATCCGCCGTCTCATCGACCAGACCGATCAGCATCCGCTCATAGCTGCATTGCAGCGGGGAGACCTGGTTCTCGTTGCCCGTTTCGAGCCGGTTCAGGCAGCCGCAGGAGTTCGTGCAGCGATCCCGCAGCGCACAGTCCCGGCATGTCTCCGGGATGGCTTCCCGCTTGGACAGCTCGATCTGCTTGGCACGGTCGAGCCCGTGGAACACATCGCCGAGACAATAGTCCGGATCCCCGATGAACTGCGTACAGGCGTAGATCCTGCCGTCCGTGTTGACCGGCATCTGGCGCATACCGAGATGACACCGATCCGCCGGCGAATAGCCCGCCAGCAGATCCCGGATCTTACTGTCGATCGGGCTGAAATAGAAGGGCTTGCCTGCAAGGAGCTTTTCGCTGTAGAAAGCGGCGATCTCCCGGAGCTGCTCTTCGACGATGCCGAGTGCTTCATCCGTCCAGTGTACCTTATTGCCATAGGCGATGGTCGCCGTCATCCGCCGGAAGCCGAGCCCGTAGAGATACTTCACCGATGCGGCATACTGCGGCGCTGCCTGCGGGGCGATCGTCATCATCGCATGGGTACCGGGCAAGTACCGCAGCAGCAGCTTCGCCTTCTCCTCCACGATGGCGAAGCTCCCCCGCCCGTCTGCAAACTGCCGGCAGGTATCCTGCGCCAGCCCCTCAAAGCTCAAGCCGATGCCCATTTTTTCCGCCCGGGCGCGCTCCAGAAATGCCTCCGTGAGCAGAGTCCCGTTGGTCGTCATCTTATAGCTCGGCTCCTGTCCGGTCTCTTTGGCGAGCGCCGCACAGATGTCCATCGCCTTGTAGATCATGTCCTCCCGCAGGAGCGGCTCGCCGCCGAAGAAGCAGAGCCCCGGCTTTCCGACACCGCTGAATGCCAGACGGCACGCCGCCTCCAAGACCTCCTCGGACATATGTAGCGGCTGCTTTTCACGGGTGCAGTAGGCGCAGTTCATGTTACAGCCATCTGTCAGATGCAGTGTCAGATTCATCCCACGATATCCTCCGCAATCGCTGCAAACGCATCCTCCGTAAGACCGCCGCAGCGGGACAGGTCGATATAGACCACGTAGTAGGTGAAGTCCTCGCTCACGTCATAGATCTCCTTCATGTAGCCCCAGTCATATTCCGTATCCAGGGGTGCGAGCAGATCATTGACATAGTCCCGGCAGGTGGTGTTGCCCGACGTGACAGAACCGTCATAGAAGCAGAACCGGAGATTGGTGTCCACTTTGCCTCTGTAGACGCTCGGCATATAGAACTCGGTGTCAGAATCATCCGGTTCCAGCTCGAGCCCTCCCTTTGCAAAGCCGCTCGTGATCGTCCGGCTGAGCATTTTAGCGATCTGAGCGGTGTTTTCAAAGCCGAAGTCCGCCGGATCCGACTCGACTGCAATGTAGCCGTCCAGCTCGACATCTGTGTAATACGACGAATCCTCCAGCGGGGCTCCGCCTTCCAACCGCAGATCTTCGTCATCCGTCGGCTCGACCTCACCGGCAAGCGCTACCTCACTGTCATCCGGCAGCGGCTCGGTGCAGCCGGTGCCGCACTGTGTCTCATCCGTGGGCTCGATCAGCTCGGAATCGTCCGTGATCGCCACTTCCTCGCCGGCAAGTGCGATCTCCTCGGTCAACGGCTGCGGTGCCACGCCTTCCGTGGCGACCTCTCCGGAAGTCCGGCAGCCGGTCATCAGCCCTGCGGCTGCAACGGCAACGATCGCTGCGGCATATCTCGGGAGCTTGGTATCCTTCATAGGTCTGATCTCCATACAGATCCCTCCTTCTATCGGTAAAGCGGGTTTGTGTTCGTTTGTCTATAGATACGTTTCAGGCTACACGGATGTATGGTATGTATCTCAGAATCAGCGTTTTGTACAAATATCGGATCTCGGTTTTAGGCAGTATTTCCGCATGAGCATGGGTTTTTTATATTTATTATAGCATAGAAACGGATGGAATGCAATGGATATTTTGTGAAGAGGCAGGGCAAAAGCATATACTCTGCCAAAGTACATTTTTGAGGGCAGATCTCTCGACAGCCGCCCCCTCCGCCGCCGTTCGGCGGCACCTCCCCCGTTGGGGGAGGACAACGAAGGGGCGCCCCCTTAAACCCGCCTTATAGAATCACCACATCTGGGACAGCTTGTGAAGATGCAAAAATGCCCTGCTCCCGTGTGAGAGCAGGGCGATTCCGTTATAATGTCGTTATGCAGATCAGACCTGCGGCAGATTTGCCAGAGACTTTGCGATCTCCTCATCCGTCGGGATGTAGTCGCTCATCTCGCCGTCGTTGAACTTCTGGTATGCTACCATGTCGAAATAGCCGGTACCGGTCAGACCGAAGACGATGGTCTTCTCCTCGCCGGTCTCCTTGCACTTGAGTGCCTCGTCGATGGCAACACGGATCGCATGGCTGGACTCCGGTGCCGGGAGGATGCCCTCGATGCGGGCAAACTGCTGTGCAGCTGCAAAGACGCTTGTCTGCTCAACGCTGCGGGCTGTGATCAGACCGTCATCATAGAGCTGGGACAGGGTGGAGCTCATGCCGTGATAGCGCAGACCGCCTGCATGGTTTGCGGACGGGATGAAGCCGCTGCCGAGGGTGTACATCTTGGCGAGCGGGCATACCTTACCGGTGTCGCAGAAGTCATAAGCATACTTACCACGGGTGAAGGACGGACAGGATGCCGGCTCTACGGCGATGAACTCATAGTCAGCCTCGCCACGGAGCTTTCTGCCCATGAACGGAGAGATCAGACCGCCCAGATTGGAGCCGCCGCCTGCGCAGCCGATGATGGTATCGGGCTTGATGCCGAACTTGTCGCATGCTGTCATGGTCTCGAGACCGATCACGCTCTGGTGCAGGAGCACCTGGTTCAGCACGGAGCCGAGCACATAGCGGTAGCCTTCGGACTTGACAGCGACCTCAACTGCCTCGGAGATGGCGCAGCCGAGAGAACCGGTGGTACCCGGGAACTGCTCGAGGATCTTTCTGCCGATCTCGGTGGTATCGGACGGGGACGGTGTTACATTGGCGCCATAGGTACGCATCACCTCACGGCGGAAGGGCTTCTGCTCATAGGAGACCTTTACCATGAACACCTTGCAGTCCAGACCGAAGTATGCACAAGCCATCGAAAGTGCGGTACCCCACTGACCTGCACCGGTCTCGGTGGTCACGCCCTTCAGGCCCTGCTTCTTGGCATAGTAAGCCTGTGCAATGGCGGAATTGAGCTTGTGGGAACCGGAGGTGTTGTTGCCCTCGAACTTGTAGTAGATCTTTGCCGGGGTGCCGAGTGCCTTTTCGAGGCAGTCTGCACGTACCAGCGGGGACGGACGGTACATCTTGTAGAAGCCGATGATCTCCTCGGGAATGTCGATGTAGGCTGTCTCGGTGTCAAGCTCCTGCTTGGCGAGCTCCTCGCAGAATACGACGCTCAGCTCATCGAGGGTCGCCGGCTGGTGAGTACCGGCGTTGAGCAGCGGAGCGGGCTTGTTCTTCATGTCCGCACGGACATTGTACCACTGCTTCGGCATCTCGTTTTCTTCAAGATAAATTTTGTAAGGGATTTCCATGGTGATCCATCCTTTCCTGTAAAGCGGTTTGCTTTACCGCTTTATCGCTTTTATACAATACTATTATACAGGATTACATGGCATTTGTCAAGAGGGTACAGGGAAATGTCGCCGCACAGTCAGAAGATTTTCTTTCGCCCGATGCTATGCCAAAAAGCGGCAGAAGGCGCTGCCCTCTGCCGCTTTGTCATTCTTATCCGATCTTTCCCTTCACCGCCAGCTTCACCGCACGGTAGGCGCCGTGGTAGATGCCTGCCTCATGCGCATTGCAGATGGAGTCACACATCCGGTTGACGATCACAGGATCCTTCTGGATGAGCCGGATCATCGCCGTAGTCTCCTCGATCGTGACACATTCATAGGTGCTGTCGCCGATCTCTGCCGCACGGACAGCGCCCCATGCCTCATGACCGCCGACACGGTGGATCATCAGCTTCGGGATCGGGTAGAAGCTCAGCTCGCTCGGCTTGGTGATGAGCACATCGCTCACACGCATCAGCAGATTGGTCGTATAGACCGCCGAGAAAATGTCATTGTCACAGAACACATGGATGCCCTTGACATCGCCGTCATACGCCGCCTCGCAGAAGCGCTCCGTCTCCCGGAAGGCGTTGAAGTGCTCCGTTACGAGCTTCTTCATCTCGGGGATCTCCTTCTCGATGGCCTCCCACATATTCCGGTGGTCGCCCAAATTGAAGAACAGCACTGCCCGCCCTGCGCGGATCTCCGGGAGGAGCCTGCGGATGATGGAGAGGAAGATCTCCTTCTGGGCGCCTGCACCGCCGACGCTCATCAGCCAGCGGCGTGCTTCGCCGAACTGCACACGCTCACGGCGCTTGCGGCAGTCCTGCACGATATTGCTCACCAGCTCATGATCGACATAGTGCCCGGTATAGGCGATGGACGTCCCGGGCATCGGGCGGAGGATGCGCTTTTTCGCCATGCCCCGTAGTGTCCGGTAGCCGAAATAGACGGACGGCGTCTGCACCGTGTGGATCGCACCCTCGGAGAGGTGCAGCGCCAGCGGCCAGTTGTCCGGCACGGCGTTGACCACATGCGTCAGCCCTGCATGGATCGCCGCCTGGGACGTCCAGACATGGCAAGCCACGAACGGGATATGCTTCGGGAGCTGCCGGAAGACCGGCGTCATCAGCTCGGTCATCTTCTGGTCGCCGCAGTTGTAGGTGAGCTGCCGGAATCCCTCGGCGCTGAGCGGCTCCCAGACCAGGCGGTCGAAGATCGGATCCTGCTGGGAGAGCCGGGAACCGAGGGAATACAGATCGTTCTGGCCGGCAATGATCTTACCTGCCGCCGTCTGCTCAAACGAGCAGAGGTCGAACCAGAACGGCTCATACCCCATCGCATGGGCGGCGGATGCCATTGCCATCGAGATGCGGTAATGTCCGTAGCCCATCCGGATGTTGCCGATGATAACGCTTTTGTCATTGAATTTTACCGGATTCTGATCGCCTATCACAATGTTATTTACACTTAATCGTTTACCTATCGCAGGTGCCAGTTCTGTTGAGAGCCGGTAGCGGGCACCGGAGTCGTCTCCATAGCGTCTCTGAAAGCGCCGTTTATTGCGGATCGCCTTGCGATATGTCCAGTCTGGTACGTCATTGCCGAAGATCGTTTTTGCCCGATCCATGTTCATCCCCCCTGAAAAAAAGATAGCTTCACAAATTGTTTACCCGGAACCTATTGACAAATGCATTGAAATCTGATATACTTAGAACTATCAGGTGATAGGAATTAACTATCATATGATAGAATTTCTACCACCGGATACATTGGCTATCATTAGTTAAATTTTATCATATAAATAGGAGGTTTGTCAAGTGGATAATTTATTTTCTCCCGAAAATCTGAAAAACAAGCGCTTTGAGGCTGCCGTTGCCGCAAGCGCCCGCCTGTTCCTCGAGAACGGCATCGACAACGTGAAGATGACAGATATCGCAGAGAAAAGCGGGATCGGCGTTGCCACGCTCTACCGCTACTTCGGCACCAAGACACGCATCGCCATTGCTGCCATGACCTATCTCTGGACAGACCTCCAGAGTATGTTCAGCGGCGTGTTCGATTCCGATGTGTTCCGCAGCCAGTCCGGCATCAAGCAGCTCACGGACCTGATGCGGCTCGGTCTGGTGCTCTACGATGCGCACAAGGACTTCATGCGGCTGCTCGGCGAGTTCGACCTGCTGCTCATCCGTGAGAATGTCCCGAAGGAGGAGCTGGTCGAGTACGACAAGTCCATCATCAACATCTATCCCTTCTTTGAAGCCGCCTTCCAGACAGGCATCAAGGACGGCACTGTCCGGGAAGACGTGAACTTCCAGCTGTTCTACCTCTCCTATGCACACGCTTCGATGGAGCTTGCCAAGAAGCTGTTGCAGGGCGAGCTGCTGCCGTCGGACAACTTCTCCGCAGGCGGCATGGAGCTCAACATGCTGGTAGAGACTGCTGTCTACTACGTGAAAAAACAGCCGTAAGGCGGGGATACTGAAATGATAGGATGCTGCCTCCGGTGAGTCATTGCCGGCGGCAGCTACGTCTATCCCCCTGATTGCGGCTTTTCCGTGAAGGGAGGTCATGTATGGAACCGAAGAAAACCGCATCCAACGGGATCCTCTGGATCTTTGCAGTCGGTCAGCTCGGATGGTCCTTGCTCTCCGGCATCATCAACAACTGGCTCGTGTTCTATTTCCAGCCCAGCGGCGAGGAGCTCGCCAAAGGGCAGGTGGAATTTATCCCCTCCGGCAAGATCTTCGGCGTGCTGACGGTCATCGGGCTGATCGCAGCGGTCGGGCGTGTGTTCGATGCCGTGACCGATCCGCTCATCGCCGGAAAGTCTGACCGGCTGCAGCACCGGCTCGGGCGGCGCATCCCGTTTTTGCGGATGGCGCCGATCCCGTTCGGGCTGGTGACGGTGCTGCTGTTCTGGTCGCCGTTCCCGGCGGGGAGCATCGGCAATGCCGTGATGCTCGGCATTCTGACACTGCTGTTCTATTTCTGCCTGACATGCTATTTCACGCCCTATAATGCGCTGATCCCGGAGCTTGGCAGCACGCAGAACGCCCGCATCAATCTCTCGACATTCCTCTCCGTGACATTCTTCGTCGGTTCAGCGGTCGCCTATCTGGTGCCGAACATCGCAGCCATATTTATGGCGCAGATGGGCTATGCGGGGAGCTTCCGCATCACGGTCGCCATCCTGGCGGCGGTCGCTGTGATCTGTATGCTGATCCCGGCGTTCCTCATCGACGAGAATCTCTACGCCGACACGACGCCGACGAATGAACCCTCTTTCCGGTCGCTGCTCTCCACCTTCCGGAATAAGGACTTTGTGACATTCGTTTGCAGCGATATTCTCTACTGGCTGGCGCTGACCATGTTCCAGACGGGGCTTTCGTTCTATATCACCGTGCTCATGGGGCTGGACAGCACATGGAGCTTCCCGCTCTTCGGCATCATGATGGCGCTGAGCCTTGCGTTTTATCCGTTTGTCAACATCGCCGCCAAGAAGATGGGCAAAAAGAAGCTGATCGCCTTTGCGTTCCGGCTCTTTGCGCTGACTTTCCTGCTGACGGGCTTTGGCGGGATCCTGCCGGTGCCCGGGCTGGTGTTCGGTGTGATGATCGCCGCCTTTGCATCGCTGCCGATGGCGATCCTCGGCATTGTACAGCCGGCTGTCATTGCGGATATTGCGGAAGCGGACAAGCTCGATACCGGTGAGAGCCGGCAGGGCATGTTTTTTGCCGCCCGCACCTTCGGCATGAAGCTCGGACAGAGCGGCGCCATGCTGCTGTTCACGAGTCTGGCGCTCATCGGCAAAAAAGCGGTCAGGGGCGCTCTGACATATGGGCTCGGCTACCGCATCACAGCCTTGGTGGCTGCGGTGCTCTGTCTCCTCGGCGGGCTCGTGTTCCTGCGGTACGGTGAAAGCGATGTCCTCACACGCATCACAGCGGCGCAGGAGACTGACGAGCATGAAGATGCATAACACAAAAAGAACCCCTTCGGTCTTACGAAACCGAAGGGGTCACTTTTATGGCATCAATCCGTTACCGGGAGAGAGTCGAGCAGCTCAACAACATACTTCAGGATGTTGAGGGAATCGGTCTCGTTGACCGTACCGTTGAGGTCAACGTCCGCATTCTTTCTGCCCTGCTCGCTGATCGGGTCATTGACCAGCAGATTCTTGTTCAGTGCGATAACATCGAGGATGGATACGCTGCCGTCCTCGTCTACGTCGCCGTAAACGGTCTTGCCGGGCTGTGTCGGTTCATCTGTGGGCGGATCTGTGGGCGGATCAGTCGGCGGATCCGTAGGCGGGTCTGTCGGAGGATCTGTGGGCGGGTCTGTCGGAGGATCTGTGGGCGGATCCGTAGGCGGATCGGTCGGAGCTTCTGTGGGCGGCTCGGTCACAGGCTCAGCGCCCTTGATGACAGTACCCTCGGGAGCGCCGATCACTTCATCAATGTAGAAATTATCATAAACACCAGCATCATTCTCAGGCGTCTCCACATAGATCTTACAGTTGGTAGCACCGTCCGGGATCTTGTAGCTTGTGTTGGCAAGATGTACCCAGTTGCCCTTCTTCACGGTCTCCTCAGCGATGGTGTCATAATGCGTCTCACCGTCGGAACCGGTGTACTCGAGCTTGAGGCAGAGAGTATCCGAATCCTTGTCGCTGTCCAGGAAGCAGGCATTTGCGCTGAAGCTATATGCCTGACCAGCCTTGAAGGCCTTTTTGCTCAGAGACTTGGTCGCACCATTCCATGCCTTCTCACGATTCTGGCAGAGCAGAGACTCGGAGCCATCGAATGCAGTACGGCCGGAATGCATAACGGAAGAATTACCTCTGTTGGTCCAGCCCTCATCGGTACCCTCGAACTTGTCATGGAAGTAGTAGCCGTCAGCATCGACCTGCGGCTCGGAGGAACCGCTGCCCTCGGTATTGAGCAGGAAGGTCGTTACAGAGCTTGCAGGAAGCTGATAGGAGAAGGAAGTGCCATTCGCAGAAGGCGAAGATACCTCCTTGAAGTTCTGGTTTGCATCGGTTCTGTAAGCCTCTACGCTGTCGATCTTCTCGCCGCTCTCGAGGTTGAAGTTCTGGGTAACAGCATTGCTGCCCTTGTTGATGGCAACAACAGCGACCGTATCATCCTCATTCTTATATGCGGAGATCAGGACACCGTTCTCAGGAGACTCCGTGCATCCGATACGGTGTGCGCCCGGACGAACCCACTTGGAGTACTGTGCCATCATCGCACCGCGCTTGGTGACATTGCCGCTCTCATCCAGGAGAGAATAGCTGCGGCGGATGTACCACCATACATAGGCACTCATGTTGCCGACAACAAGACCGTTGTGGATGTTCTCAGCAGCCTGCATCGCCTGGGAATGGATATTTGCAGAGTTCGCATCGGAGTTCGGTACATAGACCTCGGTCATCCAGATCTCCTTGCCGCAGTTCTCCAGCTTCGGATAATCCATCCAGTCACGGGTCGTACCATAGAAATGCGTACCGAACAGGTCACAGTTGGCAAATGCCTTCTGGTTGCCCATGATCTTCTCGTAGTAGTTCTTTCCGCCGTCCTTTACCCACGAAGCATTCACGGGTGCATACTGGAAAGACTCCGGAGACATCAGCTTGGCCTTTGTGCCCTGCTTGACAGCCTGACCATAATTGGCGATGAAGTCAGATGCACGCTGCGGAGACCACCATGTCCACTCCTTGGAGTAGTCCGGCTCGTTCTGTACGGAAATAGAGTACAGGTTAATGCCCTGGCCTTCCACATACTTGACGAAGTTGTTCAGATGTGCTGCATACTGTGCCTCTGCGTTGTCATTGAGCACATACATACCGCTCTGCTCTCCGCCGCCGCCTGCATGACGCATGGAGGCGGGCGGGTTCCACGGTGTTGCGAAGACAGTCGCACCGAGTGCCTGAGCACCCTTGGCCGTGTGTACTACGTTCTTCCAGGCATTGCTGTCGTCGCTGACGAAGATACGGAGCACTGTCAGACCAAGCTCGCCGTCACCGTTACCGAATGCCTTCTGGATCTCGTTGTCCTTCATGTCGCCGCCGCCGTTGTAGCTCTGCCACTCCGGATGGTTCATACCGCCGAAACCACGGATGATCTGATACTCTTCCGTCGTGTCGATGTTGCACACGGCTGCTGCCTGGGCGGGTAATAATGCGCCCATCCCTGCGAGCATTGCCGTTGCAGCGATGCCTGCCAGGATCTTCTTAAAAACTCTCATACCGATCTCTCTTTCCTAAATATTTTTCCCCGATTCTAAAAAATGCGTTCATCCCCTGTCCCCCGGATAGGGGGAATGGGGCACTGGTGACAGCGCCCCATTTCTGAGTGCCATACAATATGGCTTTTTTGATATTGTCGAATTTACTTCACTGCACACCAGCTATCAAAGGTGATGTCGCCGCTGAACTCGAAGTATACGTCCTTCTGACCAGTTACGTTGGAAACCGTGGAGAACGTTGTCTCACTCATCTGACCGCCAGCCGGGATCTCTGCATAAGCCAGTACATCACCGCCAACCTTGCCGGTCGTAATCTTGATCATGCAGCCATTCTTGGAGGAAGCCTTGATGGTGATACCCTTGACACCGTTGGAGAAGTCAACACCGGAAACCTTTGTCCACTCACCCTTGTCACCTACGACCTGCGTGTCTCTCAGACCCTGAACGCTGATGTTCTTGGACTGATTGGACATGGTCTCAGCCTGTACGGTAGTGTACGGATCGAGCGCCTTGAGCTGCTTCTCGATACCCTTCATGCTGCCGGTGCAGGAGATCTTGCCGGTAGATGCCTCGTAGTAAGCCTCATTGAGGTGCGTGGAACGATAGTTACCATCCGAGCTGTCCTTGCTTCTGTCGTTCGGATGACTGCCATCGATGAAGGTCAGACCCATCTTAGCAACTGCGGAACGTGCGTGGTATGCTACGTAATACTTGCCGTTGAACTCGATGATAGAATGGTGGTTGTTACCGCCTTTATCTACGACACCGGCGGTGTTCTTGAAGACTACGCCTCTGAGGTCGCTCTCGCCCCAGTTGCAGTTCATCGGATCCTTGGAGGTCATGTAGCAGATGTCTGCGCTGCCGAATCTGACGCCGTTGACTGTGCCGCCGCCGGACCAGTTGGTGCAGTAAGAATAGTACCAGGTGTCACCGATCTTGATGAGGCTGGAGTCCTCGAACAGATACGGTGTGTTCATGGCCTTGAAGCTGCCGTCGATGGAGATCATGTTTGAGCCGAGCTTACCGATACGGCCGGTACCCGGGTTTGCATTCTTACCGTCCGGAACACCGCCGCCATATGCGATGTAGCCTGTGTCGGTCTTTTCATCGTAGTATACGCCCGGGTCAAACTGCCAGAGAACGCCCTGACCACCCGGTTTGCTGCTGTTGCAAAGCTCGCCCTTGATCGGATCCTCGAACGGGCCTGTCGGGCTGGAGCCGCGGAGTACGCCGACACCAGAGCCGTTGTTTGCGAAGTACAGGAAGAACTGATCCTTACCGTCGATATTCTTCCACGCTGCATCAGGTGCCCATGCACGGGATGCCCATGCTGCCGGGCCGCCGAAGCCGTCTCTGCCGGCTACCGGGATCGCACCGTGGTCAGTCCAGTTGATCAGGTCATCAGAGGAGATGCAGTTGATCGCACCGGAATTGTAGGTATTGATCTGGAGTCTGCCGTCAGAATAACGCTCGAAAGCATCGTTTGTGGTGTAGAGGTAGAGTCTGCCGTCATAGACCATCCAGCCCGGGTCTGCGCCGAAACGCTGGGTCGTCAGCGGGTTGTTCTCACCCTCGGTCTTCCAGGTGCCGTTAGCAGTGATGCCGCCGAAGACGCTCTCCGCCTTGGACTTATCAACTGTTACATAGGGCTTCTCCACTACGGTGAACTCGGTGATGAGACCGTGGATCCACTTCTGGAGCTGGATGATATCGGCTACTTCAACTTCGCCGTTCTCGTCGATGTCAGCGCAGTTCTGGTCTGCGGTGCTTGCAAAGCCCTTGAGCATACCACGCTTTGCCATTGCCAGGTCAACGATGTCGATGATGCCGTCGCCGTCAACATCGCCCTTGACCATAGAGGTGCGGATCTTTACGCTTGAAGCGCCAGGGCCAGCGATCTTGGTGCCAGCCGGTGCTACGATCACGTCATCTACATAGAAATTAGCTGTGCTGTTGGGCATTTCGAGGTAGAGATTGAAGCCGGAGGCACCTGCCGGGAGGGTGTAGTTCTCGTTGGTGAGCTGTACCCACTCGCCCTGTGCAGCGGAGCCCTCTGCGATATGGTCGTAGTGGGTCTCGCCATCGGAACCGGTGTACTGGAGAGACAGATAGAAAGAATCTGCTGCCTCGCCGGTCGGATACATTACGTTAGCGGAGAAGCTGAAGCTCTCGCCTGCCTTGAAGATACGGCTGTTCAGGTTCACGCCTGCGCCGTTCCACACAGCGGTTCTGCCGGAAACGTACATGGACTTGCTGCCGCTTACCTTCTGGCTGGAGGACTGCTCAGCGGATGCATCGCCTCTGCCGGTGAAGCTCGAGAGACCACTCTCGAAGTCAGCGTTCATCCAGAAGCCGTTCTCATCGGGCTCCGGTGCAGGTGTCGGTCCGGACTCACCCGGGCCCTTCCACTCGGACTCAGGGAGCAGACTCATCAGCTTCTTATAGCATTCCTTCGGGTTGTTGTTGCTATCATACAGCAGTGCGTTGGAGCCGGACTTCAGCCAGGAATTGGCGTCATTCGGACCCCAGATCTGTACGAGCGTTACACGGCCGTCAGACTGCGGGTTGTTGTTCCAGTCAACTGCTGCCTGGAAAATCGCAGCGTACTTGTTCGCCTGATCGGTATAGCTGTACTTCGGCGTATTATTATCGAGCAGGCTGATGTCCAGCTCGGTGATCTGTACATCGCAGCCGATGCTCAGGTATTTCTTCATTGCGGCAATGTAGGAATCCGTGCCTGCAAAACCAGAGGAGTTTGCCGGAACGTGGCTCTGCATGCCGACGCCGTCGAGCAGACCCTTGGAGTACAGATCCTTGCACATATTATAAATGCAGTCGCGCTTGTGATCCCAGTACTCGTTGTAGTCGTTGTAATAGAGGTCGCAGCCTTCCGGAGCGTACTTTCTTGCATAGGT
>JAIKWY010000084.1 GCA_024684395.1 Oscillospiraceae bacterium
CCTTTCGGGCAGTAAAAAAGCACCTCTTTCGAGATGCTTCACACTTGTATTTGACTTGTATTTACGGTTTCAGCTCAACACAGAACACACTGTCGAAGTTGTAGATCCCGACCCATGCGCCCTTGTTCTTAATGATGACCGCCTTTCCGTCATAGGCGTAGTCGTCCCAGTGATCTTTGTCATAGACGATCGTCTCACCACTCTTGAACGTGATCTCGATTCGAGTTGCGTTTTCCATAAACTCCTCCTATTCGTAGAACCAACACTTTGTCCCGCACTCGGGGCATTCGCACACAAGCGCATCATCGTTGTATTCTACTTGCTCCCGCTTATACTCTCCTGCATCTGCGATGAACTCGCAGCCGCAGTGCTTGCACCTGAACTGCTTTTTATAGTCAGGCTTCTGACCGTGTTTGATGATCTCCATGTCTACCTCCGTCAGGGTATAAGGAAACCCGCTCATTGCTGGGCGGTTCCGTTCTGCTGATACCATTCTTCTGCAAGCTGAAAATACCGGTCAATACGCTCTGCGCGGCGCGGATCGTTTCGGATATTCTCCCGGCATTCCTCCAGCGTGGCGCTCATGCGGACGATCTCACCGCCGAGCCGGTCTGCCAGCTCCTGCACCCTGGCAGGCTCCTTCCTTGCTGTGATGATGTAGGCGGTGTTCCAGTTTCCCTCACGCTTGGAGATAGTGTCAAAAATGGCTTCCCTTGCAGCGAGCGCAACATGAAGCTGCGGTTCCCGGTCACCATAGAGCCGGTCATCCAGAGCGAGCGCGGCTGTCAGGTAGTCGAAGTCAAGCGCGAGGTCTCCGGGTTGCAAATGTGACTTCACATAGTACGTTTTGCCGCTGCCTGGTGCGCCGCTCACGATCACCACTCGTTTTTCCTCGGATTTCATCACCTGTCCGACGAATGCCTTGCGGTATTGTGCTGCCTGTTCCATTATTTCACCTCCGTCAGGGTATAGGAAAACCGCCTTGATCACTCAGGGCGGTTAATCCTCAACAAATTCAACTCTCTCCTTTGTGAAATCAACCCACTTGAAGCCGCCTTCCTGCTCATGGTCTTCAATATCATAAACAAGAAAGCACTTCTCGTTACCACTGACAGCGAAAACAGAAGACACGAACCATCCGTCATACTCTCCGTTTTCCAAATAGCGGTGGACTTTCACTTTGAAACGGTTTGTGATCTCAATCATATTCCACCTCACTCCCCGCACTGCTCCCGGTGCGGGGTTAGTCTTTGTCACACTCAGGATTATACTCATAATCAGGGCACTTGCTTTCTTCATCAATTTCAGTATGAAAATACTTTTCAGGGATATCATCAGGAAATTGATCACAGCAGCACCAAGGTGAAGATTCAAGAGCCTTGTATTTCTTGCATGTTTGACATTTTACACGCCACAATTTCATCTAAATCCCTCCAAAGAAAAATCTATATATTTTTGTCCAAGCTGAAACATCTGTATTTCCCATTTCAACTAAGGCCATAGCATCAGCAACAAATTCATAATCATTTTTGCGTGAGTTAAACGATGGGAGTACAGAGTTTCTTTTTGAAATAGATGGCAATAGTTTATGAATCTTTGACCTCGGATTATTAAGTTCGTCAATTGAGATAAAATGCATATATTCATGAGTAATCGCATATTCTGCGGTTTCGAACCCTTTTGGCAATAGATGACCTTCTCGCATTCTATCCAACCAATCAGCAGTGGCCTCAGAACTGTTCATATAGTTTGCATTCAGATGGAGCGATAAATCTGGAGCAACTTCTGCGAAGTCAGAATCATCCATAGTAGCATCAACAATGATCTGAAAGAAATGCTTGCTATGTTTTTCCTTTAAAGTCCCGAGCCGCTCAAGTAACGGCTGAATGACCTCTCCGTTTTTCAATGCCGAGAAATCAACAACGCCGGCAGACAATATATCTTTGGCATATTGTTCTGCCGCCTTGACAGCAGCGGCATCCTCAATAACCGAGTACACTTTTCCTTGTAACGTGAAGTCACTGTCAGCCGCCATCCTTGTCCTTAGTATATCACCCTGCCCCGGTTTTGTCAACCCAGAAACCGCATTTTCCTCGATCTCCCGTGCCTGCTCCTCCGTGTACACCGTCTCCCTCGAAGCCAGTCTCTCAATCTCCTTCGGATCATGCGCATCCCATGTCTTTTTGCTCCACACATCCTGCCGCTCCCGTCCGTTCTCGAAGGTCACGGTGCAGGAGCAGTTGTCGTGCCGGTGGAAGATGTCATCCGGGTGGTTGCCGTAGACATAGCGCCCTGCCACGCCCGTGCACCACTTGCAGCAGCCTGGTGCTGCGATCCGGTCGAGGTAGCACTTGAAGCCGAGGTCGGTGCGGGCACTGGCATTCTCCCGGATGTAGTCATCATGAAACGACTTCGACACAGTCGCCACCGGGGCTCCGGCTCTCCGCTCGATCACGGATGCCTCCACAGTCGGATCCAGCAGCGAGTGTGCGATCTGCTGCACACGTTCGGCGGGGAACTTCGGCTTGACAGGCTTCAGAGACAGCCCCTGAGCCGCGTCCAGCGCCTCCTGTACCTCTCCGCAGATGTCGTTCGTGGAATCATACCGTTCCCGGAGCAGCGCCTTACAGATGCTCTCACGGGCTTCTGCCGGCATGTCTGCGATCGCTTCGGAAAACACCTCACCGAGCAGCTCCGCCGACCGGTCAGACCAGACCGCCGTATCCCGGAAAGTCGCCTTGCCCTCCCCGATGCGCCGCAGCACCCGCCGGATCTCCGGGTCATGTTCCATGCGCCGGTACAGCTCCCCGAGAAGCTGCTGATACAGCGCCCTTGTCTGCTCATCCATCAGCCTTGTCCTCCCTCAGATCATCGAGCTGCCAGCTCTCCGGGTTCTTTGTAGCCTGCAATGTACAATAGCCGTACCCCGTCCGGAACACGCACTCGCTGCATCCACGCTCACCGCAGTACTGCCGGAGCAGCTCGGCGCAGCGGAGAGCCTTGGCGTCACTCATGGCATTCTTCATTCAGCCACCGGGCGATGCAGTCACGGCAGAACGTCACGTTGGCGCATCTGCCTTCCACTTCTGCCCCGATCGCATCCAGAACGCACTCCGGTTCCTTATCCTCAATGTTCTCATTCATCATCAGCAGCATGTCATACAGTGCCATGCTGCCGAGTTTTTCACGGTTGGTCATACATCTCACTCCGTTTCCGCATCACTTTCCATCCCCGTCGCCGCACGGATATTCCTTGCGCCAAAGAAGCCCTCCGATGCCTGATTGATCTTGAAGATCGCATCGCCGAGCGCTCCCAGAGCGGCGGCATCCGGCTCGAAGATCGGCAGATAGGTGCAGCGGGTGCCGGCAAATGCCTTGCGCTCATAGCCGTAGTTGTCCCGGATACATGCAGCCAGGTAACCGGCATTGACGAAGCCCGTCCCAAACGTCTGCTGCGCACGTCTTGCCGTCAGCCTGAGCTGCTCATGGCTCGCCCGGATGGCGTCATAGCTCGCCGGGTTCTCGGTCGTGAAGCCAAGGTCATCGAGCGTCAGACCGGTTTCCGCCGCAAACAGCGAGGCGAGCATCTTGGTCTGTGCCACGAACGGCTCCATGCTGCCGGCGTTGAACTGCCCGAGCGTCGGATGCTGCCCGTCCCGATCCTTGCCGAAGCCGAGGAAGCTGGACAGGGTCGCCGCCCTGTTGTTGAACTTCGCCGGATTTTCCAGACCGAGGATGTATTTCTGCGGCACAGAGTAGAACTCCGCCGCCGTCTCCGTCCGGAGCAGCGTCCGCAGAGCGCTCTGTACGATGTCCATGCAGGCTCTACTGATGCGGGAATGCCCGAACGGTCTGTGTGCATCCGGTCGGAAGATCACCGGCACAAGCAGCGGATAGGGTGCCTTGTGGACAAACACATCCACGAGCTGCCCCTTGCCGTTGTAGTACTCCGTGCGGTTCGGCAGGAAGTATACCTCCAGCTCGACCTCGCCGTAGTCATCCCGCCGCAGAACGGCATAGCCCTCGGTCAGCAGGTTCGTCCTGGCATCGATGATGCCTGTCGCATTCCCGCCGTCGATGCACTCGATCGTCGGATAGCCGGCATCGTCCTGCCCGAGGTACAGGAAGCTGCACGAGCTGATGAGCGCCGACAGGATCGCCGATCCGTACAGCACATCTGCATTGTTCAGCCGGTAGATCTCCCCGATGCCTGCGATGTCACCGTCAAAGCTGTCCACAACGATCCGGTCGGACAGCGTGTCCACCGCCTTGCCGCACCAGCCGAGGGTATAGCTCAGCGTCCGGAGCTCCTCCGGGATCAGCGCCGAGATCTTGCGCATCGCCTGCTTCATTTCGTAGTATTTATACCGCAGCTCGACCCGGCTCTGCTTCTGCGAGAGCTTGCTGCGGAGATAGTCGATGCCGTAGTTCATGGATCCTCACACCCTCCGAGAGAGAAAATGAGCAGTGACGTTGTGAAGGTCTTTGGTGATGATGAAGGGGGTACCCTCCCCCCATGCCTGCACACGCCCTGCCCCTGCAAACACAAGAGCACCGGACGACTGCCCGATGCTCTCATGCCATAAAACAAGAAGGAGAAAAACTGCGGAGAAGCGAACCGGCAGTTTTGCTGCCGGAAAGCACTGCACTTCATCTCCGCCGCTTTTCTATATTACCATTCTATCACATTTTAGGGTGACATACAATGACAATTTGATCGAGAGCGGCTTTGTGCTTCCGCTGAATGGTTCTCTTGTCGTAATGCATCTTCTCGGCAATCTTATCGAATGTTTCGTACATCAGGTAGTGCCACATCAGGATCGCCTGCATGTCATCATCGCCCACAGTCGCAATCGCACCGGCTATCTCGTCACGGATCTTCACGAGCTCGGTGAGCCGCAGCTCCGTCTCCTGTTCTGTCTCTGCGAGGCGGAGCAGCGCGTTTTCCGTGCTGTTGTCCGATCCGCTGCCACCCGTTCCGGATGCAAGTCCGCTCCGGATCCGTTCCGCGAGGCTCCGGTCGCACTCCCGCTTTTCCACCCATGCCTGTGCAATTTTGTCAGCATGGAATGCCCGGTTGAGCCAGCGGATCCGTTCAATCTGTTCTGCTGTCACGTTTCTCCTCCTTCCTGCCGATCTCCGGCAGTCCCTTTGGCTGATACCGGAACGTCCTGCCTGGCATCTCCGCGAATTGGTTGCATGTGCATCCGCTGCATGGAGGCTCATCCGCTGCGCACTTAGTATGCAGGCAGTCGCCTCGTGGGCACTTGATGGCTGCGCTGGTGTTAGTCCACATCGGCTTCGACCTCCTTATCTGCTGCCAAGCCACTCCAGACATGCATATGCGCCGGATATGCTATCCTGTATATGTGCTCCAAAAGATCACTGACTCTGCGAAGATAGCGTGAAATGCCATACAAGCAGCGTTGCTCTCTCATGTCCAAAAACCAAGTACACGATTCAATGCATCGCACCATGTTGTAGAGACGATAGTATCTCCCCCTTAAATCATCAAGCGATGCGCTGTTGTCAGGGTTCTTCTTTGTGTAGTAATGCGCAAATCTGCCGATTGTAAAATCTTCGTGCTTTTCAACTGCATCATCAATCGACCACAGTGTTTCGGTTTCAAACTCAGTTCGAAACCAATTCCACAACTTAACAAATGCAAGGAATTCCGGTTTAAGCTGTTGCATGAGTTGCTTAATATCTTGTTCCATCTTCCTCACTCCTTCCGCTCGAAGCGCTGTATGATATGCTGCCTGAACTGCTCCTGCGCTTGCGCAGCCCTGACCAGCCGCTCCAGATACCGCTTCTCGACTCCCGTCAGGTCGGACTTTGCGATGTGGCGCAGAAGCTGGGCTTTGTTGATGTCAGGCATCCCCATTCACCTCCGGACACTCTGCGCTATTCTGCAAGAGGCAATCTTTGCACTCAAAGCTATTCAAATAGCACTCCTTGCACTTGACCCGTTCCAGGCCCGCATCACTTGCGGGAAGGTCGTAACGCTCCTCGAACTCATCTATTCTGAAATTCGGACAGTCATAGGCGCAATGCGCATTGCAAAAACAGTGCTTTTTATCGTTTCGTTTCACAGTCTTCCTCCTCGTCGATTTGCTCGATCCTGATATAGATCCCCGGGCGCAGCGCCCAGAATTTCTCGATGATCTCCGAGCAGACCAAAGCATCATCCTTCCAGAAGCCACACTTCGTCATACAATCCTTCAGCATCTTGTTCAGATTGTCCGTGTCCGGTTTCGTGATGCGGTACTCACCGTCATAGTGCTTTGAACCGGCAGGGATCGGAAACAGCCATTTGACCGTAAGACGCACACCGTTCGTGTAGGGAGTATCAGGCTTCTTCTTGTTCAGAAAGGCGAGGAGCTTCGACCTGGCTTCCAGCAACTCTTGCGGATCATAGCGATACGGCTTGCCGTTCCGGATACCTGTCTTCTGCTCCTGTGCGGTCACGGTCGGTGGGATCATACTCATAAAAAATTCCATCTTTCACACTCCTTTACCAATTGCGTTTGTCAATGGAATGGGTCACACGACAGGTGGCTGGCTTTTGAAGCCACCTGTTGGTGACACCCATTGACAGGGACAAATATTTCTATATATTATATAGCCAGTTGTCCCTGGTTTTGTCCCTGCGTGGCAATTATTACCAGCAGATTTCAGACTTTTCTGACAACATTCTGACTGACCGAAAGTCCCTCGCATTTTTCCAGACGGCGGCGGACGGTCTTATCTGTCACACCAAGAAATTCTGCAATATCCTGTACTGTCACCTTGCCGTTCACATTCACAAGGTCAAACACATTCAGAAGCTCGGCACTCTTGTCCGCCTGTTCCGCTTTTGCCTGCTTCTTCTGTGTATCATGTCCACGTTTTGCACCACGTTGATAAGGCGTGCGCTGCGCATCTGTCTGCAAATCCTTCAACACGCCAACAACATCCTCCTCATGGACAGGGTACCGGAACCACAGGTTCTTCGGCTGGAACTTCGGGAACTCACGCAGCGTGCCTTCCAGCCTCCATGCGGTCATAGATTCCGTATAGCGGTCAGACACCTGCAATTTTATCAGAAGCGTATCATAGCCATCCTTCGGAAGATGATCACAACACAGCTTCAGAAGTGCATTACGGCTGAACAGGTCATCCGGCGGCGCATCTGCCAGAACATCCGGCGCATACTGTTTCAGAGCGTTTTCACATATACTGCACGCTGCCTGATTCTTCTGCTGTTTCAGGATGTCCTCAGTCAGCTCGAGCTCTGTCATGTCGATCAGCGCATCAGGATCACGGGCAAATACGCCGGAACCGGATGCTCTGTCCATGCTGCGCTTGCCGCCCTGGGCGCCCTTGCTGTGATGGTGGCAGTAGATCACGGCACACCCGAGCTGCGTACAGACCTTGTCGAACTGGTTGCAGAAGTGCGCCATCTGGTCGGCGGAGTTTTCGTCGCCGGTGATGACCTTGTAGATAGGGTCTATGATGACAGCGATATAATTGCCCTTCTTGGCACGGCGGATGAGCTTTGGTGCGAGCTTGTCCATCGGCTCGGTGACACCTCTCAGATTCCAGATGTCTATACTGCCCAGATGAGCGGGAGGAAGGTTCAATGCTCCGTACACATCCCGGAAGCGGTGCAGGCAGGATGCCCGGTCGAGCTCGAGATTGACATACAGCACCTGCCCCTTGGCACACTGCCATCCAAGCCACGGACGCCCCTCGGCGATGGCAATGCTCATCTCGATCAGCGCATAGGACTTGCCCGCCTTGGACGGACCTGCGATCAGCATCTTGTGCCCCTGCCGGAGCACACCTTCGATCAGCGGCGGTGCGAGGTCGGGCATATGCTCCCATGCATCCGCCATGCTCTCGAAGTCCGGGAGGTCATCTGTGATGCTGTCGATATAATCACGCCATTCCGTGTAGGAAGCAAAGCCGATATTCGTTTCCAGCAGGCACTGTTTCTGCCCCTTGCGTTCAACACCAGGCATTCTCGATAAGCGGGAAGGGTTGCGGTTCTGCCGGTCTACCTTCAAGCCGTTTTTGTCGCAAACGGTATAGAGAAATTCCACACGTTTTCGGTATTCGTCATAATCGCCTGCATCAATGTGAACAATCGCATGAAGAGATTTCCCGCCGGAGTAGACCAGTGCTGCAATAGGCAATTGCAGGTCATGCAGGATTCCGTTTTGCTGTTCAATGCTGATCTGGTCGGATTCGACAAGAGCGTATCTGTATTCGGTGACATTCTCATTTTTAGCGCCCTTGCCATCTATTGGGTTGAAGCGGATCCATGCACCACATTCCGGATTCGGTGTACCGAAGACACTTGCAAAATCGCCATTATATTTCCGGAGCTCTGCGAGAAGCTGTCCTGCGGTCCTGGTGTAGGAGCCGGCAGTCGGCAGATATTTTCCGTCCGAGTTCTTCCAGCATTCTGTGACATACCCGACAAAGTCGTCCGGTTCAAAAATGGTTTCCAGATATTTCGTGATCTGTGCTGCCGGGTCCCAGACATCCGGCATCTGTACAGGTGTTGCAAGTGTCTGCTCGGCGGATGTGACAACATAGTCCTCACCGATATAGCTGTCCCAGTCAAGTGCCGCACCGTATGGAACAGACGACTGCTTCTGCGGCTGATAGCCTCCTTCTATGGCGAGCTTGACGATCGTACCAGCTGTGACGGGATGGTCGGAGCCCGTGAAGCTCCGCCATTTCTTCACGCATTCGCCCTTGTGGTAGCGTGCTGCATCGAGTGCAGACCAGCTATCCCAGACACTCACGTCATAGCCGGAATCTTTCAGCGCCATACCAATACCGAGCCATGTCTGATAATCGAGCGCCGCCGGAGATATATACTCCAGCAGCTCTCTGAGATTGTCGTTTTTATAGTCCAAAGGATCCACCACCCCACTTTTCAAGTCGGAATATAGGTCGCCGGGTCGATACCTCGTGGAACATGCCTCCAGCCGAGTGATGCAATACGTGTCACCATGTCGGATGCCTGCTGCATCGTCCATGTGCCGACGTGCCGGAAGCCATAGCGTTCTAGACAACGGATCTGCTTCGGCGTGGACAGTCCCGCACTCCTGCGCTTATCCAGTCTGTCAAGGATCTTTGCCGCCTTGCCGGCGCATGTGATCTCATCCGGGAAGATGCCTGCCTTTTCCAGTGCCATGCGCTGTTTTTCTGACGGCGGAGCAGCTTCCCATCCGAACGCCGGAACATAGCCTGACAGGTCTTCGGCAGCGATGCTCATTTCAAATTGCAGCGGATCCACGAGCTTGCGTTTGCGTGTCTTCATCTCTGCGAGCGTTTTGGCAAGAGCTTCTTCACGCTGCGCCACAACGTCTTCGGAGGCTTCCTTTTCCATGATCTCAAGATCCTCCGGACATCCGGATGCCGCCATTTTCTCGGTCATCTTGTCTGCTACTTCCTTGTCCTGTGCGATCAGACATGCCGGTCTGCACAGCTCGTGACGCTCCGTGTGCCACAGAAAGTCAAGAAGCAGCAGATGATCCTTGCCCGGTGCGAGCCGTGTGCCACGTCCTACCATCTGACTGTATAGCGCTCTGACCTTGGTCGGGCGGAGGACGATCACACAGTCTACAGACGGGCAGTCCCATCCTTCTGTGAGCAGCATCGAGTTGCAAAGAACATTGTATTTTCCGGCATCGAAGTCCGCAAGGATCTCCGCACGGTCAGGGCTCTCACCGTTGACCTCAGCAGCAGAGAAGCCGTGCCGGTTCAGGATGTTCCGGAACTTCTGCGAGGTGCGCACAAGCGGCAGGAACACAACGGTCTTTCTGTCCCTGCAATAGTGTTCCATCTCAGCGGCGATCTGCTCCAGATAGGGATCCAGTGCGCTGTCGATGTCGGCGGCCTTGAAGTCACCCGCCTGGACGGATACACCTGTAAAGTCGATCTTCAGCGGGATCGTCACTGCCTTGATCGGGGAGAGAAATCCTTCTTTGATCGCCTGCGGAAGGGTGTATTCAAATGCCAGTGTATCGAATACCTGTCCAAGGTTCTTCATGTCTCCACGGTCTGGCGTTGCAGTCACGCCAAGGACTTTCGCATCCTCGAAATGCGCAAGGATACGCTGGTAGCTGTCGGAGATCGCATGGTGTGCCTCGTCAATGACGATGTGCGAAAAATAGTCTGACGGAAATTTTGCAAGCCGGCTGTCACGCATGAGCGTCTGCACCGATCCGACTGTGACACGATACCAGGTGCCAAGACAGGAATGCTCTGCTTTCTCGACAGCACATCCGAGCCCGCAGGTGCTCATGATCTTATCGGCAGCCTGATCGAGCAGCTCTCCCCGGTGTGCAAGAACCAGCACACGCCCGCCTCGACGGACGCAGCTTTCGGTGATCTTGGCGAACACGATCGTCTTCCCGCATCCGGTCGGGAGAACAAGGAGCGTGTTCTGCACACGCTCCCATTCGTCCAGTACTGCCGTCATCGCTTGCTGCTGATACGGTCGCAGCTGCATTATCTACCGCCTCCGTTCCAGCCTCCCTGCGGCTGTCCGTATCCCTGCGGCGGCTGCTGATAGCTTTGCTGGTAGCCCTGAGCATGCTGCCCGTACCCATGCGACTGATCGTATACAGGCTGGCTGTAGGTCGGCTGAGCCTGTACAGGGGGCGGGAGGTTCGGCTGATCGTAGGACGGATAGAGCATGTCGATCCGGTTGTTCTGATGCTCGCTGCCATCCTTGGTGTAGGTATTTACAACGACCTTGCAGATGCCGGTCTTTCCGATGATGGCAGGTGACCAGTTCATTTTCAGCTTTTCTCCCTTGGCTTTCATGCCGATGGATGCAAAGAACTGCGACAGCTTCCATTCCATTTTCTGATGAAGCAGGAAGTTTTCCGTGAGCGTGACAGTCTGAGCGTCCGGGCAGGTGATCTCAAACTCGACGATCGCCTTCGGACAGGCGGAGATCTTCGCTCCGCCGTCATAATGTCCCTTGTCTACCTTCTTGATCCTGAACCAATAGTCACCATCCGGAAGGAGGACGAAAGCATCCTCCTTCTCGATCTCGTCATCCCAACCGAACGCACCGTGGTTCTGCGGTGCAGGGTTCTGCTGATAGCCATTCTGATAATAATCCATGCTGTTTTCTCCTTTCATTTAGAACGGGACATAGTCGCTGCAGTTCGTCTTGACAGCATCGAGGACTGCGGTCCAGTTCGCCGTCAGGTAGTCATGATAGTCAGCAGGGTAGGTGCTCATCGGCTGCCCCTGTGCAAAATAGTGCCACACATCAGCGCTGACATGTTCGATCTGGTGCGGCAGCACGTTGTACTCGTGCATCAGATCGGCGAGCTTCTGAGGGATGTCCGGGAGCAGCTGCGGTGCTTTCTGAGAAGGCGGCATCACACTTGCTACAAGCTCTTCCTGCGATACAAAATCTGATGGCGAAGGCTCCGGTTCTGTCGGGATGTCCTGTGCCTGTGCCTGAGCGATCATCTGCTGTGCGGGTCTTACCGGTGCGAACAGGTGTTTGATCGCACCGAAGTCGATCGGCAGGATCTCAGGAAGTCCGAAACGATTCTTTGCATCCCACCATGCAGATTTGGTCGTGTACATGACACGCTCTGTTGAGGTCGCCTTGTGCTTCTTTCCTTTGTCGTCCGTGGCGATAATGTTCGTCCGGAATGCCAGGAACAGCGTCATGTCCGACCACTCCTTCAGCAGCGGTGCGATCTTGTTCGTGGTCTTGCTGCCGAGCTTCAGCTCCCAGTGGTCATATTCTTCCATGACCTCCGGTGCGGTCGTCTTGCGTGCGATCGCATGGCACAGGAACACGACATTGACGCCCTCGGTGATCAGCCGCTCGGTCGCATCCAGGAAACGCCCGATCATTTCTTTCTCATACTCCCAGCCTTTGCCGTAGTTCAGTCCCTCGATTCCGTTGATCTTGTGCGTGGCGCAGATATCGTCCAGTGCAAGCCTTTCCGCCCAGTCAAATGTGTCAAAGATGAGCGTCTGATAGCCTTTCTCAGCGTGCTTCTGCCGGACAAACTCCACCTCATCGCACAGCATCTGCCAACTCGTAGGCTTCTGCAGGCGGCGGACATTCATGCGTGTGGTCGAGCCCTCGCAGTCGATGAAAACCGCACCGGGGAAGGCTGCGGCAAGCGTAGACTTGCCGACCCCCTCCTGTCCGTAGATCACGACCTTGATGCCGGAATTGTACTGGATCCCGTTGACTTCTTCAAAATTCGGCATGATGATACTCCTTTCAATTACTTCTGCTTCCATCCGGGCACATAGCGGGGCGGTTCAGACGGAGCAGTCTGCATCGGTTCTTCCGGTTTTGCCCCGGAGATATATCCATCCTCAATAATAACACTGCACTCATCCCCGGTGCTGACACGGGTCGCAATGGCTTGCAGTCCCTCCGATTCGAGCCATCTGCCAAAATCAGCAAGCGTGCGGACATCCATCTGCTCAAGCTTGTCGAGCAGGACGAAGCCGCAGTCAGGCTTGAGACAGCGCACGATCGCAGTCGCCACCATGAGCTGCTCTGCACCGCTCATGCAGTCCCACGCACGCTCATGGTAGAGGAGCTTGCCATCTGCCACGCTCAGACCGGGGAGCGGCAGGTTGGCACCGTGCAGCAGCTCCCGCCGTGCCGTCCGGATGCACTCGATCTCTGTCGTAAGCTCTTCGTACCGTCTGGAAAGACCGTCCGCCTCCTGTTCGGCGGCTGCCTTGGCAAGATTATCCCGTACCTTGGCATTGACAGCGTCTATCTCGGAAATGCTCTTCTCGATCTCTGCAGTGGATTCATCCTGTAGATCCTTAGCGGATTTCCGCGCTTGTGCAGCGTCATACTCTGCCTTTGCCAGTGCATGCTTTGCCTCCTGTAACGCTGCCTGTGCCTTTACAACGGCATCCTCACAGGCAGCAAGCTGTAAGCGCAGTCTCTGGTTCTCGGCATTTTTCCGCAGGATCTCCTGCTGCTGCAGGATCAGCTCCGATGCCGTGACCGGCTGCTCCGGTACGCCCTGCCAGGACGGCATCTCGGCTGCAAACTTCTTCTTCTGATCAGCGATCTGACCGATGGCATGGCGCTGCTCATACAGGCGATTTTCCTCCTGTTCCATCTTCACGAGCTGATCACCCACGCCGATGATCTGCAACAACGTGTCCGCCTTCTCCTTGTCTGAGGCATTCAGGAACTTCGGCAGATTCAGCGCCAATTCGGAGATGAAGCTGTCGAGCAGCGCCTGACCGGACTTGTTCCCCTGCGGGTCGATGACCTTGAGGGCGGCATTTTTACCGGAGCGCTCTACGATCAGACCGTTGGAGAGCGTGATCTTGATGTGCGGGTCGGTGTAGGCGCCGTCCCGTGCTGCATTGGTCGGCTTGTACTTGTTCCCGCCGACCGCCCAGCAGATCGCATCGAGGACGGAGGTCTTTCCCTGACCATTGTCACCGCCGAGGATGGTCAGACCATTCTCAGACGGCGTGAGAGAGACCGCCTTGATGCGCTTGACGTTCTCAATCTCAAGGGTGTTGATCTTTACGGACATTATGATTCTCCTTTCAGCTTTGCGAGCTCGGTGTTTGACAGGTTCAGAACGCCGTCAATGCGTGAGAGATACAGTGCATGATTGACATCATTCGGACGCTTGGCGACAAATTCCAACAGCCGCCGCATGGAATCCGCAGCCGCTGACAGGTACGCCTTGAACGCATCGGTCGTGTCAGTAACCGGGAGCGCATCCTGCACCATCGGACGTTCAGCAAGCTGCTTCTGTGCATCGGCAAGTGCTGCATTGGTAGCATCCAGCTCATCACGAAGTGCTTCCAGCTCCTCGGTATGGTCAACAACATCATGCTCGATAGGGCGATCTTCCAGCTCTTTGATCTGCTCATTCAGCATCCGGATCTTTTCGAGCAGAGTATCAGAACGCCGCTTCCATCCGGACCGCACTTCTTCGATCTCCGCATCTTTGGATGCAAGTGCGGCATGGAACTGCTTGGTCTTGCTGTCGATGGATTCCTTTGCCGCATCAAGCTTCTGTCCGAGGTCGGCGTTCTCTGATTCGATCCGGCTGATCTGCTCCCGGAGCTCCTTCACGGTGACGGATTCTACGTCTACAGTCTCGGTGACGGCTTCGCGGGTGGGCTCGTCGAGCATTGCAAGCATATACAGCTTTTCGGTGCTGATTTTAGCCAGTTGACTGGCTGTTTCATCTGTCATGCGATCAGCAATTGCTACATACTTCTTAGCCTGGCTGATTTTGATACCAGTCTCATTCTCGCAGAAATCTGCGAAATTCTGATACCCCAGCTCCTTATAGAGCTTCCCGTCCCGCATCTCCTTCAAGCCCTTGCACACCTCATACAGCGACTGCTGCGCTGCCTGGGCGTTGGCGATGATGCTGCGGGTCAGGGCGACGGCGCGGGTGTAGTCTGCTGATACAATAATCTCACTCATGCTGTGATCCTCACTTTCTCAGTTTTCCGCTGCTTTGCAAACAGCGGTCTGATATATTTTTTGTAGCTCTCCACGAGCTGTTTGACATCCTTCGGCGGATCGCAGTTGCGGAGCCCGCGCACCTGAATGATCTTGCCCTCGGCGGACAGCTCCATCGTGAAGTACGGCGTGTCCGGGTCGGCTGCTTTCCGGATGAACAGGATGTGCAGCTTGCCCTCGGCGTGACGCGATGCGTAGCCGCCGACACAGTGGTGGAGGGCTCTGCCCTCGTCTATAATTTCATGCAGGGCAGCCGGGACGCGAATCATCAGACCGTCCTTTTCAAACCCAAGTTTCCGGCGCTTCTTAGTGGATTCCTTGAACTTCTGGCGGGCTTCTGCGTCTTTTCTCAGCTTTTCGCGCCGTAATTCCTCATACCGGAGTGTGGCGAGCGCATCGCTTGTCCGCGCGTGCGCATCCGCCAGACAGCGGGGAAACCGGATCGTGCGGTCGTTCCAGTCGTATTGCAGTTGACGGCACTCGCTGAAATAATCACGGTATTCCCGGAGCGTCATAAAGCCCTTATCTACGGCGTACTTCTCATTCTGCCGCCGGATGTACCGGAGCATCTCCCGCCTGCGCTTGTCATCATCGAAAATGGAAAGATAGCCGTAATTGTACCGGACGATGTTCATGTAAATGAAGCACTCCTCCACGCTCAGGAACGGGCACATTTCTCTCATGGTGTGGTAGTCTGTGATGTCAATGTTTTGCTCGCGGATCCGGCGCAGCTCGTAGGCATTCACGCCTATCATTTTGCGGACATCGTTCTGCTTCCAGTCGATCCAGTTCGGCATGGATGTGCAGTATCCGGTGAACCATCCCGCGACCATTTTCTGAAATCCAAGTTTCACAAGATATTCCACATTCGGATGCTTCAGGTAGAACTGAATGTACCGAAACAGCGCAATCTCCTCAAATTTGTCAAGCATCGCGTATTGCAGGCAGGTGCCGTCCAGATCATCATCTCCGACCGGACGATACTGCTTGTCGGTGCAGAATCCCGTCTGGCCCCATGTCGGCTCGGTGTACTTGGTGCGGTACTCCCACGGCGTATACTGATATACGGCACGGTTCTGCTTCGGGTCGAAATAGCCATATTGCTCTCTGCCATACCGGTACGCAAACCCCTGCGTGAAGATGTACCGCTGTGTCTCTGTATAGCTGTAATCCTCGGCTGCAAAGCCGCCGATCTGCCTGTTCAGACGGATCCGGATGCGGATGCAGTACACATAGCAGATATCGCCTTTCCCTTTGCGGAAGATCGCGAAATTGCCCGCCCCGCGCTCCACGGTGTTGGAGTAGTTGTAGCAGTCGCAGACCGCAAAGCCCTCTTTCCCGCAGGCGGGGCAGGCCGTTTTCGTGTCGTGATTCAGGAGCAGGAGATAGTCCGGGTTCTCGTCCATCGTGATGACCTTCCCGCAGTAGTTGCACCGGCACTCGCTCCGGTCATGCCGGAACAGAATGTGATGCGGCATCTTAGCCATGCAGCGGTCAACGTCCTTCTTCCGGAGATTTGGGAAATCCTTGATAAGTTCGGCGGCTCGTTCTCTCTTTGTCATAGCACACCTCCTCAGAAATCGAGCAGGCTGTCAAAGCTGACGGTCAGGGGCTTGACATGCTCTTCCGGCTTGTCCGCATTCCCCACCAGATCTATGCGCATCTGGAAGATGACATTAGCACCGGGGAAATAGAACTCGACCGCCTTGCTGTAGGCCTGGAAGTCGGACAGGCTCGTCCCCACGCCCTTTGCCACATGGTCAAGGCACGCCTGAAAGCTCTTGCCTGACTGCTCGATGGCCTGTGCAAATTCCGGCTCCTGCCCGCAGAAGCTGAGGAGCGCCTTGGCAGTGTCGGCGGCGATGGCTTTCTGCACCTTGCCGGTGATGCTGGCGGCACTGAAATATTTCTCTAAATCCATTGACTTTTCCTTTCCGTTCGTGTATAATGAACATAGTCGTTTTTCTGTGCGCCTGTACCGTGTATCCGGTCAGGTGCTTTCTTTTATCCGAATTTCATCCAGATCCGCTTGGCGAGTCCCTTAGCTCGGCGTCAATCTTTTTGGCCATGCTCCGCGACCTCCTCCCGCAGCATCTCCAGCTCACGAACCACAGCCGAGCACTTGCAGCACTCCGCCAAGAATCCCTGCCGCTGCCGTTCATCCACGGACAGTGCAGCGCTGTGGTAGCGCCCCTCGGCTCGTTTCAGGGCAGCTCTCCAACAGCTCAGACGGCTGTCGATGTATGCCAGCATGTCCATCACTGTTCCTCCCGAAGATCCTCGACACGACCGTACCACGCAGCCACATCGAATGTCGAATCCCGCATATCCTGCATCAGCTGGTGATCCGCCTGCCACTGCCGGAACCGGTGATAGCGCTCAGCCCGTGCCGCCTGCTCCTGCCGCTCCTGCTCGTCCGCCTCCTCTGCGCCGGCAAACAAAAACAGCGACAGCATCGCCAGACCGACCACGATGCAAAAACATGTAAACCCATTCATTATCGCAGCATCTCCTTTACTTTATCCTTGATCATGTTTTTGAGTGTCGGCGAGAGCATGTCCGACATAGCCCTGTCATAGGCTGCCTCGATGCTCTCCAGCTCATCAGTCAGCGCCTTGATGGTCTCCGCCATCTGCGCCCTGATCTTCATGTGGTGCGCCGAGCCCTCACCGAGCTCGATCAGACGCTCGTTCGCCGCCCGTTGCACCGCCTCTGCCAATCCGCCTTGGTTGACATTGTAGGCATCGCAGAACTCCTGCTTGGTCAGCCACGGCCCGCTGTTGTACGCCTGCTCGATGCACTCGTACAGGATGGCGTCCGGGAAGATGTCGGCAAGGATCTCAAATTCGGATTGTAGCATGTGTCCTCCTTTCGTTGTGAAGCCCCTCCCCGGCGCAGGGGCTGAGTACAAGCAAGCATATGATGATTTGATAGATTTTTCGCCGGGGGATGGTGGGGCTGACCGGAGTCGAACCGGTTTTCGTGCGCGCTACGGCAGTCCGCTGCTACAGCCCCATACGCCCTCCCACCGCCGAGGGCTTGTGTTATATGGATCACGTCACTCGCTGACTGTGCGGTGGTATGGGATGCCGCCGATTATTGGCTCGGCGGCTCAGGAGCCTTGACGTTCTCACGATATAGCTTGTCATACTTCCCGAACAGATTGTCGCTGATGTCCTTCTCGAATGCCGCCTTGCTCCTGCCTGTCAGTGCCCGCACCAGCACATCCAGCACGGCAGGGGAGTCGTAGTCAGGCGGCTCGAAGGTCACGCTATTGCAGATGTTTTCAGGCATGTGGCTTCCTCCTTCTTTGGGATGTTGACCGTGTCGATCAGCTCCCCGCCAATGCTGATCAGAGGCATCTCAGACACTACTCGAAGCAGATCGGTGTATGCCTTGATCAGCGGAACAAGCTCACCGTCGTTGAAACCGTCATTGGTCATTGCAATAATCAGATCTCCGACTTCGCTGAGCACCTGCTCAGGGGTTGTCATTTCCTTCGGTTCCATTGTGTTCCTCCTTCCTCACGCTGAGACCTTCACCCCGAACAGCTCCGCCAGCTTCTCCACGCCCTTCCGGTTGTAGCGGAACGACGGCACCTGTTTGGCTGAATAGGGCGACTTGTCCAGAACGGTGATGCCGTATTCCTCGGTTTTCAGCCCGTGCTCATTCGCCATTCTGCCGATCTTCGCTGACGAGATGCCGCCGAGCAGCTTGCCGACCTCCGTCGCAGAGTAGGTCTGCTCGGTCAGCGGGAGCTTGTCGCTCATGTCCTTGCCGAGGGTCTCTTCAATGCGCTTGACGCCGAGCGTGGTGAGCGATTCCGGCGAGAGCTTCTGCATCTCCGGATGGTCAAGCAGCATCTTCATGCGGCGGTTCTCGGCATTCATGCGCATGGCTGCGGCTCTGTCCGCCCTTGCCTGTGCATCGAGCTGCTGCATATAGGTGTACTGTAGATTGATGTGCTGCTCCATCTTGTTGAAGGCTTCGATGTACCGGAGCTTCCAGTCAAGCGCTTCCTTCCCGGTGAAGCCCATCACCAGCAGCGAGAAACCGTCACGGGTGATGTCGTAGCACTTGTAGTTCTTGCCTGTTCCTGCCTGATAGGTGCTTTCGATGAACATGGGGGTCACAGCCGAATTTTCGGCTCTGATGTTTTCGATTGCTTCAAGCACGTGCTTGTGCTTCTTCCCGAAGTCCTCTGCGACCTGCAAGCTGCTTACGCAGGGGACTCCGCTGGTCATGGTGATCTTTACTTCATTCATTTGATGTTTCCTCCTCTGGTTTAGTTTTCTGAACTAATGGCGTAAAAAAATATTGCGAGATCTCGTCCACCCGCAGATCAAGAATCTTGACTGCTCTCACTATCTCTGGTTGTGAAAATTCGGATTTGTTATTAAGTTTGGCTGAAACAGTAGTTTTTGACATGCCCATAAGTTCAGAAAAGCGGTCTTGTGTATCGCACACTTCACGGATTTTACCTCTAAGCCTTGAATAGTCGAACTCCATTACATCACCTCCAATTCAGGTTTCTGAACTCAGTATATCATAACATAATTAAAATGTCAATACTTTTTTTCAGATTTCTGAAAAGTTTTTTTAAATCTCTTGATTTTTTCTGAACTGCATGATATAATGAAAATAGTTGGAGGTGAATCTAATGAAGGATTTTTCTAATCAATTAAAGAAAGTCATGAAAATACGTGGGATCAGCCAAACCGAACTCTGTGATAGAACAGGAATACCAAAGTCTGCAATGAGTCAATACATTTCCGGTGCGTTCAAGCCGAAGCAGGAGCGTGTCTATTTATTGGCTAAGGCTTTGAGAACTACACCTGAATATCTTATGGGATTAACAGATGATGAAGAACCGCCTGTTCTTTTTTCTTTTCATGTTGATAATAATAATGCAGAGATTCTTCCAGACAAATATCTTCGACGTATACCAACTTTTGAAAGCTGTGCTGCCGGATTCGGTGCTTATGCAGATAGTACAATTACAGGGTACCAGTACCTTAGTATCCAAAGTGACTGGGAGGCTGAGCATACAATAGCTGTTAAAGTAAAGGGAGACTCTATGTACCCTAAGATCGAGGATGGTGATATTGTCATTGTGTGTAAAGATATGGATTACGAGGATGGTCAGATTGTTGTTGCAAGGATCGGTGATGACGAAGCTGTCGTGAAGCGGATCCATTTATTTCCTGATAAGCTCGTTCTTGAATCTATCAATCCGGAGTATATGGACAGAGTTTTCCGTAAAGAACAAATGAATTCTGTTCACATAGAGGGTGTAGTCAAGAAAATCATAAAAAACGTGTAAATGTGAGGTGTATATTTTATGGGTTTCTTTGATATTTTTAAAAGCAAACCAACCGGGATACCGCCAGAAAGAATGCCAGATCATGAGATCAAGCCCGTAACAGAACCGATCAAGGGCTATACTCTAAAATATCACTATCACGATGTTGAAATCAGTTCGTGGGAGATGATCCCCCGTGATGTTAAAATAGGCAATCGCATCATTTTTCTTCAAGAGCCAACTAATGAAGCGGACCCTAACGCTGTTCTCCTAATGTTTGTTCCGCAGAAGAAAAAACTTGGATATCTCTTCCGTGGTGAAATGCAGAATATGGTAAACGACTACCTGAAAAGAGGTGATAAAGTCGTTGGGAGACTTTCATATCTCGCATTCAAACCCTGTAAGACAGTAAAGATTGACATTGCTTTCTTTAAAAAAGATAAGAAGAAAAAGTAAAAAAATCCGTCCCTGTGCTGGAACACCGGGACGGATCGAAATAAAGGAGGCAGTGTGGTATACTGCAACCCTCCAGTTAAAGTATACCACATTCCTCCGAAAAATGCAAGGAGGAATTTTTTATGCAGGCAAAAACCGCAGCGGCATACGCCCGCTACAGCACCGACCATCAGACCAGCAGCTCCATCGAGTACCAGATGCGGCGCATCGAGGAGTACTGCAAGGCGAACGGTATCACCGTCACGGCACGGTTCGCCGATGAAGCCTGCACGGGCACCAACACCGACCGCCCCGCATTTCAGGCACTCTGTGCAGCCGCCAGAGCGCACAGCTTTCAGGCAGTCGTGGTCTACGACATCAGCCGTGGCAGCCGTGACGTTGCCGATTGGTTCGGCTTCCGGCGGGAGATGGCACTGCTCGGCATTGAGGTCATCAGCGTGGAGGACAAGCTCGGCGACATCTTGAATCCGTCCGACTACCTGACCGAGCTGATCACCGTCGGACTCGGACAGCACCACGTCCTGACGAGCCGCCAGAAGTCGATGGACAGCGTTGCGACCAAGGCAAAGACCGGGCAGTTCCTCGGCGGATACCCGCCGTTCGGGTACGAAATCCGGAACGGGCAGTACTTCATCGTGCCGGAGGAGGCACGGATCGTCCGTCAGATCTTCGACATGTACGCAGCAGGGGAGAGCTACAACCGGATCCTCGCTGCGATCGGTCAGGTAAGGGGCAAGCGTGGGCGTGTGATCGGCAGCAATTCTCTTCATGCTATGCTGAAAAACGAGCGGTACATCGGTGTTTACACATGGTGCAAGGTGCATCAGAAGATCATGGGCAAGTATGCGGGACGGATCCCGAACGAGAATGCTGTGCGCATCGAGGGAGCCATCCCGGCGATCATCGACAAGGAAACATGGGAGAAGGTGCAGGCAAGAATGAGCGACAAGAAGCGGAATGCGTGCAATAAGGCGAAGCGGGAGTATCTGCTGTCCGGTCTGATCGAGTGTACAGCGTGCGGCGGGACGTATGTCGGGCACACCACGACCAGCAAGGGGCATGAGTACAAGTGCTACTGCTGCGGCACGAAGTACCGGAACCACACCTGCAATGCCAAGAATATCAACGCAGAGGAGATCGAGACGTTTGTTGTGCAGAATCTGAAGGACTATCTGCTGCGGCTCGATTTTGACACGATGGCGAAGAAGATCGCCGATGAGATCAACGGGGCAGGGGAGGACCTCAAAGCGGAGCGGGCAGAGCTGCTCGATGTCGAGGCGCAGCTTGCCAACGGCACCCGTGCGATCCTCAAGGGGCTGGACTACCCGGAGCTGCAGCAGGAGATGTTCAAGCTGCGGGTGCGGAAGTCTGAGCTGGAGGACATCGTCGGCAGGAAGAACCCTAAGAAGCCTGTTGATCCGGAGAAAATCGCCGCAATGCTGCGGTCATTCACGGAGAACTGGAGCACGGATCTCGGCTCGATCGTCCGCAGTATGGTAAAAATATACGCCCATGCTGATGGTAGCTATGACCTCAACATAGGCGTACATATCATGAGTTGCGGGAGCCGGATTTGAACCGACGACCTTCGGGTTATGAGCCCGACGAGCTACCGAGCTGCTCCATCCCGCGATATCGTGTCATTCAAGCACCTCTCGCCTGACGACTTATTTATTATAGCACAATCCATTAGGTTTGTCAATAGCATTTCTGATTTTCGTTATTTTACACAACAAAACCGATACAATGTGCAATCGTTGCGCAGTTCAACTAAATTCAGGTGCAGATCCGACACAAAACGCCTCCGGATCCCACCTGAATGAACCTTGCAATTTCGATCATTTCATGCTATAATGAAAAGAACACCAATCATATGAGCAGGGGAGTATCCAAACATGATCTATACTGTTACGTTCAATCCGGCGATCGACTATGTCATGCATACCGGCAGTTTACAGCCCGGTACGGTGAACCGCTCGCAGGCGGAGGAGATCTACTTCGGCGGCAAGGGCATCAATGTGTCCTGTGTGCTTGCAGAACTTGGCGTGCCGTCTGTAGCGCTCGGCTTTGTGGCAGGATTCACAGGCGAGGCGATCGAGCATGGCTTGCAGGCAGAGAGCATCCGCACGGATTTTATACATCTGAAAGAGGGCTTTTCCCGCATCAATGTGAAACTGAAAGCCGGTGAAGAGACCGAGATCAACGGCAAAGGTCCCGCTATTGACGAGCAGTCCTTGAATGCGCTCTTTGCCAGGATCGAAGCCCTTGCGGACGGCGATACCCTCATTTTAGCCGGAAGCATCCCCGGCAGCCTTCCACAGGACATGTATCGTCAGATGATCGAGCGGCTTTCCGGCAGGGAAGTGCAGATCATTGTCGATGCAGCAGGGGAGCTGCTTATGCAGATCCTGCCGTTCCGCCCATATCTCATCAAGCCCAACCATATTGAACTAGGGGAGCTGTTCGACACCGAGCTTCATACGGAAGCTGAGATCATATCCCATGCAGAAAAACTACAGGCACTTGGCGCCCGGAACATCCTCGTCTCTATGGCAGGCGACGGCGCTTTGCTGCTCGATGAGACAGGCACCGTGCATCGCTGCGGCGTGTGCAGGGGAAAGGTCATCAACTCCGTCGGGGCAGGGGATTCGATGCTTGCAGGTTTTACAGCCGGGATGCTGCGCGGCGACCCTGATTATGCACTTCGTCTCGGGACGGCAGCTGGCGGCGCAACGGCATTTTCATCCGGTCTGGCAAAGCGTCCGCTGATCGACGAACTGCTCCGGCAGCTTGAAACGAAGCAGACTAACTGACAGGAGGGTCTCATGCGAAACATTCTGATCACCAATGATGACGGCATTCTCGACGGCGGTATCATCCGTCTTGCAGAAGCAGCGAAAACCTTCGGACAGGTCTGGGTCGTTGCCCCGGATGGCCAGCGCAGTGCTGCCTCTCATGCGATCTCGCTGCATGATGCCGTAGACATCTACCCGCACGATTTCCCTGTGGATGGCGTACAGGCATACACATGCTCCGGAACGCCTGCTGATTGTGTGCGGGTCGGCCGCCTGTATGTGATGCCGCAAAAGCCCGATCTGCTGCTCTCCGGCATCAACAGCGGCTACAATGTCGCCACCGACCTCCAGTATTCCGGCACGGTCGGGGCTGCTTTTGAGGGCGCATTTCAGGGCATTCTTTCGGCAGCGCTGTCCGAACAGGCGGAAAGCTGCCATGAGGTCGCAGACTATTACTTGCCTGAGCTGCTTGCAGAGCTGCTCACGATGCAGCTTGATTACGGTCAGATCGTGAATATCAACATCCCAGGCTGCCCGCTTTCGGAATGTAAAGGAATATTGCGTGATCGCCCTGTTTCGAGAGGTGCATTTTACCGTGATACCTATGAAGCAGTCAAAACGCTCCCGGGCGGCGGTGTGAAGCTCATGGTAAAAGGCGAGTATAACGAAGATGCTGAGCCCGGAACAGATTTCCGTGCAGTGACGGAGCATTATGTCTCTGTCGGGATCGCTCAGAATATCAGATAGGAGAACATCATGAAGCCTGTGATTTCCGTTATCATCCCTGCACATAACGAAGAATGCTATATCCGGCGCTGCATCGCCTCGATCCGACGTGCTGCAAAGCAATACCCCGGCAGGACCGAGATCATCGTCGTCTGCAACCGCTGCACCGACAAGACAGAGGAGATCGCCCGCCGCTGCGGTGCCGTGACCGTGCAGGACAGCTCCCGCTGTATCGCTAAGGTACGTAACGCCGGCATTGCAGCTGCCACCGGACAGATCATCGTCACCATCGACTGCGACAACCGCATGACCCCCGGCACCCTGAGCGAGATCTACCGGCTTCTCCGGAGCGGGCGCTACATCGGCGGCGGCGCACCGATCCGCTTTGAGCGTTATTCCTTGCCACTGTATCTCAATGACTATCTATGCCGCATCGGTTTCCGGCTGACAGGGCTGTACTGCGGCATTTTCTGGGCGAAGCGTTCGACCTTCGATGCCATCGGCGGCTTTGCGGACATCCGTGCGATGGAGGATGTCGAGACCGCCAAGCGCCTGAAAACCTATGGCAAACAGCAGGGGAGGGGTTACACCTGTCTGCGTGAGAACTACCTCATCAACTCCACCCGCAAGTTCGACCGTGACGGCGACTGGATGTATTTCAAGCTGCTGGCACAGCATACCGGAACATTTGCCAAAGCCGCTCTCGGCGATGGCACAGCGCTTGATCAGCTGCTCGATGCGCTGTTCTATGAGTATCCGCACGATACTGCTGCAAAATCTGTGCAGAGTTCGGCTACACGACCAAAGAGGAGCTGATCGCAGACGGCGGACTGGACAGAGCAACCTACCTGAAATTCTTTCATCTCGATCCGGATACGGATGACGATACTCTATATGAGAAATATCTTGCGTTCTGTCAGAAGATCCGTGACAATACCCTTTCTCCCTACGCCGATCAATAAGGAAACTGCGAGATCGTTCTTTTGCCGGGAGATCATTGCATCTACGAGCAGAAGCCCGATGCGTGTGCGAATGTTATACAAGAGTTTATAGACACTCTGGACAAATAGAATCTTGTTCCATCAGCAAAAATCCCCCGAAGTGACCTGATCACTTCGGGGGATAGCTTATTCATCGAGCAGCACCTGCACCTCCGGAAACAGTGAAAGGCTCCGGCGCAGGATGCCATGACAATGCGCAATGGCAGTGCCGTAATTTGTGAAGGGAACGTTTTGCTCTGCGGCAATGCTCTGCCGGAACTGCACCTCCCGAGGCGGCAGCATACATGCCCCGCAGTGAACGACAAGCGCATATTCCGAAAGGTCCCGGGGGAATCCTGTGCCGCTCGACCAGCAGAACTCCGGCTGACAGCCCGCATGGTCAGAGATCCACCGGGGCAGCTTGACCGTACCGATATCATTGCACTGCCGATGGTGCGTGCATCCTTCCGAGAGCAGCACCTTGTCACCGCCCCTGAGCTTGTCCAGCGCCGCAGCGCCACGCACGACCGTCGCAAGATCGCCTTTATAGCGTGCAAAGAGGATGGAGAAGGAAGTCAGAGGTATTTCCTCGGAAATGAGCGGAGCAACCTTCCCGAACGCCTGACTGTCCGTGATGACTATGCGGGGCGCCGGGAGCTGCCGGAGCGTCATCTCGAGCTCCGTGTCCTTGCAGCAGACGGGGATCGCACCGGCTTCCAGCGCCGCACGGATGACCTGCTGCTGAGGCAGAATAAGGCGTCCCTTGGGCGCCGATTCGTCGATCGGGATGACCAGCACGATCAGATCCCCGGGCTTGACCAGATCCGCCAGCAGGGGAGAGGCGTTCGCCACCGGTGCCACCTGACGAGCGATCAGCTCCCGCAGCTCGTTGATGTTCTCCCCGGACGCAGCGCTGACCGTGATCTCGTGCGCATAGCTGACAGCAGGCGAATCCCCGAGGTCAGACTTATTATAGACTATGATATAAGGCAGCTTCCGCTTCTCAAACTCGGCGACCATCTTCCGGTCAGCCTCAGCCAGTCCGACTGTTCCATCCACGATGAGCACGGCAATATCCGTCTTGGCAAGCACCGCAAGCGATTTTTCCACCCGGAGTTTGCCAAGCTCGCCCTCATCGTCGATGCCGGCGGTATCCACGATCATGACCGGACCGAGCGGGAGCAGCTCCATCGCTTTATACACCGGATCGGTAGTCGTTCCCTTGACATCGGAGACAACAGACAGCGGCTGCCCCGTGACAGCGTTGACAACAGAGGATTTACCGGCGTTGCGCCTTCCGAAAAAGGCAATGTGCAGACGCTCGGAGGAAGGTGTGACATTCAGACTCATAGCGGTCAGATCCTTTCAAAGCATGATATTCCTTCTTATTGTAACAGAGAACAGCAGCCGTGTCAAGATGTAACAATAGGGCGATCCGGTAAAAAAACGACCTGCTCATACTGTATCTTTGAGGTCTGTTTTCGAGCGATCGTCTAAAAAATGACAAACTTTCTATCAGAATAGTTACATTTCGATGAAATTCACGGACTTTTCGCACTTTTCTGCCGAAAACGTTTTAGATTTCAATTATTATCGATATATAGTCGAAATGTACACACTTGATAGTCCGACGTTTTAATAAATGATAGATGCTATTTCCAAATACCAACGGCATTTTTTGTGCGTTATGCAAAAACATCCTGGAAATAAGTAAAAAAACGGTTACAAAAGATTGACAAAACGCATTTCATGTGCTATAATATACGAGTGAGCTGCCAAGGGCGGCTTGTACCCAAAACGTGAAAGGAAGAAGATCGATGCATTTATGGCATATGGCTTCTGCGGCACTGGCTGCCGTGCTGATCGTCGGCACGGGCGCAATTACAGCAGCTGCTGCGGAGGAAACAGCCCCTGCGGAGACAATTCCCGCACCGACCGAGGCTGTTACTGAAATGACAGCTGCCGTGGAAGAAACACAGGCAGCGATTGAAATGACCGAAGCAACCGAAGCTCCGACCGAGGCGATCAAGACCGGTTGGGAGCAGGAAAACGGCAAGCGCTATTACCGCCAGGCTGACGGCAGCTTTGCAACAGGGGAGACCGAGATCGACGGAGTACCGTATCTCTTCGGCTTCAGCGGTGCAGAGAAGACCGGCTGGCAGACCATCAATGACCAGCGCCGCTACTACGATCCGGAATCCGGTGAAGCAGTGTTCGGCTGGGTCGAGTATTTTGATAACCGCTACTATATTTCCCAGGAAACCGGAAAGGTGACTGGTGAGCAGGTGATCGAGGACAAGCATTATCTGTTCGAGGGCAACGGTTCCCTCGTCAAGGGCTTCTTCGGGGACGATACCGGTCTTTGCTATGCGAACGCCGAGACCGGCGAGATCGCAGCCGGCGGCTATATGGACGGCGAGCGTGTATTCTTCACGGATGCACACGGCACGCTGCTCAGCGGCTGGCAGGAAATGGACGGTAAGCGCTATTACATTTCCGAAGATACCGGTTTTGCAAGATACGGTTTCTTCGAGAAGGACGGCAAGTTCTACCTCGGTACTTCGGACGGTCTGAGCACCGGCGAATACTGGCTGGACGGCGACCGCTGCCTCTTCGGTGAGGACGGAACACTCTGCACCGGCTGGTATGAGATCGACGGCGCAAGAATGTATTTCGATACCGAGTCCATGCATATCCTGCGGAACGGTTTCGCAGATCTCGATGGCAAGACCTATTACTTCGATGCCAACGGACAGGCTGTTACCGGCATCCAGACCATCAACGGCAACACCTACGGCTTCGGCGAAGATGGTGCGATGCTCCACGGTGAGCAGCAGGTCGATGGCGTGTTCTACCGCTTCGATGTCAAGACCGGTGCCGTGCTCGTGGGTGCAGTTACCACAGATGAGGGCATTGTACGCTACGATGAGAACGGCGTGCAGATGTTCGGCTGGCACAAGGTCGGCGATTCCTGGTATTACACCAACGAGGAAGGCTATGTCGTTCCCGGCTGGGTAACGATCGAGGACAAGGAGTATAAGTTCGACGAAGAGGGCAAGATGATCTCCGATGGACGTCTTTACAATCAGTTCGATCCCAAGTGGAAGGAAGTTACGATCGGACCGTCCTCCGGTTCTACGATGTACGCATCTGCGTGCGGCATCTTCTCCTTCTGCAACGCAGTCTTTGCCCTGAACCACAACGAAGCAGATGCTGTTGAAGTGGCACAGTGGGCATACGATATCAAGGCATATCGTCCGGGCGGCGCAGGTACTTACCGTGAGATCTTCTACAACAATGTAGAGCAGACCTTCGGCGAGGCGCTGAACGTCACGATCGGACAGCAGATCTGGGGCAAGGTCACCGACAGCCGTCTGGTTGACCACCTGCTCAGCGGCGGTGTCGCAGTTATCCACGTAGCCGGTCACTTCATGTGCATCACAGGCTACAATTTAGAAACTGGTCTGTACCACGTTCTGGAGAGTGCAGTTTCCTCCAAGAGAGGTCTGGAGGGCGACAGCTGGGTAACAGCTACCAAGATGTCGAGCGGCAACTCCAATGTTGACTGGTTCGTCCTGATCTCCGATCGTTCCTAAATCCATTCATGATATGTTGACCGAGCTCAGTTCAAACGCTGGGCTCGGTCTTATTTTGCGCATATGGCTATATTACCTGTCGATTTTTCCGATCTGTTACCGCGGATTCATCATTGTACCCGCACTGATACTTGACATTTCCGAAAAAATCGTGTATAATAAGATAAACCCTGAACATGACTGCATGATCAATGCATAGACGAAAGGATGATTATCATGAAGAGTGTAATGAAGAAAACGATTGCGATCTGCCTGCTGGCGGTGATCGCTGCAACTGGTTTTGGCTGCGGCAAGAAGGATCCGGACGCTGATGTATCCCGTGAGACGATCGACATCAACCAGACCAAGCAGGAGCTGACCTTCAACTACAAGACCGGTACTGCATCTGATGCCACCGAGGCAGAGGATCCCAACGCCGACCCTGTCGAGAGTGCAGCTGATGCATCCGCTGCCGAGCCGGAGACCCAGACCGTGATCGAAGTTGTCACCGAGTATGTTCCTGTAACGGATGACAAGGGTCAGGACGTAACGGATGCCGAGGGCGCCAAGACCACAGAAGCTGTTGTTAAGGAGACCCGTGAGGTAGTTGTTCCTGTGACCGAGAAGCCCGGCGACAACAGCCAGTCGAACCAGCCCTCCAACTACACCCCTGCATATGACACCTGTAAGGCATACTGGCTGGATATGAGTCAGATGGGCGACTATACGTTCAACGGCGAATTCCTGGTCATCAACTTCAAGGTCAATGACAATGTCCCGGACGGCAACTATCCGGTCTCCATCTCTATGACCGACATCGCAAGCTGGGATCTGGTCAAGTATGAGCCGGAAAAGATCAACGGCGAAGTTGCCATCAACACCGATGTATCCTCTCAGGCTGACATGTCTTCCAGCGACTTCACCCTGAAGATCAACAGCGTCGCCGCTAAGCAGGGCGATAACGCAACTGTAACCGTGGATCTTGCCAACAACCCCGGTTTCTGCGGCTTCGTCATCGACATCGAGTATGATACCAATGCCCTGACGATCATCAACGCCAAGGCAGGCAAGGACTTCGATGCCGCTGTAAACGTTGTAAAATAACCTGATCATACAGCGAAAACGCCGGGATCTGACTCCCGGCGTTCTTCCGTATCAGCTGTTCAGTTTCAGGATCCCGAGCGTCAGATAGGAGGCATATGCCGTCCACAGGACATAGGGAATGTTCAGCAGACCCGCACTGCGCCGGATCCGCCAGAACCACACTGCCATGACTGTCACCAGCAAAAGCAGCACCAGGATCACCACCGCTGCCCCGCCCAGCGAATGAAACCGGAAAAACACCGGGCTCCACAGGAAATTGACAGCCAGCTGGATCCAGTACAGTTTCAGTGCGTTGCCGCTTTGCGGACGCCCTGCCATATGGATGAGATATGCGGAGATGCCCATCAGCGCATACAGCAGCACCCAGGCGATCGGAAACAGCCATCCCGGCGGCGCAAAAGGCGGCTGCTGCAGCGACTGATAAAACTCGCCGAAATTCCCGCCCGATGCGATCCCGGACAGCGCCCCGACCAGCTCCGCACTGATCACATAGATCAACAGCTCCACCCATTTGATATGCTTCATTGCGATCCCTCCCATGTATGATCTGGTATAGTATATGGGAAACGGGACGTTTTATGCAGATTATCGTCAATCTCACACAGAATGGAGGAATCCCCATGCTCTTTCTTTGCTATCCGAAATGTACGACCTGCCAGAAGGCAAGAAAATGGCTCGATGCCAACCATATCCCCTATGAGGAGCGCCATATCGCCGAACAGAATCCGACAGCCGAGGAGCTGCGTTCATGGCAGGAGCGTTCCGGGCTGCCGCTGCGGCGTTTTTTCAACACCAGCGGTATGCTCTACCGTTCGTTACAGCTCAAAGACAAGCTACCGACCATGACCGAGGAGGAAATGCTCGCCCTCCTTGCCACAGACGGGATGCTCGTCAAGCGCCCGCTGCTGATCGCCGACAGCTTCGTTATGGTCGGCTTCAAGGAAAGCGACTGGGCAGCCAAGCTCTTATAATGCACTAAGCCGCCGGATACGCTCCGACGGCTTTTTCATAGCTTATGCCTGATAGGGGCTTTCGACCTGCTCCGCCTTTGCCACAGCATCCGCAAGCGTCATGCCGGCATACTCCTGTGCCCGGAAGATCCTGCCGGACTTGCCGTCATCGACGAACGCACCGACCACAACGCCGGGAACTGCCGATTCCGGCGCATTCGGCGCCTTTGGACCGCCAAGATCCGTTCTGCACCAGCCGGGATCCGCCAGCGAGATGATCACATCAGAACCCTGTAATTTGCTGCCAAGGTCGATCGTCACCTTGTCGAGCGCTGCCTTGCTGGCAGAATAGCCAGCCTGCTCCGGCTCCAGCGCAATACCGCTCGTGGTATTCACGATGCGTCCGAAGCCACGCTCGATCATCCCCGGCAGAAAATGATAGCAGATCTGCATCGGCGCAACGGTGTTGATCGCAAAGCTGACCGGATAATCCTCGAGCGGGGTCTTGAGATATTCCGTCCGATAGCCGATCTGCAAACCGGCATTGTTCAGGATCACATCCACCTGCGTCCCCTGATCGTCGATCTCTTTCAGCATTGCAGCCACGGATGCCGTATCCGAGAGCTCAGCTTCCACAGAGTATGCCTCAACGCCCATTGCACGTACTTCCTCAGCCAGCTCCGCAGTGCCCTCTCTCTTTCGGCTGTGCAGGATCAGATTGCAGCCCTGCTGTGCCATACAGACCGCAGCAAGCCGCCCGATACCTCTGCTTGCACCGGTGATCAGTACCCATTTTCCTTTTAATTCTGTCATCACTATGTCCTCCTTCATAATGCCGTTTGATCGCCCATATCCTGACATTTCCGGCAGGAATGACCGTCAATTCCAGTATACCACATCTGTTGCTGAAATGCAACAGTTTTTTTGATCAATTGTTCACAGCACTTGCATTTATATGATATTTATGCTATAATAAATATTGAGCATTTTTCATCCGTTCACAGAAAGTTTACAATTACAAAGCGCAAAATTTGCGTTTTTGATCGTCAAAGTATCTAAAGAGAGGGCAAGGGGTGATCCATGGACATCAAAGAACAGTATAAGAAAATATTCCAGTTCTGCAGCAGCCGGATCAGCGATCCGACCCTTGCCGAGGATCTGACACAGGAGACTTTCCTGCGCTACCTCGAACACCCCGAATACCAGAACTCCGGCAAGGAGAAGCAGTACTTATATACCATCGCAAGGAACCTGTGCATCGACGAATACCGCCGCAAAAAGCCCGAAGAGCTCCCGGAGGATCTGCCCGATCCCCACAGCGATGATCCGGGCTGGAGCGATCGTCTCACGCTCCGCAGCATCCTGGAATCGCTGCCCGAGGAGGACAAGGACATCATCACGCTGCGGTATGTCTCAGAGCTCAGCGTGGCAGACATCGCCGGCATGTACGGCATATCCTGGTTTGCGATGAACCGCAGGATCAAAAAGATCCTGAAAACCATGAAAAATGCGTTCGGAGAGGAGGGGATAGGATGAATGCATTCAAAAAAGCACTCAGCGGATTGAAGGACACCTATCCTTCCCCGGATCCGGTACGTGAGCGTGAATTTCTGGAGCAGCTTTCCCAGCGTGAGAGCATGGCAAACCCTGCACCGATCCGGCATTCACGCAGAAAGCCGCTCCTATATGTGCTCCCGGCGATAGCAGCAGCTGTCATGCTGGCTGTCGGCATTGGTGTGTACCAGAACATGAGCCACGAGCGCCTGCCGATGATCATGCAGCCGACCGAGACGACCACCATGACGGTGGACGAGAATGTGAACGAGACAGACGGCGTCAAAACAGTGGAAACAGAGCCGACCGAACCCGCCAGTGAGCCTCCGAAGGCATCCGATGCGCAGGTTTCCCCTGCCGCAACGACCACAGCAGGGCAGGGGACTGCTGCCCTTCCGGAGACGGCTGCCACTTCCCCGGCGAGCGGGCGTACCACTACAGATAAGCCGCTCTCGACCACTGCGCAGGCTGCCACACAGGCACCGCAGCAGCAGACACAGCCCGCTGCAACGCAGAAAGCCACAGATCCCGTTGAGAAAGCAACAACGCATGTTGCAACAGACAGCACACAGCCGAGTACGACCGAGTTTATCGCATCGCCGACCATGCCGCCTGATGAAGAACCGGATCATCCCTTTGATCCGCTGCCGGCTGAACCGGATGATCCTATAGACGACCTGCCGGACAGTACCGATTCCAAGGACTTCATCCCGGAGGAAACGGTCAGGAAGTCGCTCGATCTGTGTGTACAGCCGCAGTTCAACTTCGCCAAAGGCGCAACCTATTATACCATGCGTGAGAGTGCGCCGATCATCATGCCGGCGGAGCCTGAGAAAGTGGAGCTGCAATGGATGTGCAAAGCCTCCGATCTGATCGTTCTGGCGGATGTGGATCAGTTCTGGTACACCAAAGCCGGAGAGATCGTCTACACGCAGCTGAACATCCGGATCAACACAGTCTATAAGGGCGACCTCTGCGAGGGCGACCGGCTGTCTGTGTATGAGAAAGGCGGCTACATGCCGGCGAACATTTTCCTTTGCCAGCACCCGGAGTATACCGATCTGGTCGGAGATGCCAAGAGCATTTATTACCCGGGAAATGAAACGCCGCTCCATGCACAGCGGATCTTCTTCCTGCGGCGCTCCACGGATCCCGAGATCCCGGACGGCGCATACGTGTACGCCGACAAAGATGCTTCATCTTGCTTACGGTCAGTCGGAGCGGACACATACCGGAGCGTAAACGGTTTATTCGAGCTCACTGCAAGCGATCTATGGAACGCTTGTCGTTCATAACACAAAGAACAGGCAGAGAGAGGGCTGCCTGTTCTGCTATCCTTTTAATTGCACAAAATTTGTATTTTGTGCAATTATTAGAATACTTCCCTGCATGGCGGATCACAGAAAAAAACGCAATTACATGGATTTTACTTGACTTTTGCCGCATTCTGTGCAATAATGGAATGTATGAGAGAAAACATGCTATTCTGAGATAGGAGGTATCCATGCTACAGAAAATCGTTCTGGAAGATCTTGACGATCCGGCGCTGGCGGTCTACCGTCTGCCGGAGGTACAGCTCAGACGTTACTACGAGCCAGCGGAAGGCTTGTTCATCGCTGAGAGCCCCAAAGTGATCAGCCGTGCGCTCGATGCCGGCTACGAGCCCGTCTCCATGCTCATCGGCAAAGACACGGCAGAGATATCCGAGCTGCTCCGGCGATGCGGGAATATAACGATCTACACGGCGGACGAATCGCTCCTGACCCGTCTCACAGGCTATCACATGACGGGCGGCGCACTGTGTGCCATGCGGCGGAAACCGCTCCCGGATGTGGAGACGCTCTGCGCCGGGAAACGCCGCATCGCCGTCCTGGAAAATGTTGTCAACCCGACCAACGTCGGAGCGATCCTCCGTTCGGCGGCAGCCATGCAGATGGAGGCAGTCCTGCTGACCTCGGGATGCAGCGATCCGCTTTACCGCAGGGCTGTACGTGTCAGCATGGGCACCGTGTTCCAGGTGCCGTGGACATATCTGCCGGCGGCTGACAGTGTGGACATTCCCCTGCTGCACAGCATGGGATTCTCCACGGCGGCGCTTGCGCTCCGGGAGGATGCCATCAGCATCGCAGATCCAGCCCTCCGCAAGGAGCCAAGGCTTGCAGTCATCCTCGGCACCGAGGGCAAAGGTCTCTGCGACACGACCATCCGGGAGTCGGACCACACCGTCATCATCCCGATGGCGCAGGGTGTGGATTCCCTGAACGTAGCCGCTGCCAGCGCAGTTGCCTTCTGGGAGCTCGGGCGGAAGGATCTATAATAGGCTCTTACGATTTCGCAGAAAGTGCCATTTCAATCATCAAATAAGCGGGGCTAAGGGGGGCGCCAGCCCCCTCTTTTTCCTCTCCCAATGGGGGAGGTGCCGCCGAACGGCGGCGGAGGGGGGCGGCTTGCAGGTGCCTTGTTCTAAATTGATAAACCCTTCTGTTTGATCGCTCCCAATTTCGCAATTTTACTTGACATTTTTCCTATTTTATAGTATAATGAGATATGGTCTGCCGCATCCAGCGGCAGCAAATCTACCGGAAAGAAGGAATTTAAATGCTGAGCAACAACGAAAAGAGCATGGATAAGATCGTGGATCTTTGTAAATCGAGAGGGTATGTATATGCCGGTTCCGAGATCTACGGCGGTCTTGCCAATACATGGGATTACGGCCCGCTTGGCGTGGAGCTGAAGAACAATATCAAGAACGCCTGGAGAAAGAAGTTCATCCAGGAGTGCCCTTATAACGTAGGTCTGGATTCTGCCATCCTGATGAACCCGCAGACCTGGGTAGCCTCCGGTCACCTCGGCGGCTTCTCTGATCCGCTGATGGACTGCAAGGCGTGCAAGACCCGTCACAGAGCCGACAACCTGATCGAGGACTTTGACGGCACCAATCCTGCCGGCTGGTCAAATGAACAGATGGTGGAGTACATCCGTGACAAGCAGATCCCCTGCCCGAACTGCGGCAAGTGCGATTTCACCGACATCCGCCAGTTCAACCTGATGTTCAAGACCTTCCAGGGCGTGACCGAGGACTCCAAGTCTGAGCTGTACCTCCGTCCGGAAACGGCACAGGGTATCTTCGTCAACTTCCAGAATATCCAGAGAACCACCCGCAAGAAGGTCCCCTTCGGTGTGGCTCAGGTCGGCAAGTCCTTCCGTAACGAGATCACGCCCGGTAACTTCATCTTCCGTGTACGTGAGTTCGAGCAGATGGAGCTTGAGTTCTTCTGCAAGCCCGGCACGGATCTCGAGTGGTTCCAGTACTGGAGAGGCTATTGCCGTGACTTCCTGCTCGGTCTGGGCATCAAGGAGGAGAACATCCGCCTGCGTGACCATGATCCGGAGGAGCTGTGCTTCTATTCCAAGGCAACGACCGACTTCGAGTACCTGTTCCCGTTCGGCTGGGGCGAGCTCTGGGGCGTTGCCGATCGTACCGACTACGACCTCACCCAGCACCAGACCCATTCCGGCAAGTCGATGGAATACTTCGACCCGGAGGACAACTCCAAGTACATCCCCTACGTTATCGAACCGTCTCTCGGCGTAGAGCGTCTGTTCCTGTCCATCGTAACAGAGGCATATGACGAGGAGGTTCTGACGGATGATAAGGGCAAGGAGGACGTTCGTGTCGTAATGCATCTCCATCCGGCACTGGCACCGTTCAAGGCTGCTGTTCTGCCGCTGTCCAAGAAGCTGTCTGCGGATGCACAGGTCGTATTTGAGTCCCTGTCCAAGAAGTGGAACATCGACTTCGACGACACCGGTTCGATCGGTAAGCGTTATCGCCGTCAGGATGAGATCGGTACGCCATTCTGCATCACCTATGACTTCGATACCAAGGAGAGCGACAACTGCGTGACCGTTCGTGACCGTGATACGATGGAGCAGATCAGAATGCCCATCACCGAGCTCGAGAAGTGGCTTGAAGAGAAGCTGGCTTATTGATCATAAGCACTGAATATGTAAAGAAAGAGAGTCGGTTTCCCGGCTCTCTCTTTTCATATTCAGCTCCCGAATGTCTCATCACCGCAGCCGCAGGCCGGCGTGCTGTCCGAAAGCGTCAGAGGCGAAAATTCCTCTGTCGGGAAACGCATCCGGTCAAAGACAGCACAGGGCGTCTCCGGATCGGCAGTGCATTCCTTGGTCGGGATGGTGTAATCATAGGTCGGCACGAGGAGCGTGACGGGTCTTGTCAGCTCAATGACCGAGAAGAGTCCGAGCGTCATGACAACGGTGCGCATCGTCTGCGGCACGGTATCCCCCGGGCACTGCTTGCAGACGGAGCCGATCTTGGTCTCCAGGGCAAGCGGTGGTACCACCTGCACATTGGCAGTCGGCAGATTGACTGACTCACAGCAGGTATTCGTGGTGCCGATGCTGATGCCGTTGCTCGAGAACGTCTGCGTATTGGATTCGGAGCCGTAGAGGATGCTGCTCTTGCTGGCATAGACCGTTCCCGCCATGAGCTGCGGCGTATCGCACGCATGGTCATAGCAGAGCAGCTCCACCCGGAATGTAAAAGTCAGGTCGATGTTATAGAACCCACGGTTGAACGGCACCGGTTCGAGCCGCATACAAACATCCTGCACACGCACACATTTGCACTTGACAAGTTGAACGCTTGCCGGCAGCTCCCCTGCATCAAGGATGACCGGCACGTTGGTCAGGCAGTCACGGTCGGAACAGCTGTCGAACACCCGGCTCACCTTGACCGGGACAGCCGTATCCTGACGAGGTGCCGGATCGCCCGGTAAATTGGTATCGTAACTCATAATAGCCCTCCTGTTCTGTACTGAAGGGATGCTGGTGCAGCCCTTGGTACAGGATATTCAGGAGAGCTATCATTTGTGACTATTCTTCTTCATTCAGCTTTTCGGCAGCCTTCTCAATTACGAAGAGCAGCAGCGCAAATGCACCGGCACAGAGCAGCTTCTTGATGAGCTGGGTCTTCAACGAAGACTTCTTGTCCTTTTTCTTACAGCATTTGCCAAGAACACAGCACTTCTTGGACTTGTCTTTTCCTTTTTTCTTGCAGCACAGCATGTTATTCACCTCCGTTCACATCAGGTTCGCCGTAAATCTGTGTAAAGAAGCAGGAATAATGCCCCGTATGGCAGGCATTCCCCGTCTGCTCCACATTCACGAGCAGCGTGTCATTGTCGCAGTCCGCAAAAATGGACACGACCTTTTGCAGATGCCCGGAGGTCGCACCCTTGTTCCAGAGCTCCTGCCGGGAACGGCTCCAGTACCAGGTATAGCCTGTCTCCAGCGTTTTCCGCAGGCTCTCCTTATTCATATAAGCAAGCATGAGCACCTGCTTGGTGTTCACATCCACCGCAATGGCGGGGATCAGCTCGGCTTTCACAAAATACTTGTCCAGATCATTCAGATCAAAGCCCATATACAGCACTCCTCTCATTTCGGCAATACAAGTTTTGACATCAAACAGCAATTCCTCCGGCACCCGATCCAGATGCTCCGTCAGAATGGCAGAAACAGTTCCATAGTTACAGATCAGCGCAAGCGCATCTTCCTTGACGTCCAGGATCTCGTCAGAGATCACGATCTCCTCTAAAAACCGCCAGATCTCCTCCGCATAGGGCAGATCATACCCGAACCACGGGTCGAGAAACCGGTCGAGACAGAACAGCAGATCCTTCTTCTCCTGCTCATTTGCATTTGCAAAGTACGCCCGGATGGCACCGATCCCCTGCCGGATGACCTCATTTTCCTTATCGGAGTATGCAGCGTAAAACATCACTCAGCCGAGCTTGGAAGCCCCGAGAATGGACTGTAAGCGATCCATGACACGGTTCCGCTCCTCCTCAGTCTCGAAGCTGATGACTGTGGAATTTTCCTTCTCATCGCCGCAGTTGAAATCAAACTGGATCTTGATGCCCGCTTTCTGTCTGCCGGATTTCATGGTGAGATCCGCAGAATAGATATGCGCCACATGATCGAGACAGATGATCTCGTCCTTGATCCTGCAATACAGCAGCATGTGTCTCCTCCTATCTGACAATAATGCCCTTGCTGCGGCAATCGTCCTTTACCTGCTGCACGGTCAGCTCCCGGAAATGGAACAGCGATGCTGCAAGTGCCGCCGAGCAGTCAGTCTTCTCGAATGCCTCGGCAAAGTCGCCCAGCTTTCCGGCACCGCCCGATGCGATGACCGGGATGCTCACGGAATCGACCACCGCTTTGAGCATCGGCAGGTCGAAACCGCCCTTCACGCCGTCCGTGTCAATGGAATTCAGGCAGATCTCCCCTGCCCCGAGCTGCTCGATCTGCTTCACCCAGTCGAGGAGGTCGAGCCCCATGTCGATACGACCGCCGTTGATGTAGACCGTCCAGTTCCCTGCCGGCGTTTTCTTGGCATCAATGCCGACGCAGATGCACTGGCTGCCGAAAATGTCCGCACCGTCCTTGATGAGCTGCGGATTCTGCACCGCCTGCGAGTTGACGGACACCTTGTCCGCACCCGCACGGAGCGTCTCACGGATGTCGTCCACGGTCTTGATGCCGCCGCCGACGGTCAGCGGGACAAAGACACGCTTTGCCGTTTCACGCACCACATCGAGCATCACGCCACGCCCCTCATGGGAAGCTGTGATGTCGTAGAAGACGATCTCGTCCGCACCCTGCTTATTATATTCCGCGGCGCACTCCACCGGATCACCGACCTCACGGATCCCCTCGAAATTCACGCCCTTGACAACCCTGCCGTCACGCACATCGAGACAGGGGATGATTCGTTTTGCGAGCATTGTAGCCCTCCTTCTGGTTTATTTGATCTGAAAATACTTTTCGTCTATATCCAAAGTTTTCAATATATGAAAAATACGTTCCAGCAACGACACTAACTGCTTACAATTAACGTGATTATCCTTTAAATGATAACTAAGATTATCACAGTCACCGAAGTAAAATAACGATTTTCCATCAGAAATCATGATATTATACTTCCATCCATCATAGTAATGGCTATCCTCAAGATAATAGTTTTCATCTGAAAACAACTCGCTATATTCTTTTATGATAGAAACGATCTGTTCAAGCAAATTATAATCAAGAGTGTAGATTGTTTCGGTGCCCTCATTGATAACGACGTTCTCACATTCCCCACGATGGATCCGTATTGAATACGGTGAACGGTGCCAAGCATCGGAGCAGTAATACGAAAACAGCAAATCAGGATCAGCATACTTTTCACGAAGCCATTCAATTCGTCTTTCTGTCAATTCCGCATACTCGGGATCATCTTTGTACTGCCGTTCATATTCTGAGCGAATACAATAATAATCCATTGTCATTCAACTTTATTCATTGACCGGCTTGGCCTTCTTGCATTGTTTCAGCTTCTCGATGTTGCTCCGGTTGACCCATTGCTCCGTATAGCCGCAGTTGCAGCAGATATAACGGTGCAGCGGAACAGTGGACATGATGGTAATACCGGTCATAATACCGTGATGAGCGCCTTCCGGATAGCCGTCATTCATGAAAACGATAATATCTGTGCTGCCGCATTTCGGGCATTGTTTGGTGTTTTTCATGCCTACTCCTCCGATTCCTGCAACAGCCGCCACTGCAGCGCCTGCGCAATGATATACGATGTCGGAACACTGCGGAGATCCAGTCTCTCCGGCACAAACGGATCAAAACAGCCGTCCGCCCAGACGATCATCCGGTCATCCCGTGTTTTTCCGAGCAGATCGGTGCGAAAGCTGACAGAAGCCTCGTGTATCTCTGGAAAACAGTTCTCCGTATAAGGCTGAAAGCGGAAGCTCCGCACACCGGAAAAATCCAGCTCCATCCGACCGAACCAGTCGCTATCGACATACAGCAGCAGCTGTCCTTCCGGCGCAGAGGGAAGATACATCCCCTCCCCTGCTGCATACCGGCAGCCTGTCTCCAGCTTCATCCCGGAGATCACGGCATCATGAAACGCCGCAGCAGCCTGCTGCAATGCGGTAAGATCCGCCTCTGTTTCCACTTCATGCCATGCATACAATGCCGCATCACGATCCGGATCCGGCACAGGGCTTGTGATGCGCCGAGGCATCAGTTTTCCCTCGTATAAGCGACTGCCTCTGCCAGATCCAGCGTCCCCTGATAGAGCGACTTGCCTGCGATGGTGCCGTACAGCCCCATCTTCTGGCAGATGCGGATGTCCTCCATCGTGTGGACGCCGCCGCTGGCGATGACATTCATCGAAACGGCATCATGCAGTGCCTTGAGCTGTTCTGCATTGACGCCGGAGAGCGTGCCGTCCTTGGAGATGTCCGTGAAGATGACAGTCTTGACACCCATCTTCTCCATCTCCTGCGCAAGGGAGATATAATCCACCGTGGAAGCATCCAGCCATCCCTCCACAGCCACAAAGCCGTTCTTGGCGTCGATCCCGACAGCTATGCGCTCGCCGTATTCCTTGACAGCTTCCTCCACGAGCGCCGGATTTTTCAGCGCCACACTGCCCAGTATTACCCGGGAAATACCGCCGGAGAGGTACAGCTCCATCGTCTCCATCGTGCGGATACCGCCGCCGATCTCGACTTTCAGGGGCGTGTTCTTTGCCACATCGAGGAAGATGTCCGTATTCACGGGCTTTGCATCCTTGGCGCCGTCCAGATCGACCATGTGGATCCATTCAGCGCCCGCCTTCACGAAGCTCTGCGCCGTCTGCATGTAGTCCTCAGCGACCTTGTGTGCCGTGCCGTAATCACCCCGGACGAGCCGCACACAATTGCCGTCCTTAATGTCAATTGCAGGTAAAATAATCATAGGTAGTTCCCTTTCAGCTATTCTTCTTGTCTGATTCCGGAAGTCTTGCATAAAACTCGATCTTCCCGCATTTCGGGCAGAACCATGCATCTGCATGATAGGTCTTCGGCATGGCGTATTGTTCCTTTGTCCGGACGCAAGAAAGCCCCATGTCGAACTCGGCTTCCTTCATCAGAACGCCGCATACTGCGCATTCAAGCTGTTTCATACGCTCAGCCTTTCAGTGCGCCAAAATTGCGCAGGATCTGTAAGCCCACCTCGCCGGATTTCTCCGGATGGAACTGCGCACCAAAGACATAGCCGCCGTCATAGACCATCGCAGGCACCTTGCCGCCGTACTCGACCCATGCTGCAAGGCTCTTGTCGCAGTTCTTCGCCGCATAGGAATGCACGAAGTAAACATAGCTCTCCTCCGGCAGGTTTTGCAGCAGCGGGCACGGGATGCCCATTTCGAGCTTGTTCCAGCCCATGTGCGGGATGATGAGCCCGGGGGCATCAATGCGCTCGACCGTGCCGGGGATCAGCCCAAGACCGCCGCATTCTTCAAATTCATAGCTTTTTTCGAGCAGCATCTGCATGCCGAGGCAGATGCCGAGCAGCGGCTTTTTCTGCGCTTCAGCTTTCAGGACCGGGATCAGACCCTTGGCTTCGAGCATCTTCATCGCAGCCGGAAAAGCGCCCACACCCGGGAGAATGACCTCATCGGCAGCCTCGATCTCCGCCGGGTCATCCGTCAGCTTGCTCTCCATGCCGAGGTAATCCAGCGCATTCTTGACGCTGAAAATATTACCAGCACCGTAATCTACAATTGCGATCATCCTAAAATTCCTTTCGTCGAGAACGCCTCCCCTGCCCCGGTCGGTGTCGAAGCGATCCGCAGAGCATGGGCAAGCGCCTTATAGGCGGCTTCGGTCTTGTGATGGTCATTCTTGCCGTAGAGGACATTGACATGCAGCGTCAGACCCGCATTGAACGCAAATGCCCGGAGAAATTCCTCCGTCAGACAGGTGTCATAGGCGCCGATCATCGGATTTGTAAACTCCGCATTGAACACCAGAAACGGGCGGTTGCAGATGTCGAGCGAGCAGAACGCCAGCGACTCATCCATCGGGATATAGGCAGAGCCATAGCGGGCGATGCCGGTCTTGTCGCCGAGCGCCTTGTTCAGCGCCTGACCGAGCACGATGCCGGTGTCCTCAACTGTATGATGGGCATCAACATGCGTGTCGCCCTTACAGCGGATCACCATCGGGATCTGGCTGTGAACTGACAGCGCCGTCAGCATGTGATCAAAGAAGCCGATCCCTGTCGAAATATCAGCCTTTCCATTCTCCGGAAGAATGGTGACAGTGATGTCCGTTTCCTTGGAAGTACGTGTTACCGTTGCAGAAGTCATGCGCCTACCTCCTTCAGGATGTCTTGCAGCGCTGCATAGAGCTGCTCCATTTCCTCGGGCGTGCCGACTGTGATGCGCAGATACTGCGAGATCCTCGGCTTGTTCCAGTAACGCACGAAAATGCGGCGTTCTTTCAGCTTTTCAAAGATCACGCCTGCATCGGCAGTCTTGTGCTTGGCAAAGATGAAGTTGCTGTACGAATCCGGGAACGTGAACCCAAGCTCTGTCAGGCGCTTCTTGGCATCCTCACGGGTGGCAGCGATCTTTCCGGTCGTCTCCCGGAAATACCTGTCATCCTCGAGCGCCTTGGCACCGCAGAGCAGCGTGATCTGGTTCATCGTGTAGGAATTGACAGAGAACTTCACGTCATTCATGAACTTGATGAGTTTCTCCGAACCGATCGCAAAGCCGATGCGCATCCCCGCCATCGAGCGGGACTTCGAGTAGGTCTGCACAACGAGCAGATTCTCATATTTTTCCAGCAGCGGCAGTGCAGACACGCCGCCGAAGTCGATATACGCCTCATCCACAATGACGATAGAATCCGGATTCGCCTTCAAGATCTCCTCGACTGTATCGAGGGATTCGAGCACGCCGGTCGGGGCATTCGGATTCGGGAAGATAATGCCGCCGTTCTCCCGTGCATAATCCTTCGGGTCGATGCGGAAATCCTCCGTCAGCGGGAGCTGCTTGTACGGGATGTGGTACACATCCGCCCAGACGTCATAGAACGAATAGGTCACATCCGGGAACAGGATCGGCTTGTCTCCGTTGAAGAACGTCATGAACGCCATGGCGATGACATCGTCCGAGCCTACGCCGACAAAGACTTGTGACGGCTTGACAGCGTAGGTTTTTGCAATGGCATCGACAAGGATCTGCGCATTCGGATCGGGATACTTGCGCATCATGGCAATGTCAAAATTGTCGAGGATCTCCTGCACACCCGGTGCGGGCGGGTAGGGATTCTCGTTGGTATTCAGCTTGATGATGTTATCGAGCTTCGGCTGTTCGCCGGGGGTATAGGGTACCACCTTGCGGACGTTATTCTCCCATCCCATAGGTATTCTCCTTTATTGCTTTTTGTTATAGATGATGCGGTTGTCACCGTTGTCCCATACCATGATGGTCTTGTCCTCGCTGACAGAAACGGTATAGGTGAATGCCGTGTTGTATTCCGAGATATAGATGGTCACATCAGAGCCTTCGAGAGACCATGCGTCATCCACCTTCGTATCCGGATAACCACTCATCTTGACGACCTTGCTGTAGGTGCCGTCCTCCCGGATGACCAGCGACTCACTGCCGCCGTCAAACTTATAGCCCCAGGAACCGTAAATATCATTCGGGTCAAGTGTCTTTTCCTTGTCACCGCCGCAGCCGGTCAGCATACAGAACGACAGTGCCGCAGCGGTCAGAATTGCAAAATTACGTCTTTTCATTAGTTTTAGTCCTCAAATCTTACTTTGATAGCATTGGCATGTGCGGTCAGACCCTCACGCTCTGCAATGAGCACGATGTCATCCTTGGCGTCACGGAGCGCCTGCTCGGTGTAATAGATGTAGCTCGAACGCTTCAGGAAGCTGTTCACGCCCAGCGGCGAGAAGAAACGAGCCGTGCCGGAGGTCGGAAGAACGTGGTTCGGACCTGCATAGTAATCGCCGAGCGGCTCGGAAGCATAGGCGCCGAGGAAGACGGAGCCCGCATTGTCCAGCGCACCGATCAGCTCAAGCGGATTCTCCATGACAACTTCGAGGTGCTCCGGTGCGATCGCATTGGCAAGCGCAACAGCCTGCTCACGATCCTGTGCAATGAGCATGGCACCGTAATTCTCCATAGAAGCCTGGATGATCTCCTTGCGGTCAAGATACGCCATCTGGCGGATCACTTCTGCCTCGACCTTGTCAGGCAGCGTCGGATCAGTCGTCACAAGGATGGCAGATGCGATCTTGTCGTGCTCTGCCTGGCTCATCAGGTCGGCAGCCACGAACTTCGGATCGGCTGTCTCATCAGCCAGCACAAGGATCTCGCTCGGACCTGCGATCATGTCGATGTCTACCACACCGTACAGCAGCTTCTTAGCCGTTGCTACGAAGATATTGCCGGGACCGACGATCTTGTCCACCTTCGGGATCTCCTCGGTACCATAGGCAAGTGCTGCAATAGCCTGTGCGCCGCCGGAGAGGAATACTCTGTCCACGCCGCAGATGGCAGCCGCTACGAGAATGTCCTTGTTCGGCGTGCCGTCCTTGCAGGGCGGTGTCATCATGATGATCTCCTTGACACCGGCGATCTTGGCAGGGATCGCATTCATCAGCACGCTCGACGGATAGGCAGCTGTGCCGCCCGGTACATACAGACCCACACGCTCCAGACCACGGACACGCTGTCCGAGGATCACGCCGTTCGGCTGTGCGTCGGTAAAGCCCTGCGGGAGCTGACGTCTGTGGAAATTCGCAATGTTCTCCTGGGCATTCAGGAGCGCATTGACAAAGTCCTCATCCGCATTGGTCAGTGCATCGTTGATGACGTCACGGGGCACCTCATAATACAGCGGCAGATTGCCGTCAAATTTCTTGGTATAGTTCTTGACCGCCTCATCGCCGCCCTCACGAACGGTGTCGATGATCTCGGTAACGATCTGCGTGACCTTGCGGTCGGTCTCACCGGTGCGGCGCTCGAGTTCTTTCAGAAAGGCATATTCCTGTGTGCCGTCGCACTTAATCTGCTTTATCATTGATCTTCTCCTCCACTTTCTGCACCAGCGCCTCGATCTCCTGCTGACGCATTTTCAGGCTGACAGTATTCACGATCAGACGTGCCGAGATCTGTGCCACATCCTCTACGACTTCCAGACCGTTCTCCTTGAGGGTGGTACCGGTCTCCACGATATCTACGATACCGTCCGCAAGACCCAGCAGCGGCGCAAGCTCCACGCTGCCCTCGATCTTGACGATGTCCACATCCATGCCCTTGTTCTCGAAGAACGCACGGGTCACGTTCGGATATTTCGTTGCAATGGTCTTGACGCCGAACCCGTCATAGAACGGATAGTTCTTCTTGGTCGCCAGCGCAAATTTGCACTTGCCGAAACCTAAATTCACGAGCTCGAATAGCTTGCCGTTCATCTCCATGAGCGTGTCCTTGCCGACAACGCCCATATCGCACACACCATGTTCTACATAGGTGATAACGTCGGCTGCCTTCGCCAGAACGACCTCTAAATTACCGTCCGGGATGGGCAGGATCAGACGTCTGCCCTTCTCGTGAACGGCGGTGCAGTCATAACCGAGCGTTTCAAGGAGCGCAACGGTATCCTTTTCCAGTCTGCCCTTGGTGAGGGCGATCCTCAGCGGCTTTCCCATTACAGCTCCACCTCCTCTGCTGTATTGCCGGTCAGTACGATGACCTTGTGAATGCCTCTTGCGGCTGCGTAATCCTGTGCATCATCCACATCGAGCGCAAATTCCACACAGAGCCCCTTCCCACGGAGCACCTCTGCCCTGCGGACAGCCTCGGCTTCGTTGCCTTCATCGGCAGCGATCAGCACATCGGGAGCTGCCTGCTCGGGCGTGTATTTCTTGCCGATGACAGTGGCAACGGCATCGACATTGACTGCCATCCCGACAGCCGGCTGATCATAGCCAAACTCCGAGAGCAGCATGTCATACCGACCGCCGGAGAGCACCTCATCGCCGTAGCCTTCGAGATAGCCCTTGATGACGAGCCCGGTATAATAATCCGTCTTATTGACAAGACCGAGGTCTACGATGACCTTGGCATCCTTGCGGATCGCACATACGGTCTTGTACAGCTCCCGCATACTGCCGAGGATCTCCTCGATGCGCTCATCCTGGAATACCTCAGAAGCACGGTCGAAGACCTCTTCCCCGCCGAAGAGCGTCGGCAGCTTCCGGAGCGAGCGTGTGATACTGTTATCGCCGAGCTTGTCGAGCATGTCGTTCAGTGCGGGGTAGTTCTTGGACTCGATCAGGCTGCGGATCTCTTCCTTCTGTGCAGGTGTGGCGCTCAGCCGGTGCATCAGCTCCCGGAAAATACGCACATCGCCCAGCTCCAGCGAATAATTCGCATGGAAGTCCACTTCCTTCCCTACCGAGGAAAGCACGGAGAGCGCTGCGGAGATGACCTCCACATCCGCCATGCGGGAACCGGAACCGATCAGCTCGATGCCGGTCTGGTTGACCTCGGTGCTCCTGCCCCGGAGAGAGGGCGTGAAATGATAGACGGGCTGCGTGTAGTACAGACGCAGCGGCAGATCCGCATCCCGGAGACGGGTGGCGACCACTCTTGCGATCGGCATCGTGGAATCCGGGCGAACTGCGATGAGCCGTCCCTTGTTATCCGTCAGCTTGTACAGCTCATCCTGCGGGATATAGCCGGAATTGAGATCAAATACGTCATAGAACTCCAGTCCGGGCGTGATGACACGGGAGTAGCCCATGGAACGGAAGATCTGGCGTGTGCTGTTTTCAACGATACGCTTCAGGGCGGATTCCTCATACAGGTAATCCCTCGTGCCCTCCGGCGTGATCAGATCGTATCGGCGCATATGCGGTACCTCTTTTCCTGTTCACTTTAGTGTGTTACTATGTTACCGTAGTATCATGTTACTATAATATCATATATCCGGTTTTCTGTCAATACCTACCGCTGCGGTCAGATGCAATTCCTACAAAGCGGACGCTTCTTTCCACAATTCAACACCGCTGTATGACTTCTTCATCAGAAAAAGCCCAGCTGTGTCGATTCCGGCAGATCGCCGAAAGCACCCATATCCTGTAGCATCTGGATGATGGTCTTGGAAGCGCCGCTCTCCTGCTGGAACTCCTCGATCGACATATAATCGCCGTTCTGGGCAGCTTCGTAGACGCCGTTGGCAGCCGCTTCGCCCACGCCGCTCATCGCAGCGAACGGGATGCGGATCTTGCCGTCTTCGATCAGATACTTGTAGGCATGGGACTTTTTCAGGTCAATGGGCAAAAATTCATAGCCACGAGCCAGCATCTCATTGACAATCATCAGAATATCGAGCAGATCGTTCTCCTTCTTGCTGCGGTCGTTACCCTTGGCACGGAGCTCGTTGATCTTGTTCCGGACGGCATCCTTGCCCTGTACCGCCAGTTCCACATCGAAGTCGTCGCCACGTACCGTGAAGTAGGTCGAGTAGTATTCCAGCGGCATGTAGAGCTTAAACCAGCCGAGTTTCATTGCGGCGATAACGTAAGCGGCAGCGTGCGCCTTCGGGAACATGTACTTGATCTTCAGGCAGCTGTTGATATACCACTCCTCGACGTTGTTGTCACGGAGCATCTGGATGATGTCCTCCGTAAAGCGCTTGGGTGCCTGTCCCTTACGGGTCCACTCCATGATCTGGAATGCCATTTTCGGCTCTACGCCCTTATAGAGCAGCGTTGTCATGATGCTGTCACGGGTACCGATCACTTCTGAAATCGTACATGTTCCCTCGGCAATGAGATCCTTTGCATTGCCGAGCCATACGTCCGTACCGTGCGACAGACCGGAGATCTGGAGGAAGTCGGAGAATTTGGTCGGCTTGGCATCGAGGAGCATCTGAATGGTGAAGCCCGTGCCCATCTCGGGGATGCCGAGACTGCCGGTCTTGCAGAAGATGTCCTCCTCCGTCACACCGAGCACGGAGCAGTCCGTACACATCTGGATGACCTTCTGGTCATAGCCGGGAACGTCCTTGATGAGCCTTCCGGTCATGTCCTCGAGGTGCTTGTAAAGCGTCGGCACAACGTGTCCGAGCTCGTCGAGCTTCAGGATGGTATCGTGGATGGAATGGAAGTCGAAGTGGGTCGTGATGACGTCCGATTCCGCCGCATCCGCCGGATGCTGTACAGGCGTGAAGTCGTATACCTCGTAATCCGACGGCACAACGACCATGCCGCCCGGGTGCTGTCCGGTCGTGCGCTTGATGCCCGTGCAGCCAATGGACAGGCGGTTCTCCTCGGTCGCATTGAGCATCATGCCCTGCTCCTCGAGGTATTTCTTGACAAAGCCGTAAGCCGTCTTATCGGCGATCGTACCGATCGTCCCCGCCTTGAACACGTTATCCCGACCGAACAGCTCCTCTGTATAGCGGTGGGCACTCGACTGGTACTCACCGGAAAAGTTCAGGTCGATATCCGGCGCCTTGTCGCCGTCAAAGCCGAGGAACGTCTCGAACGGGATGTCGTGGCCGTCCTTGAGCATCTCCGTGCCGCATTCCGGGCAGTTCTTGTCCGGCATATCAAAGCCGGAGCCGAATTCGCCGGTGGTGTTGAACTCGCTGTGCTTGCATTTCGGGCAGACATAGTGCGGCACGAGCGGATTGACCTCCGAGATACCCGCCATACTCGCCACGAAGGACGACCCGACGGAACCACGGGAGCCGACATGATAGCCATGCTCCTCGGAGTTATATACGAGCTTCTGGGCGATCATATACAGCACCGAGAAACCGTGCTTGATGATCGAGGAAAGCTCTCTGTCAAGGCGCTTATCCACGATCTCCGGGAGCGGGTCGCCGTAGATCTCCTTGGCACGCTCATGTGTGATGCGCACCAGATCCTCTTCGGCGCCGGGGATGTTCGGCGTGAACGTGCCCTTCGGGATCGGGAAGACATGCTCGCAGGCATCGGCGATGCGCTGCGGATTGGTCACAACGATCTCCTCCGCCTTCTCTGCACCCAAGTAGGAGAACTCTTCGAGCATCTCGTCTGTTGTCCGCAGATAGAGCGGCGGCTGATTGTCTGCATCGGCAAAGCCCTGCCCGGAGGTCAGGATCTTGCGGTAGATGCCGTCCTTCGGGTCGAGGAAATGCACGTCACAGGTCGCAACGACCGGGATGCCGAGCTTTTCGCCGAGGGCAACGATCTGGCGGTTATAATCCCGCAGCTCCTCCTCATCGAGCGCAGTGCCGTTCCGGAGCATAAATTCATTGTTGGCGATCGGCTGTATCTCGAGATAATCATAAAAGCGTGCCAGCTTCTCGATCTTCTCCTGCGGCGCTTCATTTACGATCGCCTGGAACAGCTCACCTGCTTCACAGGCAGAGCCGAAGATCAGTCCGTCACGGTTTGCCTCCATCACGGATTTCGGAAGAAGCGGATGCCGGTGATAATAGTTCAGATGCCCGTAGGATACGAGCCGGTAGAGGTTTTTCAGTCCGACCTGGTTGCGCACCAGAATGATCTGGTGGGTGGAATGCAGCTTCTTGACGTCGATCGGATCGGTCTTGGTATTGAGATCGCCGAGCGTCTGCACGCCTTTTTCCTTGGAAAGGCGCTCCAGCAGCGTGGAATAGACCTTTGCCAGGATCGCCGCATCCTCATTGGCACGGTGATGCCCGAATGCGCCGAGCTTCAGGTGCTTCACGACTGTATCGAGCTTGTATCTGCCGAGCTGCGGGAGCGCAGACTGGCAGAGCGGCTGCGTGTCCACATAATCATAGTCAAACTCGATGCCGTTGCGCTTCTTCACCTTGTTGATGAAGGAGGTGTCAAAGGTCGCATTATGCGCCACAAGCACAGGCTTCTCACCGCAGAACGCCATGAACTGGCGGAGGGCTTCCGCTTCCTTCGGCGCACCGGCGACCATATCGTCTGTGATGCCGGTCAGTTCGGTGATCTCCGGCGGGATCTTCCGTTCGGGATCCACAAAGATGTCAAAGCTGTCCACGATCTGCAAGCCACGGAGCTTCACAGCGCCGATCTCGGTCAGACGGTCGTGCTTGGGGCTCTTTCCTGTAGTCTCCACATCGAAGATGATGATCTCGTCCTGGATGCTGCGGTTATCGGTGCCATTGAGGATCTTCGGCGGATCAATATCATTGACCGCATATCCCTCACAGCCATAGATGACCTTGAATTTAGGATCCTTGATGGCGCCTTCAGCATTCATCGCATCCGGGAAGCCCTGTACAACGCCGTGATCCGTGATGGCGATGGCAGGATGCCCCCATTCATACGCTCTGCGGATCAGATCTCCGGCGGGCGTTACGGCATCCATCGCCGACATGTTGGTATGACAGTGCAGCTCCACACGCTTTCTCTCCGCCTTGTCCTGGCGGAGTTTGCGCTTGCGCTTGACGATGGAATCCGGTTTGAGCACCGGCTCATGCGCAAAGGGGTCATCCTCGATCTTGCCTGCGATCAGGACGCTGACACCCTTTTTCAGCTCGCCGAGCGGAAGCTTTTCGAGCTTCTCGATCTTGTCAAACATCTTGACCAGGATCGAACCGGAGAAGTCTGTGATCTGGTAAGTCAGAACACGGTTGTTGTTCTTGACATCCCTGGATTCCATTGCGAAGATATCGCCGTAAACAACGACACGTTCCCTTCGTGTCTGCAACGCCTGCGGGATCGGGATGGCATCCTCCCGGATATGACGTCCCTTGATGAGAACATCCTCGCCCTTGACCGCATCCAGCTGCACAGCATCGCCGGAAACGGTCTGCGGTGTCTCCGGCACGGGCGGCGGCGTAAAGGCAGCAGGCTCCGACGGAGGAGGAGGCGGGGACGGCAGGAAATCCGGCGGCGCTTCCTCGATCACACGGTCAAGATCGTCCTCGGAGAGGGTATCCGGTCCGGAGAGCCTGACTGTGACACGGATGCCGAAATGCGTCTCGACAAAATCGCTGAACACCTTCGCAAACGAGAACTTTTCGAGGATGGGGCGTCCGCCGTTCTGCAAGGTGATGCGGATCTCGTCCTGCTGCCAGTCCCAATCCGCCTTATTCAGAAAGCCGTTGATGATGGGCAGCTCCCGTTTGAGCATACTGACCAGCTCCGGGATGCAGTCCTTTGTGAACAGGGCTGCATCATAGAGACAGTCGAGCCGGAGCTTCTGCACCTGGAGTGCTGTGCCGACGCTCTGCTCAAAATGGAGGATATCCGCATACGGAACGATGTTCGGGAAGCGAGCCACAAACGTGATCTCGTTGAGCGTTTTCTCGTTATAGCGGATGTTCTCGATCACGCCCTGCTGAACGGAGGGCGGTATATCCTTGGTATATTGCTGGAGAAATTCCAGCAGTGTTGCATTTGCCATACAGTCTCCCTTACAGCTGTTCCAGTTCCTCGAGCAAAGCGGGCACGATCTCGGCTTCCGGTACCTTCCGGAGGATCTCGCCCTTCTTGAAGATCAGTCCGACGCCGTCACCGCCTGCAACACCGAGATCGGCTTCCCGGGCTTCTCCCGGACCATTCACGATGCAGCCCATCACGGCGATCTTGACATTCTTTTCGCAGCCCTGCACGGCTTCCTCCACCTGCTTGGCAAGGGATACAAGGTCGATCTTCGTGCGTCCGCAGGTCGGGCAGGAAACGAGCTGCACGCCGCTGCGCTTGTCGATGCTTTTCAGAATGTCACGGGCTGCGGCGATCTCACGGAGCGGGTCATCCGTCAGCGATACACGGATGGTCTCGCCGATGCCGTCATGCAGCAGAGAACCGATGCCGATGGCAGATTTGATGAGTCCCATGCGCTCTGTACCGGCTTCTGTCACGCCGAGATGCAGCGGATAGGGGCACTTCTCAGCCGCTAAGCGATAGCAGTCGATCATGCGGTTCACGTCCGAGGACTTGATGGAAATGACGATATCCTCGAAATCGAACTGTTCGAGCAGCCTGGCATGACCGAGTGCGGATTCCACCAGCGCATCCGGTGTCGGAGCGCCGTATTTTGCAAGGATCTCCTTTTCGAGGGAGCCGGAGTTCACGCCAATGCGGATCGGGATGTGCTTCTCCCGGCAGACGTCTGCAACCTGCTTCACACGATCCATCGAACCGATGTTGCCGGGGTTGATGCGGATCTTATCCACGCCCGCAGCTGCCGCTTCGAGGGCGATCTTGTAGTCGAAATGGATGTCCGCCACGAGCGGGATGCTGATCTTTTCCTTGATGGCAGGGATCAGGCGGACAGCTTCGAGCGTCGGTACAGCCGTGCGGATGATCTCGCAGCCTGCCTTTTCAAGCGCCACTGCCTGTGCGACATTGCCCTCGACATTTTCAGCCGGGACGTTGAGCATCGACTGAATGTAGATGTGTTCGCCATTCAGCAGGCAATTACCGACTTTGACGGGTTTTACAGTTCTCATCATAGCATATTCTCCTTATTTCTGGAAGAGTTTCAGGATGTCCTGGAACGTGACGGCGATCATCAGTAAAAACAGCAGTGCCATGCCGGCAAGGTGTACCATACCCTCCTTCTCCGGCGGGATGGGCTTGCGGCGGATGGCTTCGACCACAAGGAACACGAGCCGTGCTCCGTCGAGCGCCGGGATCGGCAGCAGGTTGAAGATGCCGACATTCACCGTGATGAACGATGCAAGCGACAGCACCGAGGTCAGATGCTGCTTGAATGTCTCACCGTAGGAAGCAGCTTCACCGATGCTCGTCACGATGCCGACGGGACCGGACAGATCGTGGAAGCCGTACTTTCCGGTGACAAGATCCCGCAGCGACGACCAGATCAGACGTCCCGTGGAGATCGTATTGAGGAAGGCATAGCTGATCGTATTGAAGAAACCGAGCGGCTCCGCCTTGATATAGAAATCGAGCCTGCCCTCGGTCTTGGTGTTGTAGAAGCGGATATTTTCGAGCGTGACCTTCTTCCCTTCCCGGATGACAACGACCGTCATCTCCTCACTCTCATTGGTCTGGAGCTTATAGGACAGGTCGGTGTCCGTCAGGATGCGCATTCCGTCGATGGAATAGAATTTATCCCCCACCTGCAAGCCGCAGGTCTCGCTGGTGGAATAGGAGACTTCGGTTTCCGGATCCTTCGGGAAGCTGACGACATTCAGCGTTGCCACATCGCCGTAGAGGATGGTGGTGATGAGGATGAGGATGAAGCCGAGGATCAGGTTCATGATCGGTCCGGCGATCACGACAGCCATGCGCTTGGGGACAGCGGCACGTATGAATGCCCGTGGATCGTTGCTGGAGCCGTCCTCGCCCTCCATCGCACAGTAACCGCCCACGGGGAACAGGCGCAGGGAGTATTCCGTTTCGCCGACCTGCTTTTTGAGCAAAGCCGGTCCCATGCCGATGGCGAATTTGTTGACACGGATACCGCAGAGCTTGGCAACAATAAAATGCCCGAACTCATGCAGTACGATAATGACAAAGAAAACCAGTAATGCGATCAGGATCGAACTGATCTTCATAAACCTCATCCTTTCTGGCAGGAATTATCTGTTATCTGTTTGCGAGCTTCTCCCGCACGAAGCTGCGTGCCGCCTGGTCGGCTTCGAGCACATCCTCATAGCAGCGCACTTCGCCGCCGGGTACATGCTCCATTGCCGCACGAACCAGCTCGCCGATCTCAAGGAAGCCGATCTCATCCCGCAGGAAATGACCCACTGCTTCCTCATTGGCGCCGTTGACGATCGCAGGGCGCAGACCGCCCTCTGTGATGGCGTCGATCGCTGCCCGCAGGCAGTCGAATGTCTCATAGTCCGGCTTCTCGAAGGTCAGAGAGCCGTAATCCGTCAGCGAGAGCGGCTGTGTCGGGCATTCCACACGGTTGGGATACAGCAGCGCATACTGGATCGGGATCTTCATATCCGGGACGCCCATCTGTCCGATGACGGCGTAATCCTCATACTCGACCGCCGAATGCAGGACGCTCTGACGGTGGACAACGATCTCGATCTGGGATGGATCAAGGTCGAAGAGCCACTTTGCCTCGATGAACTCCAGTCCCTTGTTCATGAGCGTGGCAGAGTCGATGGTGATCTTGTTGCCCATGTTCCAGTTAGGGTGCTTCAGCGCATCGGCAGCACGTACCTGCGTGAGATCCGCCTTCTTCTTGCCGAAGAAGGGACCACCGGATGCGGTCAGGATGATCTTGCGGATGCGGTTCATGGCATTGCCCTGCAAGCTCTGGAAAATGGCGGAATGTTCGCTGTCCACCGGGTAGATGTTCACGCCCTTTTCGGCAGCTGCCTTCATGACGAGCGAACCGCCTGCCACGAGCGTTTCCTTATTGGCAAGGGCAATGTCCGTGCCGGCTTCGATGGCTTTCAGTGTCGGCAGCAGTCCGACCGTGCCGACTACGGAATTGAGCAGAATGTCATGCGATGTGGCAGAGGCGATCTCGCAGAGACCGTCCATGCCGGTGAGCACCTCGATGCGCTCGCCCATCAGCAGTGTTTCGAGCTGCTCGGTCTTGGCGGGATCAAAGATGCAGACTGCCTCCGGATGATACTTCTTTGCCTGTGCGGCAAGCATCTCGACATTGCTGTGTGCAGCAAGCGCCGTGACCTGCATCCCGTGCTTTTCAACGACCTCGAGTGCCTGTGTTCCGATGGAACCTGTGGAACCGAGAATGGCTACTTTTTTCATAGTGACCCCTTTCCATGCCGGATCCTCTCCGGCACAATAAGCCCATCTGCAAAAGATGGGCTTATCTGTCAAAAAATTGTAAATGCATGAACGAACAGATAGAATACCGGTGCAACGAACAGCACGCTGTCAAAACGGTCTGTCAGACCGCCGTGACCCGGCATGATCTTGCCATAGTCCTTGATGCCCTTTTCACGCTTGATGACGGAAAACGTCAGATCGCCGAGCACGCTGACGCCTGCACAGATCACACCGAGCAGCGCCGTCTTGATGCCGAGGATCACGTTGAACTCAACGCCCCGGATGTGTGCATAGACGATGAAAACGCCGAGGAAGATAACCGCATTGCTGATGAGTCCGCCGACAAATCCTTCCACCGTCTTTTTCGGCGAGATATTCGGACAGAGCTTGTGCTTTCCGAGGAACACACCGGAAAAATAGGCTCCGGAATCGGCGATCCATGCGCCGCAGAGCGCCAGAACCAGATAGAACAGACCATGCTCACCGGTGCCGTAGTAATTGACGTCGATGAGCTTTCCGAGCGACCACGGCACAAAACACATCGCACCGCCCATAAAGCTGAGCTGTTCGAGCTTATACGAGCCGTGATGCCACAAAAACTCAATAAACAGCGCAAACAGACAAACCGGCAGTAAAAGGCGCCGTGCGATCGCGACCGGCTCTGCAAAGGCGCTTTCCGCAGGAATGACATATTGCAGATAGTTCAGGATCGGCTCACTGATGCCGTAGACCATCACGCCGGTCATAGCAAGCTTGAACTCAGTCCCCTCAACAGCTCTTGACAGCTCAAAGAGGATGATCCCCACGCAAGCACTCAGAAGCAGCGGCAGCACGATCGTATTGTGGAAGAAAAACGCCAGCAATACGATGACGATGCCTACGCCCGAAGAAATCAGTCTGACCGCCATTACACGCCTCCGAACCGGCGGCCGCGGCCTGCGAAGTCAATGAGTGCCTTGTTCAGCTCCTCGGGCGTGAAATCCGGCCAGAGGATGTCGGTGAAATAGTACTCTGCATAGGCACACTGCCAGATCAGGAAGTTGGACAGACGCTGCTCACCGCTCGGACGGATGACCAGATCCACATCCGGATAGCCCTTCGTATAGAGGTGATCGGAGATCATCTGCTCGGTGATCTCCTCCGGCTGGAGCTTGCCCTCCTTGACATCGGCTGCAAGCTGCTGTGCCGCACGGGTCAGCTCTGCTCTGCCGCCGTAGTTGACAGCCATGAACACGATCAGATCGTCATTCTTTTCAGTATCGACCTCGAGCTTGCGCATTCTGGTACGCAGATCCTCCGGATAGGGGCTCAGGTCGCCCAGGAAGATGAAGCGCACGCCGTTGTCAAGTTCCTTCTGCACATCGTCCAGATAGGTGCGCATGACCTGCATGATGCCGGCGATCTCCACCTGCGGACGAGACCAGTTTTCCGTGGAAAACACGTAGAAGGACACGCATTCAATGCCGATCTCCTGGCAGTAATTCTTGATCCTTTTGAACGTCTTGCCGCCCTCGATGTGACCGAAGGAACGGGGCATTCCCCGCTTCTTCGCCCATCTGCCGTTACCGTCCATGATAAAGCCGATGTGACGGGGCAGCTTTTCCGGAAGCGCTGTTGTGACAGTCTCTTCCTTTTTGCTAAATAACGCCATAAACAGGCTCCTTTACTCTTGGGATACGATCAGATGCTCATGATCTCCTTTTCCTTCTCGGCGATCGCCTTGTCAACTTCCTCAACATACTTGTCGGTCAGCTTCTGGAGCTTCTTCTCTGCATCCTTGAGATCGTCCTCGGTCAGCTCACCGTTCTTCTTCATGGTCTTGAACTTTTCCATGGTATCACGGCGGATGTTACGAACGGAGACCTTTGCCTCTTCGCCGTACTTCTTCACGCTCTTGCAGAGCTCCTTACGGCGATCCTCCGTCGGCTGCGGAAAGTTCAGACGGATCACATTGCCGTCATTCATGGGCGTGATGCCGAGATCGGAAGCGAGGATCGCCTTCTCGATCTCCTTCAGGGTAGACTTATCCCACGGCTGGATGAGCAGCACTCTCGGCTCCGGAGAGGATACAGCTGCCATCGCCTGGATCTGCGTCGGTACACCGTAGTAATCTACATTGATCCTGTCAAGGACAGCCGGTGTAGCACGGCCTGCGCGGATGGTTGCGAAGTTGTTGACGAGACCGCTCAGGGTCTTGGACATTTTGTCCTCTGCTTTTTTCAGTGTTTCTTTCATGATACTTGTGTTCGCCCTTTTGTGGGCGTACTCCTTTCTGTTATAATTATCAGGTCTCCGGTTTATCCCTCGGAGACGACAGTTCCGATCTCCTTGCCCATGACAGCATCGAGGATGTTGTCCGGACGGCTCAGGTCAAATACCAGCATCGGC
>JAIKWY010000085.1 GCA_024684395.1 Oscillospiraceae bacterium
CCTTTCGGGCAGTAAAAAAGCACCTCTTTCGAGATGCTTCACACTTGTATTTGACTTGTATTTACGGTTTCAGCTCAACACAGAACACACTGTCGAAGTTGTAGATCCCGACCCATGCGCCCTTGTTCTTAATGATGACCGACTTTCCGTCATAGGCGTAGTCGTCCCAGTGATCCTTGTCGTAGACGATCGTCTCGCCGCTCTTGAATGTGATCTCTATCCGGTTTGCGTTTTCCACTTGGTTCACCTCCGTCAGGGTATAAGAAAACCGTCCTGATTACTCAGGGCGGTTTAATACGTATTGAATGAAGTCATCATTCAACTTAACGTCGTACTTCTCGAAGTGGTAGATATCAGAAGAATCCCAGTAAAATTCGCCAGATTCATAATCAAGGCTTTCAATTCCAGTCCATTTTCCGTCATTAAAATCAATTACAATTCCACCAATTGAAGTCACTTTACCATTTTTCAAAAATTTCAGAAGAATCTCTTTCATGGGGGATGGTTCTCGTTCAGACGTCTTGAAGGAATCACTGTTCAAAATTACATCAAATATATTCTTCATCGTTTAACGCCTCCCCTTTCTAAGATATAAGCTTGCCATTAACAAATATCGCCCATGCTCCATCGTGTGCGAATTTTTTGCTTTGAATATGGTACTGACTTTTCCCATTCAAAGGTAAGCTTATGTGAATATCCTGATCCGGTGCTTTCACCTCAGTGGAAAGCATCCGCGATAGATTCTCTGCAAAACTGTCATCACCTTTTCCGGTGCTGCATGAAAACAGCCGAATTGGTGTGCCTCGTTTATAATCAGAACGTCCCATTATGATTGCGCCTAATGTCTGATAATCAATCGGCGTACCAAAAAAAGATGCGAATTCTGATGTTCCATGCATCACAACATCGTAATACCCATTATCCTTCTCAACAAACTGATAACAATAAGCAAGAGAGCCATTATCAAAAATAGGTTTTTCAGCAGCTATGCCTCGCTTAATAATATCTATTCTTTCTTCACGGGATGGCACATACTGCCTAAATTTCTCTTGAATTTCTCCTGCTTTAATTGTACCATATATTTCTTGATTTGTCAACCAATATACCGCATTTTCCTCGATCTCCCGTGCCTGCTCCTCCGTGTACACCGTCTCCCTCGAAGCCAGTCGCTCAATCTCCTCTGGATCATGCGAATCCCATGTCCGCTTCGACCAGACATCCTGCCGCTCCCGTCCGTTCTCGAAGGTCACGGAGCAGGAGTAGTTGTCGTGGCGTCCTAAAATATCGTCCGGGTGGTCTCCGTAGACGTAGCGCCCCGCTATGTCGGTACACCACTTGCAGCATCCGGTCGCTGCGATCCGGTCGAGGTAGCACTTGAAGCCGTCAGAAAACCGACTCGTTCATGAAATGTTGCAAACCCTCTTGACAAATACCTACTTATATGATATACTTACTATGTAATATCATGATAAGGGCATCTCTAAAAACCTAAGCCTATAAAAAAGTATTTAGAGGTTCCCATAAAGGAGTGTTTTCATGGAAAAACGAATCATATATGCAGATCATTCTGCCACGACTGCCGTCTCTGATGAAGTTTTGCAGGCAATGCTGCCGTATTTCAAGGAAAACTACGGCAACCCCTCCTCGATCTACCGCATCGGACGTGAAAACGAGAGAGCCATCCTCGATGCCCGTGCAAGGATCGCCGCCTGCCTTGGTGCCGACCCGAAGGAGATCTTCTTCACAGCGGGCGGCTCGGAGTCCGATAACTGGGCGATCAAGGGCGTGGCGGACAAGCTCGCCGCAAAGGGCAAGAAGCATATCATCACGAGCGTGTTTGAGCATCATGCCGTGCTACATACCTGCGAATTTTTAGAGAAGCACGGCTTTGAAGTGACCTATCTGCCGGTATCGCCGGACGGTCTGATCGACCCGCAGCAGGTCGCCGATGCCATCCGCGAGGATACGGCGCTCGTCACGATCATGTACGCTAACAACGAGATCGGCACCATCCAGCCCATCGCCGAGATCGGCGCAATCTGCAAGGCAAAGGGCGTGCTCTTCCACACCGACGCCGTACAGGCGGTCGGCAATGTCGAAATCGACGTGAAGGCGCAGAATATTGACCTGCTCTCTCTCTCCGGACACAAGTTTCACGCCCCCAAGGGCATCGGCGCGCTCTACATCCGCAAGGGCGTGACGCTCCCGAACCTCATCCACGGCGGCGGACAGGAATCCGGCAAGCGAGCCGGCACCGAGAACGTCCCCGGCATTGTCGGTCTGGCAAAGGCGATCGAGCTGGCAACGGCGGACATCCCGGCAAAGACCGCCAAGCTCACGCCCCTCCGGGACAAGCTCATTGACGGCATTTTGAAGATCCAGGACACCCGCCTGAACGGCAGCAGGGAGCACCGCCTTCCGGGCAGTGTGAACATCTCGTTCGTCGGCATCGAGGGCGAGAGCCTGCTGCTGATGCTCGACCACTACGGCATCATGGCGTCCTCCGGCTCGGCGTGTACCTCCGGCTCCCTCGACCCGTCCCATGTGCTGCTGTCGCTGGGACTTTCCCATGAGGTGGCGCACGGCTCACTGCGGCTGAGCTTCGGCGAGGAATTTACGGAGGCAGATGCAGACTACATCCTTGCCGTACTGCCCGAGATCGTGGAGCGCCTGCGTGCGATGTCGCCCATGTGGGAGACCATCCAGAAGGAAGGCATCCATTTCAACGAAGATAAGACCAAGCTTGTGAAATAACAGGAGGCTGAATGCTATGAATTACAGTGAAAAAGTGATGGATCACTTCATCAATCCCCGCAATGTCGGCGAGATCGAGGATGCAGACGGCATCGGCGAGGTCGGCAATGCCAAGTGCGGCGACATCATGAAGATGTATCTGAAAATTGACGATGACACGATCACGGACTGCAAGTTCAAGACCTTTGGCTGCGGTGCAGCGGTGGCGACTTCCTCGATGGCGACCGAGATGATCAAGGGCAAGAGCATCAGCGATGCACTCCAGCTCACCAACAGCGCCGTCATGGAAGCGCTCGACGGTCTGCCGCCGGTCAAGATCCATTGTTCCGTGCTGGCGGAGCAGGCAGTCAAGGCAGCGCTGACGGACTACTACCAGAAGCAGGGCATCGACCCGGAGCCGATCGTCGGCAAAGTTCCCGAGATGGAAGAGGAAGAAGACTGAAACACAAAAGATCCTGACACATCGTCAGGATCTTTTCTCTATATATCGGATAAAATTGTCATGCAGGATGTTTTGCAGCGTGCGCTCCGACAGCCCGAACGAAAGAAGCCGTTTCAGCTCCTCCGCCGGATCCCACATCGGGAAATCGCTCCCGAAGAAGAACTGCTCCTCCCCGAATTTGTCGAGGAATTGTTTCAGCAAGTCGCCGTCAATGAACTGCACCGTGCTCGACAGGTCAAAATACAGCCGCTCCGAGGGCTGCAACACATCCAGCGCCTCGCTCCAGTGCGAATACCCGCCCATGTGCGCCGCCGTCACCGTCAGGGCAGGGAAGTGCTCCAAGACTGCCTGCAACCGGCGTGGATGCGAGTAATCGAGCTTCCGGTCGCCCATGTGGAACAGTACCGGCAGCCCAAGTCTTTGCGCTTCCTCATAGACCGGAAACATCCTCGGCTCGTCGATGTTGAACTGCTGGAAATCCGAGTGCAGTTTCAGCCCGGAGAGCCCGTTCTCCCGGAACCTGCCGAGTATCTCCGCAAAATTCGCATTCCCCGGATGCAGCGTCCCGTAGCCGATCAGCGCCGGATCCTCCCGCACGAGCTGCGAGATAAAGGCGTTCACGCTTGCCGTCTGCTTCGGCGTGACAGCGGGCGCACAGATGAGCTGGCGGGTGATCCCGTACTCCGTCCCGTCAATGAAAATGGCTTTGTCACGCTCTTTCCGCAAATGCGCCGCCTTCCCGGAGGTGTACATCGGCAGGTCGTAAAACTCGGACACAGCGTCCTTGGACTTCTCGGCGATCGCATCCGGGAACACATGGCAGTGTGCGTCAATGATAGGGTAAAAATCGCTCATAATACCTCCATGCGTAATGCCCCTGCGTGTACCAGGGGCATTTATCATCAAAACAGTTTTGCAAATTTCTCTCCGCTTATTTCTTGTAAGGCATCTTCTTGCGGATGTCATACAGCCGGTCCAGCGCCTCATTGAGCGTCTCATCCTTCTTCGCAAAATGAAAGCGGATGTAGCGGTTTTCCGGCTCCTTGAAGAAACTCGACCCCGGTACGGCACCCACGCCGACCAGCCGTGCCAGATCCTCGCAGAACGCCAGATCATCCTCGTAGCCGAACTCGGAAATATCCAGCATGATGAAGTACGCACCCTCCGGTACATTGTGCGGGATGCCAATGCGGTCGAGACCGTCAAGGAAGAGCTGCCGCATGTGCGTGTACTTCGCCTGCAATGCCTTGTAGTAATCGTCCCCGAAATTCAAGCCCACAACAGCCGCTTCCTGCAACGGATGCGCAGCGCCGACCGTCAGGAAGTCATGCACCTTCTTGACCGTCTCGATGATCTCCGGCGAGGAAATGACATAGCCCAGGCGCCAGCCGGTGATGGAGTACGTCTTGGAAAGCGAGGAGCACAGGATCGTGCGCTCCGCCATGCCCGGGAGCGTGGAAATGTGAGTGTGCCTGTGGGGGGCGTACAAAATATGCTCATACACCTCATCCGTGATGACGAACGTGTCATACTTGATCGCCAGATCGGCAATCACCTGCAATTCCTCCCGCGTGAAGACCTTGCCGCACGGGTTGGACGGGTTGCAGACGATGATCGCCTTGGGATGCTGCCGGAATGCATCCTCGAGCACCTCCGGATCGAAGTTATATGACGGCGGCACGAGCGGCACATAGATCGGCTCGGCGTTCGAGAGGATCGTGTCAGCGCCGTAATTCTCATAGAACGGCGAGAACACGATGACCTTTTCGCCCGGATTCACGACGGACAGCATCGCTGCCATCATCGCTTCCGTACTGCCGCAGGTCACGCAGATCTGCGCATTCGGGTCGATCTTCTGCCCGGAGAAATGCTCATGCTTCCGGGCGAGCGCCTCACGGAAATTCTGTGCGCCCCATGTGATGGAATACTGGTGGACATCCTCGTTCTTCACCTCGGCAAGGCGGTTCAGGATCTCCTGCGGCGGGTCAAAGTCCGGGAAGCCCTGCGACAGGTTGACTGCGCCGTATTGTGCGGAAATGCGTGTCATCCGGCGGATGACGGAATCGGTGAACCCTGCGGTCCTCTGTGATAATGCCGGCATAAATCTTACTCCTTTGTTTTCCAGTTGGAACGGATCTTCTCCCATTTCTTGTCTCTGGATTCTATGATAACACGAATATCGTCATCTGTCAAGTGCTTGAAACGAGCCTGCCGTTTCAGATAATCCTCCACGCTCGTAAATTCCTTCGGGTCACGGTTCAGCGTGAATGCGCCGTTTTCATACTCGGCAAGATACCACAGACCGCAGTCCACGATCTCCCGCGCTGCTTCGACCGTATCGCTCACCGGGATGCCCCAGCCCGTCGGACATGGCGCAATGACGTGGATGAACTTCGTTCCCTTGATGCTCTTCGCCTTCTCGACCTTGTTCAGGAAGTCCGGCAGATAGCCGACTGTCGCCGTTGCCGCATACGGAATGTCATGCGCCGCCACGATCTCGAAGAGATTCTTCTTCGGGCGGATATTGCCGTGGATGTTGGCGCCCGCCGGGGTCGTGGTCGTCTTGGCACCGAACGGCGTCAGACCGGATTTCTGGATGCCCGTGTTCATGTAGGCTTCATTGTCGTAGCAGATGTACAGGATGTTGTCGCCCCGGTCGATGGCACCGGACAGCGCCTGGATGCCGATGTCCGCCGTGCCGCCGTCACCCGCAAAACCGACCGCCTGAAAATCCGTGATGCCCCGTCTGCGCAGACCCGCTTCCACACCCGTCAGCATGGATGCCGTACCCGCAAACATCGAGATGATGGCATTGTTCGAGAAGCAGAGCTGCGGGAAATTGAACCCCACCGCCGACATACATCCCGCCGGAAGGACTGCGACCGACTTCTCGCCGAGCACCTTCAGAGCCGCACGGACAGCCAGAGAACCGCCGCAGCCGGCACATGCCTTGTGACCGTAGAAATATTCGTTGGTATCCAATGTTTTTGCTGTAACGCTCATTTCTGCACCTCGATCCCGATGAAGTTCACACGCTCTGTGCCATGCTCCGTCTTCTCAAAAATATCCGTAATATCGGCGTGGGAGATGTTCCTGCCGCCCAGTCCGCCGATGAAGTTGTACGCCGGGATGTTCAGCCCCGCCGCCTGCAAGGCGCTCGTCACGTTCGTGAATACCGTGCCCGCATTGCCGAAGGAGATGTCCTTTTCGAGCACTGCAACAGCCTTCGCATTCTTAACAGCCGCTGAGATCTCCTCAGTCGGGAACGGCCGCAGATAGCGGATGCGCAGCACGCCGACCTTCTTGCCCTCCGCACGCAGCTTGTCGGCGATCTCACGGGAGAGCCCTGCGATCGTGCCGAGCGTGATGAGGATATAGTCCGCATCCTCGGTCTTGTAGGTGTCGATCAGACCGGTGTACTGTCTGCCGAAGATCTCCGCAAACTTCTGCTCCGCTTCCGTGATGACCGGGATCGCCCGCAGCAGTGCGGCATGTTCCTTGTACTTGAAGATGTAGTTCGTGTCCGGACCCGCCGAGAACGCCATATTTTTCGGATGCTCGAAATCGAAGCAGTTCTCCGTCTCATAATGCGGCAGGAACTTGTCAGCATCTGCCTGCTCCGGCACATCCACTTCCTCATAGGTATGTGTTAAAATGAAACCGTCGAGGTTCACCATAAACGGCGTAGATACGTCCTTATGCTCTGCAATGTAATAGCTCAGCAGCGCTAAGTCGAGCGCCTCCTGCGCATTCTCCGCATACGCCTGGATCCAGCCCGTATCGAGCAGCGCCAACGAATCCCGCTGGTCGCCGTAGATGTTCCACGGGAGGGCGGTCGAGCGGTTCGCATTCATCATCACAATGGGGAAACGCCCGCCAGACGCATAGACAAGCCCCTCCGCCATGTACAGCAGCCCCTGCGAGGAGGTCGCCGTGAACGTGCGCACACCCGCCGCCGAAGCGCCGATGGCACAGGACAGTGCGGAATGTTCGGACTCCACATGGATGAACTCGGCGTCCAGACTGCCGTCCTCCACCATGTCAGACAGCCGCTCCACCACGATGGTCTGCGGCGTGATCGGATAGGCGGAAACGACCTCAGGCCGTGCGAGCCGGATGCCCGCTGCAAAGGCTTCATCGCCTGATAAATACTGCTTCATTTCTGTTCGTCCTCCATCACAATTGCACCAATTTTGCAAGTCTTTTCGCAGATGCCGCAGCCCTTGCAGAAGTCATAGTCCACGACCGCCTTGCCGTCTTTGATGGCGATGACGCCGTCCGGACAGTAGAGATAGCACTGGGAACATCCCACGCATTTCTCGGCGTTGATGACCGGCCGGATGCTCCGCCAGCCTGCGTTGATCGTCACGAGATAGCCTGCCTCATAGCAGGTATCCTCCGGCACATCGTCAAAGCCGAAGGTCTTCTTTTCACGCACAAATGGCTTCATACTGCCGCCTCCTTTGCCGCCTGCGCAACGGCAAGCTTGTTTTTCTCACGGATCTTCGGCGCAAGATAGCCCTCGATCGCCGTCTCCAGATCGCTCACGGATACCACGCCGGAAACGCCCGACAGTGCCCCGAGCATGACCGTGTTCACGACCGGCAGCCGCAGGCTTTTCGCCAGTGTATCGCCGTCAAATGCCTTCCAGTCCGGCTTTTTCGTTCTGGTGTTGACGATGATCTGTCCGCCGGGCTTGAGCAGCTTCTGCAAGCCGTCAGAGTAGAGCGTTTCGTCCAGGATCACGATATAATCTGCAAGCTCCGTCTCGCTCCGGTCAAGGATGGGCTTGGCATCGAGCTTGGTAAAAGCCCGGACAGGCGCACCTCTGCGCTCCGGGCCGAAGGACGGGAATGCCAGCGAATAGGCATCTTCCGATTTTGCTGCATACGCTGCGCCGAGGAGCTTCGCCGCCGTGAAGGCGCCCTGTCCGCCCCGTCCGAGCCATAGGATCTCTTTCATCATTTTATCCTCCATATCCGATAGGATTACTATGCTAATATCATAACATAAAAACAGGCATTTGTCCAATGCCTGTTTTTGATTGCCTGTTATAGAGAACATCTATAATCTGTCAGCTCTCTGTGGTGAGATTCCGCACCCATTTGTACTTCATATAATGCTTATAAACGACCGGGATCTTGACAAATTCATCGAGCGTCAGGATAAAGGCGACCGCCAGCACCGGCAGCTTCAGCACAAATGCGCCGATCATGCCCATCGGCACGACCACGCACCAGAGCGTGACCACATCGCAGATCATGCCGAATCTCGTATCGCCGCCGGCAGGGAAGATGCCGCCGATGACAGTGGAATTGAGCGAGTTGCCGATGATGTAGTACGCCGCCATGAAGAGCATGTATTTCAGGTAGACCTGTGCCTGCGGTTCGAGGTGGATAATGTGCAGCACAAGCGGTGTCAGCGCCAGGATCACCAGCCCCGAGGCCGCACCGATCAGAATGGAGAACCGCACAAAGCTCCCGCCGGCCTTCTTAGCCTCCTCGAGCTCATTCCGCCCGAGCATACCGCCGATGACGATGCCCGCACCCGCAGCGATGCCCCAGCAAAGGCTTGCGATCAGCGAGCGGACGATCCCGGCGATGGAATTGGCAGCCACGGCATCCGAGCCGAGATGCCCCATGATGACCGAATACATCGTCACGCCGCCGCCCCAGCCGAGCTGGTTGATGAGGATGGGGAGCGTGTATTTCCAGAAATCCTTGTGCAGCGCCTTGTTGCCGGAACGCAGCAGCGCCCCGAACCGGATCGGCGGACAGATGCCCTTCGACACAGCGATCCAGACCATGACCGTCTCGAACACCCGTGCCAGCACCGTCGCCAGTGCAGCGCCGGAGATGCCCATAGCCGGGAAGAAGCCGACGCCGAAGATGAGCAGGGCATTCAGTCCGATGTTCAGCACGACCGCCAGCGACCCGATGAGCGAGCTGAGCCCTGCTCTGTCACAGACCTTCATCATGCCGAAATACAGCTGTGTAAAGCCCATCAGCAGGTAGGACAGCGAGACCATGCGCAGGTACTTGGCGCCCTCAGCGATGAGGACTTCCTCGGAGGTGAACACTGTCATGATCTGCCGTGGAAAAAGCGCCGTCCCGAGTGTGAAGATGAGCCCGACGAGCAGCGCATAGCGCATGGCGATGAGAAAGACCTCCTCGGCGGTGTGCTTGTCGCCCTTGCCGTAGTACTGCGCTGCCAGCACGGTCAGACCGTTGACAAAGGAAAGGTAGAACAGGCAGAACACGAAGGCGATCTGCCCCGCCAGTGACGATGCCGAAAGTGCATCCTGATCGAGAAAGCCGAGCATGAAGGCATCGCTTGCGGACACAAGTGATGCCATGAGATTCTGGAAGGCGATCGGCGCCACGATCGCACCCAGTTTTTTGTATAGGTTCTTATCGAATGTCATAAAACTCCTTAACGATCCGCCCGGATCGTGGTATATGTCGATGCTTTGACAAAGCCCGCCTTTTCGGCGATCCGCTGTGAGCCGGGATTGTGTACATCGCATGACCAGACAGGTCTTTTGCCCATCCGGATGCAATAGCGGAGCATGGCTTCTGCGGCAAGTGTCGCAAGCCCCTTGTGGCGGTAGCTTTCCGCCGTCTCCACGCCGATGTCGAGCTCCTCTGCACTCACTGCGGCAGAGAACGCCCACGATGCCGGCTCCTCTCCGCAGAAAATGCAATAGCCCATCCCGTTTTGCAGGAAGGCATCCGCATCCGTCCACGAAAACCGCGGCGTGATGCGCCCTTGCAACGAGCTGAACAGATCTCTGTCAAATGACCGGATGGTATAGCCCTCCGGCAGCTTTTCCGGCGGCACAGGGCGTCCCTCCGGATACGTGAAATGATATCGCTGCCCGAACAGCAGCCCCGGCTTTTCCCGGAAGAACTGCTCGATCTCCGGCTTGTCCGTGAACAGGATGAACCGCCGCTCCGGCGTGCTGCCCAGGAATGTCTGACAGATCTCCTCCAGAAAATCCTCCCCGCATGTGCCGTACAGAAATGCAAAGCCGTCGTGGTGCCAGAGCAGAACGGCATCGCCCTCTGTATAAATATCGCCGTGCTGCAAGCCCTCCGCAATGGAGCGGGGATAGACCTCGCCGCACGCCGACGGCACGATATACCGCAGGACGCTCTGATACTCCGCCGGATCCAGTTTTTTCATGTGATCAGTCCTTTTTCATCCCGTTCGCAAACAGGTTCTCCTCGGCATTGGCGATGTGCTGCGCCGTAAGACGCTCGGCAAGCTCGCCGTTATGCGCCTTGATGGCATCGAGGATGGCTCTGTGCTCTGCGACGGTCTTTTCCGCCCGTCCCTCCGTCTGTACGGAGATGTCACGGGCTTTTTTGATATAGTTGTGGAAGTTCGAGAGCGTGAAGCGCAGCGGACGGCTCCGCGAGGCATCGTAGATGATCTTGTGGAAATCCCCGTCGAGCTTCCAGATCTGCTCCGTGTCATTTTTCAGCAGATAGAACTCCTGCAAATCCACGATCTGCGCCAGCGCCCGGAGCTCATCCTCCGTGATATTCTCTGCGCAGAGCCGTGCAGCGAGCCCCTCGATGCGGATGCGTATCTCATAGATGTCGTGGATGTCCTGTTCCGTCACGCCGATGACGACAGCGCCCTTGTTCGGCACATTCTTCACGAGCCCCTCGAGCTCGAGCTGCATGAGTGCCTCCCGGACAGGCGTCCGGCTGACGCCGAGCTCCTTGGAGAGCCGCAGCTCGTTCAGGCTGTCGCCGTCCTTGTACTCGCCGTCGAGGATGGCATTTTCGATGGCATTGAACACCCTGATGCGCAGGGAACGGTCATCTGTTTCGAGCAGCATGTCAATTCCTCCCCGTGATCTCCGGCAGATATTGCTCCGTCAGTGCGATGAGCTCATCATCGCTGATGACCGTCACACGCCCGTTCTCATATTCCCGATCGACCCATGCCTTGATCTGTGCCACGGCAGGGTGCTTCTTGTCCACGCAGCGGTCGCCCGTGAGCCGGAAGAAGTTGTTGATCCAGCAGGCGATCCCCGCAAGTCCCGAGGATGCGCTGACCGAGACGAGCGGCGGACGGTTCAGCAAAGAAGTCGTATCAAAAATGTTGTAGATCTCCTCGTCCTTCATCAGCCCGTCAGCGTGGATGCCCGCACGGGTGACGTTGAAGCTCCTGCCGACAAAGGGCGTCATGGGCGGCAGGTCATAATGCGTCTCATTGACGATATAATCAGCAATTTCGGTGATGACCGAGGGATCCATGCCGTTCATCGTGCCCTTGAGGGAGGCATACTCGAAGACCATCGCTTCGAGCGGCACATTGCCCGTGCGCTCGCCGATGCCGAGGAGCGAGCAGTTGACCGCACCCGCACCGTAGAGCCATGCCGTAGCGGCATTTGTCACGCCCTTGTAGAAATCATTGTGCCCGTGCCATTCGAGCATGTCGCTCGAGAAGCCTGCATAGTGCTGCAATCCGTAGATGATGCCTGAAACGCTTCTCGGCAGCGCAGCACCGGGGTAGGGGATGCCGTAGCCCATCGTATCACAGGCACGGATCTTGACCGGCACACCGCTCTCCTCGGCGAGCTTGCGCAGTTCGATGGCAAACGGCACCACAAAGCCGTAGAAATCCGCCCGGGTGATGTCCTCGAAATGGCACCGGGGACGCAGCCCGGCGTCGATGCATTCCTTGACGATGCCGAGGTATTTGTCGAGCGCCTGCTTCCGGTTCAGCCCCATCTTGTTGAAGATGTGATAGTCGGAGCAGGACACAAGGATGCCCGTCTCCTCGATGCCGATGTGCTTCACGAGCTCGAAATCCTGCTTGTTCGCCCGGATCCAGGTCGTGATCTCCGGGAATTTGTAGCCGAGCGCCATGCACTGTTCAAGTGCCTCCCGGTCGCTCTTGGAGTAAACGAAGAACTCCGTCTGCCGGATCATGCCGTTCGGACCGCCGAGCCGGTGCAGCATCTTGAAGAGCTCCACGATCTGCGCCGCTGTATAGGGCGCACGGGACTGCTGCCCGTCACGGAACGAGGTATCGGTGATGTAGATGTCCTCCGGCATATGCATCGGCACATGGCGGTAGTTATACGCCACCTTCGGCACCTCGGAATACGGGAACATATCCCGGAACAGCTCGGGGCGGTCAACCTCCTGCAATTCGTACTCGTAGGTATCGAAGTCGAGCAGATTCGTGCGCTTGCTCAGACCGATACTGGGCATGGTGTGGTTCATGACGGTTCCTCCTTATAGATCATCTACGGCTGCTGCCTGAATATATGTATATATGTATCGTTGTGTGATTGTATACAATTATACACGAAAACAAAGATCTTGTCAAGGGGGTAAATGAAAAAAGCCGGAAATTTGACGTATGAGCAGGGGAGAACGCCCGAAAAAACCAGGCAGATGCCCCCGTAAGGGAGCATCTGCCCGCTCGAAACAGCGCCTATTCCACCTGATATAATTCATTCTTCCCGAAGGTGATCGAGATCTCCGTGTATTCTCCCTGCACGGATGCCGCCGCAACGCCATGCCCGAGCTTGGTGCAGAGTTGCCGGACGATATACAGCCCCATGCCGGTGGATTTGGCATGTGTGCGCCCGTTTTCGCCGGTGAAGGTCTTGTCGAAGATATGCGGCAGATCCTTCTCCGGGATGCCGATGCCGTTGTCACGGAAGTGCAGCACGGTCTGTTCCGGCGTATCCTCCGCCCGGACGCTGATCTCTGTCGCATCGTATTTCATGCTGTTGTTCATGAGCTGCCCGAGGATGAAGATGAGCCACTTGGCATCCGTCATGACCTCAACATCCAGATCTTCCGTATGCAGCGAGATGTCACGCTCCTGCAATTCCGCACGGTTTTTGATCGCAGTATCAGTGAAAACACGCTGTAGGGAGACCGGCTTGATGATATAGTCCTTCTCGGCGTTGCGGCTCCTGGCGTAGTAGAGCGCATTCTCGATATAGTCGTCGATGCGCCGGAGCTGCTCGGCATATTTCGTGTTGCCGTCGTTGTGGCACATAAGCTGCAAGCTCGCCACAGGGAGCTTGATCTCGTGTACCCAGAGCTCGATATATTCCCGGAATGCCGTCGTTTCCCGGCGGTATTCCCCGATGTGCTCACACATGGAGCGGTTTGTCTCCTGCATCACATCGTAGAGCAGCTTACCTTCGTAGTGCTCCGGCTCCTCGGTCATTTCGGAGAGCAGGTACTTCTGGTCGAGCTGTTCGAGATCCTGCATCAGCTTGTCGTACCAGTTCTTCTTCCGCCGGAAGTTCCAGAGCTCCGCCGCAGCCGCTCCCAAAAACAGCAGGACACTGACGATGATGACTGCCTCGAACTGCACATGGAACGCATACAGGAAGATCAGCACGAGAGCCCATGTCACGCCGAAAATGAGATATGCCATGCCCCTGTCTTTCAGATAGTCCGTCAGCTTCATCGCAGTACATACCCCTGTTTCTTGCGTGTCTCGATGGCATCCGGAAAGCCCAGCTCTGCGAGCTTTCCACGCAGACGGCTGACATTGACGGACAGCGCATTGTCATTGACAAATTCGTCATTGTCCCAGAGCGCCGTCATCAGGGCATCCCGTGTGACGATCTCGCCCATGCGGTCGAGCATGAGCTGAAAGATGATCATCTCATTCTTGGTCAGGATCTGCTCGCTGCCGGAGCGGGTGAGGCTGCCCCGGACGGTGCTGACCTCGGCATCGTGGTACATCTGCACCGCAGCGGTCTTGGCGGAGCGTTTGAGCACGGCAGAGATGCGCAGCAGCAGAATGGTCGGGTTATAGGGCTTTGTGATATAGTCATCCGCCCCGAAGCTCATGGACAGCACCTCGTCGATCTCGGTCGTCCGGCTCGTGAGCATGATGACAGGCGTGTCGCTCTGCTTGCGGAAGTCCTGTAAAAGCGTCTGTCCGCTGACATTGGGCAGATTGATGTCGAGCAGAAAAAGGTCAGCGCCGGATGCCTTCATCTGCGCCGCAACATTCGTATAGTCCTCGACTGCCAGCACTTCATAGCCTGCATTTTGCAGCAGGACGGACAATTCCGTCCGCAGTGCGGCGTCATCTTCAATGATCATGATCCGTTTCATGGCGGTTCTCCTGTTCTGATGGGATACTATCATCATATCACATTTTGCAGCGTAAATCAAGGCTTTGTGACGGAAAAAGCAGAACACCCCCTGCATTTTATTCATGCAGAGGGTGATATGAAAAACCTCTTACTTCTTCCACCGCAGCAGGTAATTCTGCAAGCGGTTCACAAGGAATGTCACGCCGATGACCACGATGCCGATGACGAGCAGACCCACGATGGTGCGTGTATAATCGCCGAAATCGGAGTAGTACTTGACGTAGTAGCCCATACCGTCACGGGCGCCGATCATCTCGGCGGAGGTCAGCAGGATGAAGCTCACGGACAAGCCCTGGTTGCAGCCGAGGAAGATCTGGTTCAGCGATGCCGGGAGGATGACGTTCAGGAGCATGGTCGGTTTGCTGACGTTCAGGACCTTGGCGGAGTCAAGGATCTTGCTGTCCACATGGAGCACGCCGCTCATCGTGCCGGCGAATACCGGCCAGAACGATGCCAGGAAGATGACAAAGACCGAAACGCTGCGGAAGGTCGGCAGCAGTGCGATGCCATACGGGATGTAGACAATGGGCGGGATGGAGCTGAAAAACTTGCTCAGATACGTGGCAGCGCCGCCGAGTCTGGCGTTCCAGCCGAGGATCAGCCCGAGCGGTACGGCAGCGAGCAGCGCCAGGATAAAGCCCTGTAAGATGATGCCGACCGAGCTCTTGATGTTGATGAGGATCTTCGGGGCATCCTCTGCCGTCTGTGCGAGGATCTTGCCGAAGGGCGGGAACAGTGCCGCCGGGAGGAGCGCCGTCTTGGCGGTGAAGATCGTCCAGAGGATCAAAAATCCATAGATAAAGCCGATGATGTCGAGGAAGAGGTTCAGCCCCTCCTTCTTCTTGAACAGCGGTGTGATCGCCAGCGTGAATGCCTCCACGATCACGGCGAAACCAATGAGCCATGAAGTGTGCGCCTCGGTCACACTTGCATGATCCGGGATGAACTGCACCCCGAGCAGTACCAGAAACAGCAGATGCGTCACACGCAGAAAGCGCTGGGCGAGCGGGATCGCCGGTGCTTTGACTTTCGGTGCAGCAGGTGCAGATGATGCGGTGATGGTTGCGGTTGCCATTACAGTACGACCTCCTCTCCGCCGATGCGCTCGGCGATGTCATTGTAGAACAGATGCAGCAGATGGCTGCGGAACTCGGCATATTCCGGTGTCTGTACCAGCGTCTTACGGTCACGGGGACGTGCGAACGGTACAGGGATGATCTCAGCGACCGTGCCCGGATGTGCGGTCAGGACAACGATCTTGTCGGAGAGCAAAATCGCCTCATCGATGTCATGTGTCACGAATACTACGGATTTACGGGGCTCCTTGCCGTCGCCCTCCCAGAGTTTCAGGAGCAGCTCCTGCAAAACGATGCGGTTCTTGGCGTCAATGGCGCTGAACGGCTCATCCATCAGCAGGATCTCGGTATCCATCGCAAGTGCTCTGGCAATGGCAGCACGCTGCTGCATACCGCCGGAGAGCTGGGACGGGTACTTGTTGCCGAACTCGCCGAGACCCACCTTCTCGAGGAAGGTATCCGCCAGTTCGAGGCGCTGCTTCTTGGTCAGATCCTTCCGCACCTGTGCGATGCCGAAGGCGATGTTCTTGCGGGTGGTCATCCACGGGAACAGGGAATAATGCTGGAATACAACGCCGCGCTCCTTGCCGGTGCCGTCGAGGGGCTTGCCGCTGATGGTGATCTCACCGTCAGCCTGCTTGTAGAGACCTTCGAGAACGCTCAGGAGCGTGGATTTGCCGCAGCCGGATGCACCGATCACGCTGACAAACTCGCCCTCTTCCACCGTGAAGTTCACATCACGGAGTGCCGTGAACATTCGGTTCTTCTCGGCATAATTGACGGTCAGATGCTTGACCTCGATCTTCGGTACTGTCTGTAATGCTACTGCTGCTGACATAGTTACACGCTCCTTTTCCATACTTATAGAAAGATATTATTGCGATCTATCATCGCATGTTCTGCGCTCACAGTTCTAAAACAAACTATGCGTGCGTCTGCCCGCGGGGGCTCCCCGCTTATTCAAACTCATCAAAGTGCTTCTTCTGTGCCTGGTATACGGCATCATCCGGGTTCTCATTGAGCAGGCTTTCGAGGGCGTTCTTGTAAATGTCGGTGTTGAACTTGCTGTCGATGTCGAAGTCCTCGGTGTAGCCCAGTGCCACGATGCTGTCCTTGAGAGCAGCCGTGCCCTGCTTGTCGGGATCGGGGTTCGATGTACCGTAGCCGCCGTAGACCTCGGTGCGGATCAGATCCTCCTCGATGTCGATGTACTTCTTGACATCCTGGATGGTCTTGTCCTCGTTCTCCTGTGTGAACTTGTAGGCTTTCAGGAGCGCACGCTCGAAGGCGGTGAAGGCATTCGGTGCGGATGCCAGATTTGCCGCAGCAGCGACCTGACGGCAGCACGGCTGGTTTTTCAGCGCCTCTTCCTCGGAGCATCTGTAAACGATCTCGTAGCCCTGGGACTGTGCGAGCGATGCATACGGGGAGTAAACGGAAGCCGCATCAATGGTGTTGTTGGCAAGTGCGGCATAGGCGTCCTTCTGGCTGTCGAAGTAGACGATGTTCACCTTGTCCTCGCCCTCGCCGATCTCGAGGTTTGCATTTTTCAGCAGGATCTGGAGCTCGGCATCCTGAACGGAGTTCTTGACGGAGGCAACATTTCTGCCCTTGAGGAGCTCCACGCCCTTGGCATCGGTGTTCTCGGTGTACTGCTTCTTGATGACATAGCCGTGGCCGTTCGTCATCGCACCGCCGAAGACCGTCAGGTCATGTTCCTGGCTAAGGAAGGTCAGTGTCGGCACGGAGCCGATCAGCGCCACATCGAGCTTACCGGATTCCAGACCGGTCGCCAGCTCACCGGCGCTGGAGAACAGCGTCAGATTCGCTTGCAGACCCTCTTCCTCGAAGTAGCCCTCTTCCTTTGCCACGAACACCAGCAGGTGTGCGGTGGAATTCAGGTGGCCGATCTCGAAGGTGGTCTTTTCCAGCTCGGCGGAAGCAGCGACCTCGCCGCCCTCGCAGCAATCCGGGACGCTGTCCTTGTCCTTGCAGCAATCCTTGGTCTCGCCGTCTGCGCAGCAGTCCTTGGTCTCCTCTGCGGATTCGGCTGCGGACTCAGCAGCTGTCTCAGCAGGAGCAGTGCTCTCCTGGGTGACGGCATCCGCGCTGCATCCTGCCAGCCCTGCCAGCAGCAATGCGGAAATGATACCTGCAACAATTCTCTTACTCTTTCTCATAAATCTCATCCTTTCGGTTTTCCTGATTCTGTATCGTAGCACGATCAAGAATGCTTTTTCGTATTGTTTTCCCGCCTTCGGCGGGAAAACAATACAGATCAGAATCAGAATTTCTGTCTCTACCTTTGCGGTATGGTCTTATTATACACCAAGTTTTCCTATTTGTCCAATATGTAAAGTAAATTAAGAGCTATTGATTGTTCCTATAACACAAACGCACCCGGGATTTAGCCCCATCATGCAGAAAAAGCCCGTATCCACGAGGGATACGGGCAAGTATGAAGATGAGAGTTTTTAACCGATCCTCAAAACCAAGATAGAAAAAGCAGGTTAAGGGGCGCAGCCTCCCTCCCCCGCTTGCGGGGGAGGTGTCGCCGAATGGCGGCGGAGGGGGCAGCCTTACTTGTCTATCGGAGTAAAGGGGGATCGTTTTATACAATGGGGAGATCAATGATCTCTACAACATATTTCAGGATGTTCAGAGAATCGACCTCGTCCACACTGCCGTTGTTATCCACGTCGGCGTTGCGCTTGCCGGCGTCGGTGATCGGCTCGCCGATCATCAGGTTCTTGTTCAGAGCGATGACATCCACGATCGTTACAGTGCCGCTGAGATCCACATCACCATAGACGATCTTGTCGTTGTCGGTCGGATCCTCGTTCGGTGCAGTCTCGCTCGGAGCCGGATCGGTAGGCTTCTCCTCGGTGGGCTTCTCCTCGGTGGGCTTCTCTTCGGTCGGGTCCTCGCCGGGGATGTCATCGGCGGAATCGTACTCATAGACAAGCGTGATGGAGTTGAAGGTCACGGTAATGTCGGCACCGGCATCCTTGTCCTTCTCGGAATACTTCCACCAGCCGCCCTGGAATTCCATGTACTCGTCATTGGTCACAGCGCTGACGTCTTTGTTCTTGTTCTCGCCGGCAGAGATGGAGAACTGGTCATCGAACTTCACAACATTGTCCACGTTGTTGCCGAGGCCGTAGGAGAAGTTCTTGCAGCCCCATACAGATGTGGTCTCACCCTCCGGTACGACCTTGTTGAAGCAGAGACCGCCGCCGCCGCCGCCATAGGTGGAGCCGGCATTGGAGTAGGCCGTCGTGTTGACGATGATCTGCTTGAGGTGATCCTTGTCGCCGAGCGGGATCATCGGGTATTTGTTCTGGGAGAGTTCGAGTTCATCGAGCTTGTAGGTCTTTTCTACGGTGAAGATCTCCGGCTCCTCAACGATCTGGACATCGGTGTTCTTGTCGCTGATGACGATCTGTGCCACGGAGAGCGGCGGGAGCTCGACGCTGATCTTGTTGCCGGAGAGGTCGTTCTGGATGTCGAGGATCTGGATCTTGGAGCTGTCCTGTGTGATGGCATAGACAACGGCGCTCTTATAAGAAGTAGCGGTGGAGGTCAGGTCGATGACAGCCTTCTCCGATGCGGTCTTGTCCTTGTTGGAGAGGGAGAGCGTCACGGTGGAGTCATCCTCGCCGTTGATGGCTGCGAATGCCGCCGCCTTGGAAAGATCCTCGGACGTTGCGGAAACGAGCGTGTCACCGAAGGCGCCGCCCTTGCCGTCATAGTTCGTGTAGAGGTTGATGGCGGAGCATACATACGGGCATTCCGGCAGCGTGCCCCAGTAAGTTGCAAAGTAGACATTGTTCATGGCGAAGGCGCCGAGTGCTTCTGCCTCTGCGATGGCGGTCACAACGCTCTTGCCGGTGTTCTTCTCATTGCCGATGTTGCCGAGGTTGTACTCGGAGACAGCGAGCTTGGTGCCGGGATAATATTTGTCGATGGATTCCTGCATATTGGGCAGGAACGGGAAGTACTTGCCGAAGCTCGGCTGGAGCCAGCTGTTCTCGATGTAGTCTTTGTCATAGAGGCTTCTTGCAGCCTGGAGGATGGCATCCTCGGTGCTGCAATCCTGTGCATAGTAATGCACATCGAATACATCGAGCAGGCGCTTGCCGTACTCGGTCTCTGCGTCCTTCATCTGCTTGAGGTAGTAGTCCATGTACCAGGTGTAGTCATTCTTGACTGCCTGCCACTGCGGATCCACAAAGTTGTTTGCTTCGGCAGCCTGGATGCAGGGGAGCATACCCCAGAATGCCGGACCGTAGACCTCTGCCTTGGGGTCGATGGTCTTGACGACATTCGCAAGGGTGACGGACTTGGAGATGAGCTCCTCATTGGTGAGCTCCTCCGGATGCATACGCGGATGGGAGTCGTTCCAGAGAGCCGGCTCGTTGTCAAGGCTGTAGCCCTGCATGCCGGTCTTGGTGGTGGCATCGCCGAGGGTCTTGACGAGGTAGTTGACATATTCATCCATATAGACAACATTGTCCGTCAGATCGGGCTCGAGCGTGAAGTCGGAGCCCTTGACGAGCTCGACCTTGTTCCAGCGGTCAGAGGGGGCAACTTCGGTTTCAGCCACGGAGCCGTCCTTATCGGCGGAAACATAGCCAGCCATCTGGAGGGTCGTGATCTTGTAGGGAATGTTGTGCTTGGCCATGTTCTCGGAGAAGCTGCGGGCGGCATAGCCTGCGCCGTCACGCTCATCGCCGAAGTGCGTATCCGAGGAATGCTGCCAGTCGCTGCCGGCGTTGGAGTAGTTGGTCTCCCAGTTGTAGGCAGAGAAGCGGTTGCCGCCCTGACGGACTGCATTGACGGAAACCTCGTCGATCTGCTTGCCGTTGGAGTACTCGTTGATGCCGTAGATATAGGGGCTGATGGCTTTTCTGTCCTTGGATGTGTCGATGGTGACAGTCATTTCATAGCTGTCCGCTGCCGTGGCCGGCAGGGAAGCAGCGGGTGCGGCAAGCAGGACGCCTGCCAGGATGGCGGAAAGCATACGGGTCTTCTTCATAATAGGATCCTCCTTCTAAATTGGGTTCGCATTTCTCTCTTTTTATTTCAGGGGCTCTTCACGGTTGTCGCGAAAGGCGCCTTGGTTCCATGTGTCGATGTTCGGCTCACAGTTGGTGATGAAGCCGGTGAGCGCCTTTGCCAGGACAAGGATGGCGGTGACGGGGACGGCGTGAACATAGCTGTAGATGTCGTGTACCTTCCCGCCGATCTCTGCGCGGAGCTTCCAGATGATGCCGAGATCGAGGCATTGCTGGACGATGCCGGCGACACGCTCCTCCGGAAGGTCAAGGTGCTGCGCAAGGCTCCCGGTCGTGAGGATGTAGTTCCGCGGCACGCCCTCGGAGAAGGTGATGAGCTTGACGGCGTCTTCATCGGACAGCAGCCGGAACAGCTTCAATACCCGCTCATTCGGCGTGGCATAGTCCCGTATGCCCTCTTCCGGCAGTTTCAGGAAGGTGAAGAACTGCGCATCCGCATCGAGCCGCATCAGCCCGAGGGATACATCCGTGCGGAGCTGTGCAAAGGTCTCCGGTTTGAGATTGGTCGGGAAGGCGGTCTTTTCCGGGTCGAGGTTCCGGTCATAGGAACAGAGGAAGCGGTACATGGTCTCAAATCCGAGGCGAGTGCGCTCGGTATCATTCAACTCGGCGGACTGCTTCATGATCTCGAGGATGTGATCCGGCTCCGGCTCCTCCTCCTTGATGCAGAACAGCACATCGAGCGAAATGTCCAGTGCCTTGGCGATTTCCGGAAGCAAGGTGCTGTCCGGGAACGAGCCGTTCTCCCATTTGGACACTGCCTGCGGGGTGACATTCAGTATCGCTGCAAGCTCTTTCTGACCGAGCCCTGCACGTTTGCGATAGTGGGCAAGCCTTGAAGCAAATGTCGGTGTCTCCATACAGCATCTCCTCCCTTTCCGGTTGTCTGTAGCCATTATACCATAAAATACATTGTGTTTCAAGCGATTTATAGGTGTATAAATGAACTATCCGTTGATTATATGTAAATAATCAACGGACGGTTGCTTAAGCGTTTTCGGTTGCGGGATGATTTTAGCGGGACAAGTTTCTGTTACTTTTGCATCGGGATGGGCAAAAAACGTGGGATTTTGAACGATAGTAAAAGCAATGCCAACGTCTATGGGAAGGTCTCTGTAAGCTCGCCCCCTCCGCCGCCGTTCGGCGGCACCTCTCCCAAAGGGGGAGGATTCTGGGGGGCGCTGCGCGCCCCGACCTGCTTTGCCTGCGGCGCAGAACATGTGTTGCGGTGCACCATAAGTTGAAACCCCGAAGAACTGCACAGGAGCAGCTTTAGCTGCGATGTGATAGAAAGCATAGCGTTGCAGCCTTTGCGAAGCATTGGCTGCAAGCGGTTGTCGAAGAGGTGCATTATGATCTGCGAAGCGACCTGCCAGCGGGGACTCCCCGCTCAGGAGCCTGTTCCGCTGTACTTCATCGCCCCGTACATCCAGAACTTGTAGCTCAGGAAGAAGAACACCAGTCCGATGACCGGCGAGAGCCACGAGAGGAGCGGGATCTCATCCGGGCGCAGGATCACAAGGCTCGGATAGTAGGCAATAAAGGCGATGGGCATCAGGAACGTGAAGATGAACCGGAATACCGGGCTGAAAATCGTGATCGGATACTTGGCGTAGTCCTTGAAGCGGAACACCAGATCGAGCACGTAGAACGAGTTCTGGATCCAGAAGCAGGTCGCCGCCGCCGCATTCTGGAGGGCGATCATGATGAGCGATGCCGTGATGAGGAACACGATCATCTTGAGGATCATCAGCACCGTGACAGGCAGCCCGAGCTTTGCCCAGGCATAGACGATCGTGCCGATGCCGAACGCCAGCTGTCCGAGTCCCTTGATGTCGAAGATCTCCGACTGGTAGTAGAAAAACAGATTGATCGGGCGGAAGCAGTACTTGATGAAATCGCCCGAATAGACGTAAATGCGCAGGCTCCAGTTGTTGTCAAACAGGCACTGCACCGGTGTCAGCGAGACGAGCGAGAAGCCGTAGAGGAACAGCATCTCATAATAGCTCCAGCCGTCCACCGAGGGGAAGTTCTGGAACAGGATCCAGAAGGAGACAAAGCCTGCAATATTCGTGCAGATCATGCCGATGGTCGAGATGATGAAGTCCGAACGGTAGCTCATCTTGCTCTTGATGTCCTGCACGAGGATCTTGCCGTAGATACGGAGATAAAAGCCGATACTTCTGTGCATGATCTCAACCTCCGTTCACGGTGATCCGGCGGAGCGATACCCGCCAGAAGAGCTTGCCTGCCAGGAGCATCACGACCACCCAGAGCAGCTGGATGCCGAGCGTTTGCAGGACGTATGCCGGATCCGGGTCGCCGTTCAGCAGCAGCGTGAGCGGCGCATTGTAGATGGACTGGAACGGCAGACAGGAGACCACCTTCCGCAGTGTCTCCGGGAAGAAGGCGAGCGGCACGGTCGCACCGGAGAGGAGCATGACAACGACCTGTTTCATGATGTTGATGCCCCAGATGGATTCGGTGTAGATGCAGATGGTGCCGACGATGAAGTCGATGCTGTAGTTGATCGACACCGCCATGACAACGGAAATGACGAAGTACAGCAGATTGATCCCCAGCGGGATGGCACCGTGCGTCAGGACGGCGACCACGATGAAGGTCGGCAGGAAGGTGAAGAAGAACTGCGTCACAAAGCTGCCGGAATACGACCAGAAGAGATACTTCCGGTATTCCATCGGGCGCAGGAGGTCAAGGACGATCTTGCCGGACTGGATGTTTCTGCCCATCTCCCAGACCGTGTACATCTCCATGAAGCCGCTCAGCGCCGTGGCAAGTACGAGGTAGATGAGCGTGTCATAGAAGCTCATGCCGTTGATGGGCTCATTCCCGACAGAGGCGTAGATGGCTTTCCACAGGAAGTAGACCACGATCAGGTAGAGCATGTTGCCGATGACCATGATGAACGCCGAGAGCCGGAATTGCAGTGATTCGATGATGCCGGCTCTGGTGAGGGTCAGGTATTTTTTCAGGTTCACTCCACACCCTCCTCGTAGATCTTCTTGATGATCTCTTCCGTGGAGATCTCTTCGAGCTGCATGTCCCGGATGTTGTGGGTATGCTGGAGCCTGCCGAGGACGTCGAGGACCTTCTCCTTTTCCTCATCCACGAGGATGGAGATCCATTCTTCATCGGCGGAGACGGAGAAGTCCACCTCCTTGCGGATCTCTTCGGCATGCGCCTGCAAGTCGCCGTCCATGCGGACTTTCAGCGTCCGGTAGGAGCCGAAGAAGCCTTTCAGATGGGCAATGTCGTTGTCATAGAGCATCTTGCCCTTGTCGATGATGACGATCCGGCGGCAGAGCGCATCCACATCGCCCATGTCGTGCGTTGTCAGGATGACAGTGGTGTTCTTCTCCTGGTTCAGGGCATGGATGAGGGTGCGGATCTTCGCTTTCATGGAGACATCCAGACCGATGGTCGGCTCATCGAGGAAGACGATCTTGGGGTCGTGGAGAAATGCCGCTAAGATATCGCTCAGCGTGCGCTGTCCGAGGGACATCTGGCGGACGGGCTTGTGCAGCAGCGGCTCGATGTCCACCTGTGTGCGGTAGAAGTCCATCATCGCATTATAATTCTCATCGGAAATGCGGTAGATGTCTTTCAGGATGCGGAAGGATTCGATCAGCGGCAGCGCCCACCAGAGCTGGGAACGCTGTCCGAACACGACGCCGATCTCCTGCGCCAGCTTGGTGCGGTTGCGGTAGGGCACGACGTCGCCGACGATGATCTCGCCGGAGGTCGGTTCCAGGACGCCGGTCATCATCTTGATGGTGGTGGATTTTCCGGCGCCGTTCGGTCCGAGGTAGCCGACGATCTCGCCCTGCTCCACGGTCATGCTGATGTTGTCAACGGCTGTGACGGTCTTGTAGTCACGGGAGAAAAGATCCTGGATACTGCCTTTCAGACCTTCGTGGCGGTTGAGGACTTTGAATTGTTTGGTCAGGTTTTTGATCTGTATGGATGACATTGGTGATACTCCTCCAGTTCATGTATAGTAGGTTGTGGTTTTATAGGGCAAATGCTGCGAACGGATCCTCGTAGAGGTTTTCGCCGTTCTTATGGGAGATCAGGATCGCTTGCAGCTCCGGAATGCCCGAGGCGATCGCCTTCTCGATGAGCGGGTCGATGTCCTTGGCTTTGAGCGGTTCCACGGCAAGGAGCGCCGCCAAAGATGTGGGATCCTGTTCTTTGATGCAGTCCTCTGCAAGGCGCTTGACCGTGCGCTTGACATAGGCTCGGATCGTTTCGCTCTCCGGGTGGAAGCGGCACATGTAGAGCGCCGCAGCCCGCCGGAAGGTGGTATCGGTGAGCTGTTCAAAGAGCGCCTCACGTTCAGAGAGATCCTCTGTGGAAAGGAAGTCGAGCCATGCCTGTTCGTTTTTGCCGCAGCCCTTCTCAAAGTTGAAGAAGCCGCCTGCGGCAAGGCTCCAGTCCTTTTGCAGCTTCACGGGGATCGCTGCATCCGGCATCCGGAAGCGCAGCTTGGCACCGGCTGGGAATGCGGCTCCGCCGATGCGGCGGCATTTGCCGGGGAGGGAGACCTCTTTCAGACCATAGGCATAGGAAAAGGCAAATTCCCCGATGCTCCGCACCTTATCCGGCAGATAGATCTTCCGGAGCTGCCGGCACTCGTTGAAGGCTGCACTCTCGATGACAGTCAGGCTCTGCGGGAAATGTACCTCGCTCAGGTCGGAGCATTGGCCAAAGGCGTACTCGCCGATGACCTCCACGCCCTCCGGGAGCGTGACGGAGGTGAGTTTATGCCCTTCAAAGACATTCGGCCCGATGGCGCGTATGCCCTCCGGGAGCCGGAGATCTGTCGCATCATTGGCGTTATAGCGCAGCAGAATGCCGTCGCCGGCGATGACACAGGCGGATCTTCTCTGCGCTTGCAGCCACGGGGTGCTGCTGAATGCGCTGTAGCCGATGCGCTTGACCGATGCGGGAATGTGGATCCTGGCAAGGGAAGTGCAGGCACAGAATGCCCGCTCTTCGATGGTTTCCAGACCGTCCGGGAGCGTGACCTCCGTCAGCTCCAGGCAGCGGGTGAAGGCGCCTGTACCGATATGGCGCAGGGTGGACGGGAACGTGACGCTTTGCAGCTTCTCACACTGGAGGAAGGCGCAGTCTGCGATGGTGTGTACGCCCTCCGGGACAACGATCTGCTCGGCATCAGGATCGCATTTGCAGACGATATGCGCACCCGCAAGGACGAGCTGCGTTTTTTGTGACTTTCGCCATGCCGTCCCCTCGAAGGCGTTGTTCCCGATCGTTTCGAGCTCCTCGGGAAAGCGTATCTCCGCAAGGCTCCGGCATTCCTTGAAGGCATCGGTGCCGATGTGCTTCACATCGTCCGGGAGGTACAGCTCTGTCAGCGCTCTGCAATTTCCGAACGCCCCCTCGCCGATGACGGTGACGGTCTCCGGGATGCAGACAGCGGTCAAAGCCTTGCACTCCTGAAAGGCGTGGTCGGGGATCATGGACAGCGCCGGGAGCGTAATGCTTTCAAGCGAGGTGCAGCCACGGCAGATGCCGGTGCCGATCTGCTGTACGCTGTCCGGGATGTGCAGTTCACGGAGTGCGGTGCAGTCACGGAAGGCATAGTCACCGATCTCCTGCAAACCCGCCGGGAGCGTGATCGAGGTCAGCACCTTGCAGCCCTTGAATGCCCGTGCGCCGATGGCTGTGACTTCAGCCGGGACAGTGAGTCCGGTCTCGTCTCCCGGGGTGTATTTTTTCAGAACGCCCTTGACGATCTTCAGTTCCATATTGACCTCCTGTTTATAGCTTCATTTGGGAGAAAGGATCCCCGTAGAGCCCTGCTTTCTGCTTGTGATCAAGCAGGATCAGCTGCAGCTCGTGTTTTTCGTCGCTGATCGTCTGTTCGATCAGGTCATCGAGCACGTCGGCGGGGAAATGCACCATCGTGAGCAAAGCGGAGAGCGTTCCGGGATCTTCCTCCCGGATCGCTTCCTGTGCAAGATGCACGGCCTTGCGCTTCACATAGGCACGGAATGCTTCGGTTTCAGGGAAATAACGGTACATATAGTGAAAACCGAGCCTGCGGTAGGAAGGGTTCCAGAGACGGGGGAAGATCTCGCCGCGCTTGTCCGGATCGTCCGCGGCAAGGAAGTCGAGCAGCACTTGTTCGTCCATTCCGCAGCCTTTATCATTGCGCAGGAGCGTCTCCATAGAGATCTCCCAGTCGCGCTGCAGCGTCAGCGTCAGATCCTCCTCCGGCATCCGGAAGCGCAGTGTCACGCCCCGCCGGAAGGCAATGCCGCCGATACAGCCGATCCTGCCCGGGAGGGAGACCTCCTCCAGACTGTAATTGTCGCCAAAGGCGTGGTCGCCGATATAGCGCACATTGTCCGGGATATAGATCTTCCGGAGGGATTTGCAGCCGCAGAATGCGCTGCCCTCAATTGTGGTCAGGCTCTCCGGAAGGTGGATCTCGCGGAGGTTGATACAATCATAAAATGCCTGCGTTCCGATGACCTCCACGCCTTCGGGGATCGTGAGCGTTTCGCTGTCAATGGTATGAAAGACCGAGGAGCCGATCATACGGACACCGGGCGGGATCTGCGGGGGAGCTGAAAAACGGGTGGGAGCATAAGACACCGCAGGCATATCGTTGTCATCCGTGCAGAATTGATTGTCAAACGGATCCTCTTCCTGCTCCGGTAAGAACCGGCAGAGGACACTGCCGACTTTCATGGTTCCGGAGCTGTGGACACTGTTCCATTCTGTTCCTGAGAATACATGACTGCCGATGTAGCGGACAGATGAAGGGATCCGGACCGAACTCAGATGTGTGCAGTCCATGAAAGCCTTACTGCCGATCGTCTCCATCCCCGCCGGGAGGACGATCTCACGGAGTGAGGAACATCCCGAAAAGGCAGAGAAACCGATATGCCGCAGCGTGGACGGCAGGATGACCTCCTTCAGATACCATTGATCGGCAAAAGCACCGTCAGCGATCGTATGCACGCCCTCCGGTACGGTGACGGACATCGTATCCGGCTTACAGCCGCAGAGAATATGCGGCCCCGCATAGATCAGTGATGCGCCGTCCGCATATTTAGTCCCGCAAAAGGCGTCAGAGCCGACAGATTCAAGTTGTTCCGGGAAGCGGATGCGGGCAAGGCTGCGGCACAGGCGGAAGGCACCATAGTCGATGCGCCGGAGCGTGTCAGGGAAAGCGATCTCCTCGAGCGATTCGCAGTTGATGAATGCTTCCGGGCCGATGACCTCGAGCTTTTCCGGGAGCATCACATCGGAAAGTGAAGTGCAGCCACGGAAGGCATATTCCGGCACTCGCGCAAGACCTGCCGGCATCGTGACTGTCTGCAAGGAGGTACAGCGCTGGCAGAAGGCTTTGCCGAGATGACGCACGTTGTCCGGGATATACAGCTCCTGCAGGTTCGCACAGCCGGCAAATGCCAGCCCGCCGATCATTTCCAGTCCCTCTGGCAGTACGACCGAGGTCAGGTTCACACAGTTGTCAAATGCCAGCATGCCGATGATTCTGACATGAGGCGGGAGCACAAGCTCGGTCTCGCTGCCCGGCTTGTATTTTCGCAGTATGCCGTTGGAGATTTCCAGTTTCATTGCAGCTTCCTCATTCTTCCTCGGTGCTCTGGGTACCCCAGAACTTGCCCTGGAGCTTCTGGTCTGCCATCGTCCAGGAGCCGGTGATCGCCTTTTCGCCGCCGAAGGGGTTTATCAGGAGCTTCTGCTGCTCTGTGGTATCCACCGGGTGCAGATCCTTCTTGGTGATCTCATGGTGGGCAAAATATGCACCGGTCACATTGCCGTCCTTGTCCGCTGTCACGGCGAACCAGAACGAGCCGTCATAGGACAGCGCCCGCAGGATCTCCGATTCGACAGAACCGGTCTCGTAGTTGTACTTGTCACTCGTGCTGCCGATGACGGTGTGCAGCTTCTCATGCTCCGGCTCCTCGGTATACTTCACGGCAGTTTCGTAGACCGTCTGCGCACGGTTTTGCAGCAGCATGACGGTGGCAGCTGCGGTGGCGTTCATGATGAGCCAGGCGATCCCCCAGAGGATCACCTGTCCGATGATGCCGGTGATAACAAAACCGGCGATCGTCTCACCGGGCGTGTAGCGCTGGTCGTGCATCTTGGCGTCCTTCGCTTTGAGATGGATGGACAGAATGCAGATGCCTGCCCAGATGAGCAGGCTGATAAGGGATATGGTAGCGGCAACGATCAGGACATTTGTGAGCATGGCGGTTTTCTTCCTCTCATTTTCTGAAAAAATCGGGTGTCAGGTATTTGCCGCAAGAAACTCCTGTGCCAGCCGTTCGGCTTCCTCGTAGGAGCTGAGACTGTAGCAGGCGGCACGGAAGGCGGCGGCATTGCGGGAGCCTGTCATATACCAGGAGGCGTGCTTGCGGGCTTCCCGGATGGCAAGGGCAGGGGGCTTCTCGCTGTGGGCAAGGATCATGCGGATATGGCGCAGCATGACGTCCATGCGCTCCTCCGGGGTCGGGGGCGTGTAGGGCTCACCTTGCAGGCGGGCGCTGATCTCACGGAATACCCACGGGTTCCCGTAGCTTGCCCGTCCGACGGCGACCAGATCAACGCCTGTCTCCCGGTACATCCGCTCGCAGGAATCCGCATCGGTCACATCGCCGTTGCCGATGACGGGGATCTTCACGGCAGCCTTGACGGCGGCGATGGTCTCCCAGTCGGCTTTGCCGGAGTAGAGCATGGATTTGGTGCGCCCGTGTACCGTGACAGCAGCGGCGCCGGCGGCTTCCATCGCCTGTGCAAAGGGGACGGCGACGTTGCTGCCGGCTTCATAGCCGATGCGCATCTTGACGGTCACAGGAACGCCGCCGGCTCTGGCGGCTTCCACACATTTTGCGGCGATGTCGGGCGTTTTCAGGAGCGCCGAGCCAGCGCCGGTGTTCACGACCTTCGGCACGGGACAGCCCATGTTGAGGTCGATCCAGTCGGGGTGATATTCCTGTAGGAGAACGGCGGCTTTTTCGATAAATTCCGGCTCGTTGCCGAAGAGCTGCAAGCCCATCGGACGTTCGGCGTCCGTGATGCGGCAGAGCTCGGCGCTGCCTCTGCCGTTGTAGCAGAGACCCTTTGCCGAGATCATCTCGCTGACGCACATCACGGCGCCCATCTCACAGCACAGCGTCCGGTAGGGGGTATCCGCCACCCCCGCCATCGGTGCGAGTGCAGCCGTGCGGGGGACGGTGATACCGGCGATCGTGATCTGTTCCATGCTTACTCCTCTCCGGCAGCCTGTGCAAGGCTGGTGTAATAGGCTTCGAGCTTCGGGCGGGCGCTGACGTAGTACTTTTCAAGGCGCTTGTCGAAGTGCTTGCCCATGCCGTCCATGATGATGGCATCTGCCTGCTCAAAGCTCATGCTGTCCTTGTAGACACGTTTGCTGACGAGGGCGTCATAGACATCGGCGATCGCCATGATGCGGGCTTCGAGCGGGATCTCCTCGCCACGGAGCCCCTCGGGATAGCCGGAGCCGTCCCAGCGCTCATGGTGGTAATGTGCCACATTCTCTGCGATATGGCGAAATACCTCGTCATCTGTCGATTTCAGGATCTCGTGGACGATCCGGGCGCCCTCGGCGGCGTGGATCTTCATCTTGGCAAATTCCTCATCGGTGAAGCGTCCGGGCTTTCGCAGGACGGCATCATCAACGGCGATCTTCCCGAGGTCATGCATCGGCGCTGCCTTGATGATGCAGCGGCAGAAGCTCTCGGAGAGCGGCATGTCGGGGTCGTGGCGGATCTCATCGACCAGAATGCGGACATCCTCGCTGGTGCGCTTGATATGACCGCCGGTGGAATTGTCACGGCTTTCGACCATTGCCGCCATGCTCGTGATGAGGTGGTCATGCATCTCGACGATGTGAGCGGTCTTTTCCTCCACCTCTGCCTTGAGGGAGGTGTTGAAGCGGTTGATCAGGTCGATGTACTTCTGGTTCTTGGTATCATCGGTCAGGAACAGCTGGAAGCCACGCTTGCGGCTGCCGTCAAACAGATAGGTCATGCGCACCAGATAGATGTGCTCATCCCGCTCGTAATAGAAATGATCCTGCTTCGGATCGTCCGAAAAGATCTTGATCCTGCTGAGGAACTGCTTCTGCACGGTCTCGTTCGTGCTCGCCGGCATATCGACCGTCAGCTCTTCGAGCTCGGGCAGAATGCGCTTTGCCGTCAGGTTGCTGCCGAGGTAGTGGAAGCTGAAATCGAAGGAGACAAAGCCTGTATCACCACGCTCGACCATCGAGTCGATGCTGATGTCGGTGATGTCATACAGGCAGAGGCGGTGTGCGATGATGAGGTAGACGATCTGGGCGAAGACATAGCCTGCCGGCAGCAGCTCCACACGGTCGGTGATCTTTCTGCCGCCGAAGTAGCAGAACATGCAGACCATGATCGGGAGGAACAGCAGTAAAATGTTCTTGCGGGAGACCTGCTTCTTTTTGGCAAGGCTGTATGCCATCGCCGAGATGATCATCAGGAAATACAGGATGACCATGCAGATGAAAACGGTGTGCATGAAGCTGTATTCCTTGTGGAAAACGGGAACGCCGTCCTCGATCTCCATCGTGATGCTCCGGTAGAAGAGCTGGTACTTGTCCGCCAGGAGTGCCGACAGATAGACAAAGGTGCTGGCGCAGAACATCAACAGCCGCACATACCGTGGCAGCTCGATGCTGCACAGGCTGAATACGCTCAGCGTGATGATCAGCAGCAGGTAACAGGCGCCGATGTAGCTCAGACGGTTGGCGACAAGTGCCGCTTCGAGCGTCTGCGCCCGTACCAGCATCGGATAGCACAGGCAGGTGAACGGCACCAGTACAAAGACCAGTGTGATATGGACATCGAAATGTTTATGCCAGAACCGCACGAACAGCAGACTCAGAACGATCGAAATGAGAAAGACGCTGTCATAAAACAGAGTGACCATGCGGATCCCTCCTTTTCCTTTTACTTCTGTTTCTTATACTAATCTTCAAAACTATAATTGATCAAGCGGGGTAAGGGGGAACGGGATCTATAGTTGCAGCTGATCAAACGGCGATGCATAGCCGAAAACTTCTGCCTTGTAAGTCGTCAGCAGAAGCTGTGCTTCGAGCGCCTGACTGCAAACGGCGTGCTCGATCGCATCGTCAATATTGTATTTATCAAAGAAAAGCCCTGTGTCAAGCGCTTTTTGCAATAGCTCGCCATCGTTCAGCTCGATGAGCAGGCGGCGCATATCGTCGGTATGCCGCATGATATAGCCGTTGTTCCGCTCATCCGAGGGGTTGATGAACCGTACAGTCCAGACTACTCTGGCAAAATTATGGGGGTGCTCCTGCGCCTGAAACGGATCATAGTCGGAGAGCCAGCACAGGATGTCACCGGGCGTGGCATAGGGCAGCAGGGCATGGAGCGCATCGCTGCCGAAGCGGATGCCACGGATGCTGATGTCTGTCAGAGCTGTGCAGCCGGCAAAGGCATCCTGCCGGATGTCGAGCACGCATTCGGTGACGTTGACACTCGTCAGAGCGGTACAGCCACGAAAGGCTTCCTTCCGGATGAACATGAGATCGTAGGGGAACTGAACGGAGGTCAGTGCGGTGCAGCCGGCAAAGGCGCTATCACCGATGACGCCCACATTCCCGGGGATGCGGACAGACCTGAGACTGACGCATCCTGCAAAGGCAAAGTTGCCGATGCTCGTCACGGATCCCGGGATCGTGACCGAGGTCAGAGAGGTGCAGCCGGTGAACAGCTTTCTGCTGATGCACAGGAGACCCTGCGGTAGCCTGACAGAGGTCAGACCGGTACCTGAAAATGCTTCGCCGCCGATCTCTGCCACGCCGTCCGGGATGAGGATGTCGGTCAGATCATGACAATTGTGGAACGCTGCCCGCTCGATGACCCGCAGACCGTCCGGCAGGACAACGGAGTTCATGCGGCAGTTCATAAAGGCATAGAAGCCGATCGCCCTGACGCCGTCCGGGACGACGACTGTGCTGCTGTTGCCTTGGTAGCGGATCAGGACGCCTTTTTCTATCACAAAATCATCCACGGTGTATCAACATCCTTTATGCAAGCGATTCGGTGGGCATACTTCTATTATAGCAGACAGGTGGGGAAGTGTCAAGGTCAGGGCAGCAAAAACGCCTGCCCTTGAAGGACAGGCGCTTATTACTCATATTGCCGGCAGACGGCTGACCAGCTGCAATCGCCGCAGATCTCGGGAAGCAGGCGCTTGGCAAGGATCTGTTCCGTGATGCGCTCCCGCAGCAGGGGATAGGGGAGCGTTGCGCCCTCTTGCAGGTCACAGCAGGCGAGGACGGCATGATCATAGCGCAGGACTTTGTCTGCCGTTTCGCAGATGCCGCCGGTGCTGTGCGGACAGGCGGCACAGATCGCATCGCAGGCGCAGGTGAGGGTGACGGGCGGGGCATTTTGCGCCAGATCGGCGATGATGCTTGTCATATGCTGTACAAATGCCGGACTGTAGCCCTTTCCCTCGAAGAAGCCGATGCACAGCAGATGATGCGGGCGGAGCTTCATGCCTGTTTGATATGCGGGCGGAGCACGGCGGCGAGCCCTACAGAAACGCCGAACTTGACGGCATCCGGGAGCAGGAACGGCAGTACGCACCAGCCGAGGGCTGTCCCGGCACCGACGGGATCGTTGCTGCGGTTGTAGAGGAAGAGGAACCATGCTGTTCCGAAGGCGTAGCAGACGAAAAGCCCGATGAGCAGCGACACGATGCGGACGGCGGGCTTGTCGCCGAGGAGCGCCGTGGCAGCCCAGTAGAGCGCTGCCATCAGCAGAAAGCCGATCAGGTAGCCGCCTGTCGTGCCGAACAGGACGCCGGGACCTCCGGTGAACTGTGCAAAGACCGGCACGCCCACTGCGCCGAGCATCAGATACGTCAGCACGGCAAAGAAGCCGCTGCGCCCGCCGACGAGCTGCAAGATCAGGAATACGGCAAGCGTCTGGAGCGTGAACGGGATGGCGGTCGGGATGGAAATATAGCTGCATACGGCGATGAGCGCCGTGCAGAGGGCGATGTAGGCGAGCTGGAGCGTGGAAAAATGTTTGTTTGCGGTGGTTGTCATGAATGATTCCTCCTTTGGTTTCTGTTACCAGTATAGCACAGATCCTTCTGATTGTCAACCATGAATTTGCAATTCGGTTGACAATTGAGGGAGCGCCACGACTTAAAATTTATGTTTTTTCATAAAAGTACTGGACAAATTCCCGGATCTATGTTATAATAAATGATATATTGATTCTTTGAGAGGTGCTCATCATGGGTTTTGCTGATCTGTTCAGAAAGAAGACCAACTATTTTGACAAGAAAATCACACCGCAGTGTGCATACTGCCAGTACGGCAAGCGTACCAAGGACGGCGCAAACATTCTCTGTGAAAAGACCGGTCTGCAAAAGGAGGATCACTCCTGCCGGCAGTTCATTTATTCTCCGCTAAAGCGGATCCCTGTCAAGCAGCTGAAGATCGAGGGTGCTCTGGCGGATGAAGAGATGTATGTAGAGATCAACGAGGAGGAGCAGGCTGCCAAGCTGAAGGCTATGGCAGAGGCTCGTGCCAAGGAAGAGGCTGAGGCAAAGGCAAAGCTCGAGGCGGAAGCCCGTGCCAAGATCGAGGCTGAGGCAAAGGCGAAGGCAGAGGCAGAAGCCAAGGCAAGAGCCGAAGCCGAGGCGAAGGCAAAGGCTGAAGCTGAGGAGAGAGAAAAGGCAGAGGCTGAGGCGAAGGCAAAGGCTGAGGCAGAAGCCAAGGCAAAGGCTGATGCGGCGGCAAAGGAGAAGGAAGAGGCTGAGATCAGAGCCAAGGCTGTGGCAGATGCCAAGGCAAAGGTACAGGCTGCTGCTGCCAAGGCTGCGGCTGAGGCAAAGGCACAGGATGCCCGTGCTATGGCAGAAGCCATCGAGAAGGCACAGACTGCCGCACCCGGTACCGTCCAGGACGGCAAGGCAATGGCAGATGCCATCGAGAGAGCCAAGGCTGAGGCAGAGGCACAGGCAAGAGCCATCGAAGCGGCTGCCGGTGAGTTCGACGATCTCGACGAGCTCGATGCCATTCCGCTGCAGGAGGTATCCACTGTCAAGGGTGAATCCGCTCTCAAGGAGGAGCACAAGAGTCTCGTAGAGCCGCCCCCGATGCCGTCCCGTCCGTCGGCATCCTCGCTGCTGGCTGCAAGTCTCAAGAAGAGCGATACGGAAAAGAAATAAGGCAGTCGGGAACCGTGCTGCTGTAAGGATTCAGCCCGCCGGTGTGCGGGCTGAATGAGTTTGGAGGGATACCGGATGAAACGTCAGGACTATATCGGATGGGATGCCTATTTCATGGGCATCGCACTGCTGTCGGCACAGCGCAGCAAGGACGATCACACGCAGGTAGGCGCCTGCATCGTCAATGCAGAAAAGAAGATCGTCTCTGTCGGCTATAACGGAATGCCGAGAGGGTGTTCGGATGACGAGCTGCCCTGGGAGCGGGAAGGCGAATTTCTCGCCACAAAGTATCCCTATGTCTGCCATGCGGAGCTCAATGCCATCCTCAACAGCAATGTCCCGCTGCATGACTGCACGCTCTATGTGACGCTGTTCCCGTGCAACGAGTGCGCCAAAGCCATCATCCAGAGCGGTATCCGGCGGGTGGTCTATCTGTCTGACAAATACGCCGGCACAGAGGCGAACACGGCTTCCCGCACCATGCTGAACATGGCAGGGGTCGAGACGGAGCAGTATCTGCCGAACGGGAGTGAGATCACGCTCGCACTTTAATTGTTTTCCCGCTGAAGGCGGGAAACGATCCTTAAAAGAGCTATCGTCCATAAGGAGTTATTATGAGAATACGCTGTAAACCCTGGGCACGGCCTGAACTGGAGGCATGTCCGTTCTTTATCGCCGATCCGAAGGCGCACCGGGATCACTGGAGCGAGGTGTTCGGCAATGACCGCCCGATCTGGCTGGAGCTGGGCTGCGGCAAGGGCGGTTTTGCGAGTCAGGCGGTCGTTCACTGGAAGGATGTGAACTTCGTCGCCATCGACATCAAGAATGAGATGCTCGTCCTCGCCAAGCGCAAGATCGAAGCCGCTTTGCAGGAGAATAACATGACCGCCGATCAGGTGCGTGTCATGATCTTCAACATCTCCCACATGGAGGAGGCGTTCGGACCGGAGGACAGCATCGGGCGCATCTTCATCAATTTCTGCAATCCCTGGCCGAAAGGCAAGCACAAGAAGCGCCGCCTGACCCATCCGAGACAGCTCCGGCAGTATCTCCCGTTCCTGAAAGGGGAGCTCTGGTTCAAGACGGATGATGACGAGCTGTTCGAGGAGACGCTCGAATATCTCGATGAATGTGGCTTTACGGTGACCTATCTGACGAGGGATCTGCACGGCTCCGGCTTTGCGGAGAACCTTGAAACGGAGCATGAGCGGATGTTTGCCGAGGAGGGCAAGCTGATCAAGTTCCTCATCGCCCACCCCGCTGCACAGGAGGGAGACGTATGACTGAGCAAACGCAGATGAAACCGCTGCCGTTTACCGCAGAGAGCTTTGCGGACGGCGCCGTGCTGCCCGAGCCGATGCTCTGTCTCGGTGACAGCCGCTGGGCGAATTATCATGCAGCAGCGGAGATCGAATTTGCCTCCGATGCGCCGGATAACTATGCCGGTGTCGGACTGCGGGGCGCAGACGGCTTTCTGCTCCGGGTGTATGCATCCGGGCGCTTTGAGCTGCGCTATCGTGAGGAAGTGCTGCAAAGCGGCGATGTACCGGGGTTTTCCGAAAAGAAACGGCACACGGTCGGCATTGCGGCGCTGGGCAGAATGCTCCTCTGCTTTGCAGATGGGAACACCGTTGCAGAGATGCAGTATGATGCACCGATGGTGCGTTCCGGTGAAATGGTGCTCGAAAGCACCGGGGAGCCGAACGAGTTCTTCAACGTCAATGCCAAGTCCATGCCGGTATTCCCGGGCTCGGCGGCTGGATGCTGCGTGATCGCTGCCGATGCGCCGCATATCACGCACACGGAAGAGGCCGCTGCATGGGAGATCCGCTTCTATGGCGGCGGCATTTCACTGCTCGGCGTTGCGGAGGATGCAAGCATTGCGGTATGGCTGGACGGGCGGCTCTATTCCGAGTCGCATCCGGTCGGGAACAGCCGCACCCGTGAGGCGTTCTTCACCATCGAGCTGATCTCGGCAAGATGGCACACGCTGCGGGTGGAGGTGCTGTGCGGCAGTATCGACCTCGA
>JAIKWY010000090.1 GCA_024684395.1 Oscillospiraceae bacterium
CAAAGCTTCATATGGAAATTACGATTGACTGAGGCAGAGGATATGTATCTGCGGAGCGCAATAAGCAGCAGGCTACCGATGTCCCGATCGATGTAATTGCCGTAGACAGCACTTATACTCCTGTTTTAAAGGTGAACTACACTGTAGAGAATACACGTCTCGGACAGGTCACCGACTATGACAAGCTGACAATGGAGGTCTGGACCGACGGTACCATCTCCGCTAAGGAAGCACTGTCATAGGCAGCCAATCTCCTCAACGAGCACCTGAAGCTGTTCGTCGATCTTTCCGACGAAGCATGCATTCCCGAGGTCCTTGTAGAAAAGGATGACAAGGGCAAGGAAAAGATCCTTGAGATGACCATTGAGGAACTTGACTTGTCGGTACGTTCCTTCAACTGCTTGAAGCGTGCCGGCATCAACACCGTTGATGATCTCATCAACAAGTCCGAGGAAGAAATGATGAAGGTGCGTAACCTCGGTAAGAAGTCCTTCGATGAGGTCCGTGAGAAGCTCCAGTCTCTGGGCTTTGACCTCTCCTCCGAAGAGGATTGACGAGAGCACCGTACCCCGATTTTACCCGCCATGCTGCCTTCGGGCAGCAGGGCTTGAGAAAAGGAGTTGAAGAACATGCCGGGTACCAGAAAGCTGGGCAGAGCAACTGCTCACAGAACAGCCATGCTGAGAGCTATGGTAACCTACCTGCTGGAGAATGGTCAGATCGAGACGACCGTTACCAGAGCCAAGGAGGTACGCAGCGTAGCTGAGAAAATGATCACACTGGGAAAGAATACTGATCTTCACAGCAAGCGTCAGGTTTATTCTTATATCACCAAGGAGGATGTCGCAAAGAAGCTCTTTGATGTGATCGCTCCGACTTATGCTGACCGCAACGGCGGCTATACGCAGATCATCAAGATCGGCCCCCGCCGTGGTGACGCCGCTGAGATGGCGATCATCAAGCTGGTTGGCTTCGAGAAGGAAGCAAAGAAGGACTGATCCAGTAGATCGACCCGATCATTTGCAATGCTCCCTGCGCCTCATGGCAAAGGGGGCATTGCTTTTTCATGGAGGTGAAACTATGATCTATGTGACAGGAGACTGCCATTCTGAATTTCACAAGCTGGGCAGCGAGATCTTCTGCGAAGGGAAGAACCTCACCAAGGACGACTATGTCATCATATGCGGTGACTTCGGCGGTGTCTGGTACGGCGAGGACGACTATACCCGCCGAAAGACCGAGGACTACTGGCTCGACTGGCTGGAGGAAAAGCCTTTCACCACGCTGTTTGTGGACGGCAACCACGAGAACCATCCGAGGCTGGCAGGCTACCCCGAGGCGGAGTGGCACGGCGGACGTGTCCACAGGATCCGGGAGTCCGTACTGCATCTGATGCGTGGAGAGGTGTTTGAGATCGACGGCAAGCGCATCTTTGCGTTCGGCGGTGCGGCTTCGCATGACATTTCGGACGGCATCATCGACGGCGATGCCCCGGACTGGCGGCGTCAGGCGATGTTCATGGAGCTCGAAGGCAGGTACATGTACCGTGTCAAGGGCATCAGCTGGTGGGAGGAGGAGCTCCCCACCGAGGAGGAGATGGCGCACGGGCTCGAACGCCTGGCAGCCTATGACAACAAGGTGGACATCATCATCACGCACTGCACGGGTACCACGCTCCAGAACAAGCTGCTGGTCGAGATGAGCCATCCGGACAGACTGACGGAGTATTTTGACCGGATCCGGAAGTCTGTGGAGTATGACAAGTGGTTTTTCGGGCATTATCATGAGGATATCGACATCACGCAGAACGACGTACTGCTGTACCGCACGATCCGTCAGGTTTAAATTTCCTGAAAAACATTGCATTTTGCTGTAAAGTATGCTATAATAAAAATAGCGTGACTGGTTCAGGCACGGTACGAACAGGAAAGGAGCAGTTACCATGAAACTTGTTTTTGCCATTGTCAACGGCGACGATTCCCAAGCCGTTTCCAAGGCGCTGATGAAGGCGGGGTTCTTTGCGACCAAGCTTGCCTCCACAGGATCCTTCCTGAGTGCCGGAAATACGACATTTCTGACCTGCGTGGAGGATGACAGAGTCGATGAGGTCATCGCTGTCATCAACGAGAAGAGCCACAAGCGCAAGCAGTTCGTTCCGAATAGCGTCGGGGACGGCGTGAACTTCCCCGTGGAGGTCGAAGTCGGCGGCGCAACGGTCTTTGTGACCGATGTCGAGCGTTTCGAGAAGCTATGACGATCTACGGCAATGCGCCGATCCTACAGCTCATCCGCACGATGGCAGCGAATGACAGGCTCCCCCATGCCGCCTTGCTCTACGGCGAGAAGGGAAGGGGACGCAAGACGATCGCCCGCTATTTTGCGATGACAGCGCTCTGCACCGGGAAACAGGCACCCTGCGGGGAATGCCCGTCCTGCCGCAAGATCGCACAGGATACGGCGGAGATCCATCCGCACCCGGACTTCATCTGGGTGGAGCATTCCGGCAAGAAGCAGGGCTTTTCCGTGGAGACTGTCCGCAATATCTGCAAGGATGCCATCGTGGCGCCGAATGACGGCGAGCGCAAGGTCTACCTCTTTGCCGACTGCGACAGCATGGACATCCGTGCCCAGAATACGCTGCTCAAGCTCACAGAAGAGCCGCCGCCGCATGTGCTGCTGCTCTTTACAGCAGAGCATCGAAATGCGTTCCTGACCACGATGCTCTCCCGCATGATGCCGCTTGCCGTCCGTCCCTGTACGCCCGAGGAATGCCGCAAGGCACTGACCGAGGAACACGGCATCGCATCCGCTGAGGCGGAGAAGGCTGCCGCAGCCTGCGGGGGCAATATCGGACGTGCGCTGGCATGGCTCTCCGACCCGGAGATGCAGGCGCTGACTGCTGCCGCCGCTGAGGCAACACAGGCGGTCGCTGCACGCAGGCTCTATGACCTGCTGCGGGTGCTGGCGCAGTTTGAGAAGGACAGATTCAAGGCGGCAGAGCTGCTGCGGCTGCTCGATCTGCAGGTTCGGGATGCCATGCTGCTGAAATACGGCATGACAGGGCTGATGGGCTGCGACCGGAACAGCGCCGAGGCGCTCTCCGGGGTGATGACCGTGCGCCGTTTCCGTGTGCTGCATGTTGCGGTGCAGGAGGCATATGAGGCGCTCGATGCCAATGTCAGTGTGAAGCTCGTGCTCGCATCGCTGGGCGGCGCCATGCTGAGCTGACACCAGCCTTTGACCGTTAGCAATTAAGCGGGTTAAGGGGGCGCAGCCCCCTTAAAAAACTTTCCTCCCCCGCTTGCGGAGGATAAGCAGACAGCCAGCGAGCTTGCGAGCGCCGCAGGTTCGATTAGGCAAAGCGGTGCCGCCGAATGGCGGCGGAGGGAGAAGCTTCGCATCTATCGAAGAAAAAGAGAGACTTGGAGCTGGATACCTTTACAAACATGATGGCTTAAACAGAAAGGAAAACCTATGACTGAAATTGTGGGGGTTCGCTTCCAGAACTCCGGAAAAGTGTATTATTTCGCCCCGAACGGTCTTTCACTGCAAATGGGGCAGAAGGTGATCGTGGAGACACAGAAGGGGCTCGAATACGGCATCGTTGCCCTCCCGAACCGCCGGGTCGATCCTGACACGATCGTGTCGCCGCTGAAAAATGTGGTGCGGATCATGACCGAGGAGGATCTGCGGCAGCTCGAACAGAACCGTCAGAAGGAAAAGCGGGCGTTCCACATCTGCGAGCAGAAGATCGAGCAGCGTGGGCTGAACATGAAGCTCGTGGACGTGAACTGCGCCTTCGACAATTCCAAGCTGCTGTTCTATTTCACGGCGGACAGCCGTGTCGATTTCCGTGAGCTGGTCAAGGATCTGGCATCCGTGTTCCGGATGCGCATCGAGCTGCGGCAGATCGGCGTGCGTGACGAGGCAAAGATGTTCGGCGGGCTCGGCGTCTGCGGCAGAGAATTCTGCTGCCGTGGCTATTTAGGTGATTTCCAGCCCGTTTCGATCAAGATGGCAAAGGAGCAGGGCTTGTCTTTGAACCCGACCAAGATCTCCGGCACCTGCGGCAGACTGATGTGCTGTCTCAAGCATGAGCAGGCGGTCTATGACGAGCTCCAGAAGATCACGCCCCGCATCGGTTCCTATGTCAAGACCCCGCACGGCAAGGGCAAGGTCGAGGACGCCAATCTGATCACCGGTATGCTCCGCATCAAGCCGGAGAACGAGGACGATGTGCCCTATACCATCGACCGCAGCGAGTGCGAACAGCTCCAGCGTCCCAAGCAGCCCCGTCCTCAGAAGCAGGAGAAGGAACCGAAAAAACGTGGTGAAAAACAGGACAAGAAGCGCAACGATAAGTGAAATTGCACAAATTGGAGCGCCTGATTTGGCTATCCCACCAAAACTCTCACAAAAATATTGACAATTCGGTTAATGCATGTTATAATATAGACATCATAAATCCTACATCCTTATTATTCTGTGCGAGTCAATTCGTTGACTCGCCTCTTTTTTTACATGCGGGATGCAATAAGGCTTGACTTTTCTGCATAAATCCGGTACAATATAAAAAGACGGCAGTGCAGCGCATTGCCATATGATCAGGAGGTATTACAATGGCTGATATCATGATAAAGGATCTGTATGATCTGTCCCATACGATCGCAGGCGAGTACTTAGCAGGCTTTACCTATCCGTGGGAGGCGCTTGCCGGCATCGGTGAGCTGATCGTCCGCCTTGGCGAAGCGCTCGATCCGGCGGAATATGACTGCCCGTCCGAGCATGTCTGGGTACATAAGACAGCGAAGGTCTTCCCGAGTGCCTATCTCGGTGCGCCGTGCATCATCGGTCCGGGGACGGAGGTGCGGCACTGCGCCTTCATCCGCGGCAATGCGCTGGTCGGTGCCAACTGCGTGGTGGGTAATTCCGTCGAGCTGAAAAACGTCATCCTCTTCGACAACGTGCAGACCCCGCATTATAACTATGTCGGCGACAGCATTTTGGGCTACCGCTCCCACATGGGCGCCGGCTCCATCACCTCGAACGTGAAGTCCGACAAGACGCTTGTTGTCATCAAGAACGACGGCGAGATGATCGAGACCGGTCTGAAAAAGGTCGGTGCGATGCTCGGCGATTTTGTTGAGGTCGGCTGCAACAGCGTCCTCAACCCCGGCACCGTCATCGGTCCGAACTCCAACATCTATCCGACAAGCTGCGTGCGTGGCGTGGTGCCGGAGGAGAGCATCTGGAAGAATGACGGCGTCATCATCCGCAAGACCCGATAAATACGCAAACAAGGGGGCGCAAGCCCCCTTACTATCTGCATAGAGGTGAAATATGAAAAACGACCCGAGAAAGCATTTTTCCGCCCTCCAGATCATCCACAAGATCCTCCGGGAGCATGTGCAGCCCGGTGACATCTGCATCGACGCTACGGCAGGCAGGGGCAAGGATACGCTCTTTTTAGCGGAGCTGGTCGGTGAGACCGGCCATGTCACGGCGTTTGACATCCAGGAGGCCGCCGTGGAGAGCACCCGTGCGCTGCTGGCGGAGCACGGCATGACAGACCGTGCCGAGGCAGTGCTCGACAGCCATGCGAACATGGCAAAGTACGCACAGCCGGGGACGGTCTCGGCGATCACGTTCAATTTCGGCTGGCTGCCCGGCGGCGACCACAATGTCTTTACCCGTCCGGAGAGCAGCATCGCCGCCATCGAAGCGGGGCTCGAACTGCTGCGGGATGAGGGCATCATGACGCTGATCCTGTACTACGGCAGGGAGACGGGCTTTGAGGAGCGGGATGCGCTGCTTGCCTACCTCCCCACCATCGACAGCGACCGCTATACGGTCATTGAGATGCCATTTGTCAACCGCCCGAACTGCCCGCCGATCCCAATCGTCATCCTGAAGGGATAACGCATCTGAAAAAAGAAGCGAGAAAGCCTTGACAAACCTGTTTTTCTGTGGTATACTATTAGAGGAAACAAACAAAATCGGCGGAAACGCCGATTTTGCAGAGGATGATTGTTAGCATAGGCTAACAATATGAAAGGAAGATCTGGTATGGCAACACTCAAAGAAACAGGGATCGGCGAGACCGTCCGGGTCGAGAAGGTCGGCGGAGACGGTGCGCTCCGGCAGCATTTCCTCGACATGGGTATCATCCCCGGCACCGAGGTGACAGTCGTCAAGCTGGCGCCGATGGGCGACCCGATGGAGCTGCGGCTGCATGGCTATGAGCTGACGCTGCGGCTTGCGGATGCGGCGGAGATCGAGGTCAGCGCTGTGCAGGAGAAGAGCGACAGTACCCATCACAAGCGCAAAAAGCGCCCCACGGAGCACCCCGGTCTCGGCGAGGGCGGCCGCTACCATGCGAAGGGCGACGGAAAGCCCCTCCCGGAGGGGACACAGATGCGCTTTGCCCTGGTCGGCAACCAGAACAGCGGCAAGACCACGCTCTTCAACCGCCTGACGGGCTCGAAGCAGCATGTGGGCAACTTCCCCGGCGTGACCGTTGACCGCAAGGACGGCACCATCAATGGGCATCCGGATGCGGTCATCACCGACCTGCCCGGCATCTATTCCATGTCGCCCTACACGAGCGAGGAGATCGTCTCCCGGAATTTCGTGCTGCAAGAGAAGCCCCACGCTGTCATCAACATTGTCGATGTCACGAACATCGAGCGGAATCTGTACCTTTCGATGCAGCTCCTTGAAATGGACATCCCGATGGTCGTGGCGCTCAACATGATGGATGAGCTCACGGCGAACGGCGGCGGTATCGACGTCAATGCGATGGAGCGGATGCTCGGTGTGCCGGTCGTGCCCATCTCGGCGGCAAAGAACGAGGGCATCGAGGAGCTCGTCGATCATGCGCTGCATATCGCACATTTCCAGGAATGCCCGGTGACGCAGGATTTCTGTGACAAGAACGCCAACGGCGGCGCTGTACACCGCTGCATCCATGCGGTGTGCCATCTGATCGAGGATCATGCGGAGCGTGCAGGGCTGCCGCTGCTGTTTGCGGCGAGCAAGGTCATCGAGGGGGATGCGCTCATCCTCGAACAGCTCGGACTGGAGCAGAACGAGCTCGAAATGATCGAACACATCGTTGTGCAGATGGAGCATGAGCGCAAGCTCGACCGGAGCGCAGCGATGGCGGATATGCGGTTCTCCTTCATCCAGCGGCTCTGTGCGGAGAGCGTCACCAAGCCCACAGAGAGCCGTGAGCACATCCGCAGCCGCAAGATCGATGCCATCCTGACCGGCAAATACACGGCGATCCCGATGTTCATCCTCATCATGGGGCTGGTGTCCTTCCTGACGTTCAACGTCATCGGTGCGTTCTTCCAGGGGCTGTGCGAGCAGGGGATCGACTGGCTGACACAGGTCGTGGATGCGGCGCTGACACGAGCCAACACGAACGAGGTCATCCACAGTCTCATCATCGACGGCATTTTTGCAGGCGTGGGCAGCGTGCTGAGCTTTTTGCCCATCATCGTGACGCTGTTCTTCTTCCTGTCGCTCTTGGAGGACAGCGGCTATATCGCAAGAGTGGCGTTCTTCATGGACAAGCTGCTGCGTAAGCTCGGTCTGTCCGGGCGGAGCATCGTGCCGCTGCTGATCGGCTTCGGCTGTTCGGTGCCGGCGGTCATGGCGACCCGGACGCTTTCCTCAGACCGTGACCGCAAAATGACGATCCTACTGACGCCCTTTATGAGCTGCACGGCGAAAATGCCGATCTACGGCTTCTTTGTGCATGCCTTCTTCCCGAAATGGTCAGGGCTGATTGTGGTGGGGCTTTATCTGCTCGGCATTGTGGCAGGCATTGCGGCGGCATGCCTGTACAAGGGGACGGTCTTCAAGGGCGAGGCGGTGCCGTTCGTCATGGAGCTGCCGAACTATCGTATGCCGAGTGCCGGCAATGTGGCACAGCTCCTATGGGAGAAGGCGAAGGACTTCTTACAGCGGGCGTTCTCCGTTATCCTGATCGCAACGGTGGTCATCTGGTTCCTGAACAGCTTTGACCTGAACCTGCACCTGACCGAGGATCCGGAGAAGAGCATCCTGGCAATGGTGGCGAGCCTGTTCGTGCCGGTCATGAAGCCGGTCGGTCTGGGCGACTGGCAGATGCTCGTGGCGCTCGTAAGCGGCTTCATGGCAAAGGAGAGCGTGGTCTCGACCCTCGAGGTGCTCTATCCCGCCGGCGTGGAGACGGCGATGGCACCGATCTCGGCGGCGGCGATGCTCGTGTTCTCGTTGCTGTATACGCCCTGCGTGGCGGCGATCGCAGCCATCCGGCAGGAGCTCGGCAATAAGTGGGCAGTTGTCGTGGTGGTATGGCAGTGCGTGATCGCATGGGTGGCCGCACTTGCCGTGTATGGCATTGGTATGCTGTTGGGGGTGTGACAGATGAGTATGCTGGATATCGTACTGACCGTACTGATCGGAGCGGCTCTGGTCGCAGCGGTGGTCATCATGATCCGCAGCAAGCGCAAGGGCAATTCCTGCTGCGGCGGATGCGGCATGTGCAGCTGCAAGGGCGGCTGCCCGCATCAGAAAAAATGAAAACAGCGCTGCAAGGTGGTTTGCCTTGCAGCGCTGTTGTATTATAATTAGATGAAGCAGGTTAAGGGGGCGCAGCCCCGTTAAAATCCCTTCCTCCCCCGCTTGCGGGGGAGGTGCCGCCGAACGGCGGCG
>JAIKWY010000108.1 GCA_024684395.1 Oscillospiraceae bacterium
GGGAGGAATCCTATATCCCCGGGTGGAAGGCGTATTCCGTTGACCTCGAAAGTCTCTATTTTGAGCGCCTTTCCGAGATCGGGAAGCACGGCTTCGGCATCTATGCCAAGTCCAAAATGTTTCACATGGAACTTTCCGACACCAGCCGCAACGGTTTTGTGCTCGAACCTGTCCGCTATCCGGATGCGGTACAGCTCTCCGATCTGATCGGCTACGAGCTGCAAAGGACGCAGGTCATCGAGAACACCAGAGCGCTCCTTGCCGGACAAAAGGCGGCGAATGTCCTGCTCTACGGCGATGCTGGCACGGGCAAATCCGCCACTGTCAAGGCTGTTGCAAATGCCTATGCAGACGAAGGTCTGCGCCTGATCGAACTGACGAAGGAAGAACTGCATCTGCTGCCGAAACTCCTCGATGAGTTGGCAGCGAATCCGCTCAAATTCATCCTCTTCATCGACGACCTGAGCTTCCAGGAAAATGATGACAATTTCAGTGCTCTGAAAGCTGTCTTAGAGGGGAGCATCTCCGCAAGATCGCATAATACCGTCATTTACGCCACAAGTAACCGGCGGCATATCGTTCGGGAGACCTTCTCGCAGCGGGCAGGGGATGAGATCCATCGGAATGACACGATGCAGGAGACCATTTCGCTCTCGGAACGGTTTGGTATTCGCATTTTGTATGATAAGCCCAACAAACAGTTATACCTCGACATCGTAAAGGGGCTTGCAGACCAGTACGGTCTCAGCATGACCGAAGAGGAACTCGAGCTTGAAGCAGAGCGCTTTGCGACACGCAGAAGCGGCCGCTCCGCAAGAGCTGCAAGGCAGTTCGTGGAACAGCTTTGTGCAGCAGAATCAACCAAAAATAAGGAGTGATCACCGATGCTCACATTAGATAAGATCTATCATGCCAGCTATGTGCTGGAGAGCGTCATCCGGCAGACGGACATCATCCATGCTCCGAAGATCTGCCCGGAAGCCAATGTTTACCTGAAAACCGAAAACCTCCAGATCACCGGCTCCTTCAAGGTGAGAGGCGCTTACTATAAGATCTCTCAGCTCAGCGAGGAGGAGAAGGCAAAGGGCGTTATTGCCTGCTCTGCGGGCAACCATGCGCAGGGCGTAGCGCTCGCTGCGACCAAGAACGGCATCAAGTCGCTCATCTGCCTGCCGGACGGCGCACCGATCTCCAAGGTCGAGGCGACCAAGGGCTACGGCGCCGAGGTCTGCCTGGTACCGGGAGTCTATGACGATGCCTATAAGAAGGCTCGTGAGCTGGAGCAGGAAAAGGGCTATACCTTCGTGCATCCGTTCGACGATGAGGATGTCATTTCAGGACAGGGAACCATCGGTCTGGAGATCATCAAGCAGATGCGCGATGTGGATGTTGTGGTCGTTCCGGTCGGCGGCGGCGGACTGATCTCCGGCGTTGCATTCGCATTGAAGAGCCTGAATCCGAACATTCGTGTTTACGGTGTACAGGCAAGCGGAGCTCCCTCGATGGTACAGTCCCTCGAGATGGACGAGATCGTCTGCCTCGACAAGGTCAGCACGGTCGCTGACGGCATCAAGGTCAAGGAGCCGGGCGCCAACACCTTCGAGATCGTCAAGAAGTACGTGGACGGCGTTGTCACTGTTACAGATGACGAGGTATCCACCGCCATCCTGACGCTCATCGAGCAGCAGAAGCTCATCGCAGAGGGTGCTGGTGCGGTATCCGTGGCAGCTGTGATGTTCAATAAGATCCCCGATATCAAGGGCAAAAATGTCGTTTGCCTCGTATCCGGCGGTAATATCGACGTGACGATCCTGTCCCGTGTTATCAAGCGTGGTCAGCTCAAGATGGGCTGCTCCGACATGCTGGTCATCCAGCTCGAGGACAAGCCCGGTCAGCTCAAGGGCGTTTCTGCGATCCTTGCAGACCTCGGCGGCAATGTTGTTTCCATCCACCACGAGCGTGCCAGCGAGGACAGCGACATCACCGACACCATCCTCCGCATCGGTCTGGAGACCCGCAACCACGAGCATATCCGCCAGATCCGTCAGGCTCTGACAGAGGCTGGATTCAAGATCGTCAATAATTAAAGCGACCTCTAAAAACTGTGATTTTAGAGGAGGGGTGCGGAGCGGAGCCCCGCATCTAAGCCATTTTCTTTCGTAGAAATGCAAAATGGGAAGTTTGTAGAGATAACCTAAATTTATTCAGAAGGGAAGTAATACCTATGTCCGAGAAGATCTACACAGAAAATGCCCCGGCAGCCATCGGTCCCTATTCGCAGGCTGTCAAGGCTGGCAACGTTATCTACACCTCCGGTCAGATCGCCATTGTTCCGGCGACCGGCAACATTGAAGCAACAGATATCCAGGGTCAGACCACCCAGGTCATGGAGAACCTGAAAAACGTTCTTGCCGCAGCAGGCACCAACTTTGACGCCGTTGTCAAGACCACCTGCTTCCTCGCTGATATTGCCGATTTTGCGGCATTCAACGAGATCTATGGCAAGTATATCACCGGCAAGCCGGCAAGAAGCTGTGTGGCAGTCAAGGATCTGCCCAAGGCTGCGCTTGTTGAAGTAGAGGTCATCGCAGTCGTTGACTAACTGTATCGTATCGTTAGAAACGGCTGCCTGACACAGCCGTTTCTACGTATATACAAGGTTAAAATGATGGAGGGGATCGTTATGAAAAAGAGATCAAGGATCATTGCCGGCGTATTTTGTCTGACCGCTCTTTTCCCTTTTCTGCTCATGAATGGCTGTCTGGATGAGGATGCGACATCCTATCCGGCATCTGCGCCTGTTGATCCCGCAGCTTCCTCGGAGGAGGTCTCTGATACGCAGTCTGAGAGCGTTTCGGAGACGGATCCCGCATCAGCGACCGAAGCCCCTGCTTCCTCGGAGGAGGTATACACCGAGCCGACGGTCGAGCCTGCGACCGATCCTATTCCGATCGGCGAACCTGTGGACTGGCAGGCAATGCAGCGGGAAATGCAGGGGCAAGCCGACCGCTTCATCTCTGATGATCTGACGAGCTTCCAGTTTGCCGTCATGGATGCCGGTGAGATCGTCGTATCCGGTACAGCAGGGAAGTACGACCGCCAGCAGTCCCAGTCTTTGACCGCTGAGACGATGTACGGCGTTGCCTCCTGTAGTAAAGTGGCTGCAACCGCCGCTGTGATGCGCCTTGTCGATCAGGGCAAGGTGGATCTCGATGCGTGTGTCACTGACTATCTGCCTGACTTCACAATGGCGGATCCTCGTTACAAAGACATCACCGTCCGGATGCTGATGAACCATTCGAGCGGTCTGTACGGCAACACGGTGGCAGATGCATGGAAGCTCGGCACGTTCGGTGATACGACTGCGCACGACAGATTCCTCGAACGTCTCAGCACCCAGAAGCTGAAATCAGCTCCTGGCGAATACAGCATCTACTGCAACGACGGTTTCACGCTCATGGAGCTGATCTGCGAGCGTGTCAGCGGCATGACCTATGCGGATTTCCTGCGTCAGGAGCTCTTCGCTCCGCTCGGCATGGAGCACACCTTCACGCCGCAGGATACCTTTGATACCGCACAGATCGCAGCGATCTATTCCGGCGACACCAAGCTGCCGCCGCTGACAACGGATCCGGCACAGGGCGGTCTGTTCTCCACAGCGGAAGATCTCTGCCGCCTGGGCAAGGCATTTACCAAAGCCGGTGACGGCGTTCTGAGCAAGGATTCCATCGAAGCAACGGGGAATGCAGAATACCGCAACGGTACCTGGTGCGAACCCGGCTACAGCACGATGAACTACGGTCTCGGCTGGGATGCAGTTGACCTGTATCCGTTCTCCGAGATGGGCATCAAGGCTGTGACCAAGAACGGCGATGTCATCTATTCCGGCAGCCAGATGATCGTGCTCCCGGAGTATAATCTGGTTGCAGCAGCCGTCGGCAGCGGCTCCGGCAATGGCGTATCCAAGGGCTTCCTGATCTATTCCCTCCTGCAGATCCTCCAGGAGAAAGGCGTTATCGACAGTATGCCGACCAAACCTGCGCTCAATGTCACGACGGGTTCTGTCACCGACGAGCTCCGGAGCTATGCCGGCACGTACATCCGTGGCTGGGGCTCCTATGAGCTTTCGTTCTCCGGCAATACGCTTGTAAAGACTGCCTATCCGAGCGGCAGCAAGTCGGAATATCGCTATATCGGCAACGGCCATTTTACGGACGATTCCGGCACCGATCACTGGTTCTTTGAGAAGAACGGCAGACAGTACCACGTTTCCCGTGCATGGGACAACAACACCGGTCTGATCGACCTGCCGAACGTGCAGATCCAGGGCGTCAAGGTGGAGAAGAATGCGCTCGACAGCGAGACGCTCTCTGCATGGAACAAGCGTGCAGGGAAGAGCTATCTGCTCATCAGCGAGCCGTATGATTCTCTGGGCTATGTAT
>JAIKWY010000141.1 GCA_024684395.1 Oscillospiraceae bacterium
AGTGGATCTCGGCGATGAGGCTTATGCCTATGACAACGACATGAACGGCGTATACTTCTTCTGGGATACCGATTCCAATGCCTACACCGCCTCTTCTTTCACCACCGGTCAGCTTGCCCTCGCAGGTATCGGCGGTCTGGCGGTAGGTATCCTCGGTGCAACGGTTGTGATGCTCGCAACCAGGAAGCGCAAGAAGACGCCGGATGCTCCGGCTGTTGCTTAATATTATCATCTTTATCTGAAGCTCCTCCTCATGCAGGGGGAGCTTCCGGTTTCATTGCCAATCTGGCAATGGTTTTTTCATTTCATATATGGTATAATAGATATAATAACAAATAGAAGGAGGGCTTGCTATGAAAAAATCATTCAAGTCAAGAATTCTGTCCACAGCCCTGACCTGTGCGATGCTCCTGACTACACCGGTCGGGGCGATCAAGGCTGCTGCGGCTGATACCGGGAAGTACATCAGCGAGGTGTTCATCGCCTACGGCAGCACGGAGGACGAGGCCAAAAGCTGGCTCACGTCCCACGGCTGGGAGCCGGTGGAGGGAAACTTCAATGCCGGAAAGGATGAAAAAGTCGCCGCTGTGATGGGCGTCAAGCGCACGAACGACCCGAACGACGCCGTCACCGACATGGCGGTCATGAACATGGGCACGGACGGCTACAGGGGCTACAGCTTCGATGATTATCAGGCGCTGCTCCAGGAGATGAAGGCAGACATCGACGAGTTTCTGGATTCCTTTACGCCCGTCCTTGAAGAATATCGCGGCAACTACAATGGAAGAGGCTCTGAGTCCGGCAGAGAGCGTGCAAAGCTGGCACACGATCTGCTGAACATGTTCTACGACGGTGAGGTCGATGGGCAGTATGCGGTCAATGATACAGGGACGCCCCTGGGAGATCTCCTGCTTAATGAGACGAAGCGTGAGCTGACTGAAAATGCCTATAATGCAATGCCCAAAAACAAACGTCTCAAGTATGCGGATCTGCAGCAAATCGTTCTTGAAAGCTCCGGTCCCGCACTACTTGCGGTAGAACAGGCATTGACCTTAGCTGCAGACGTGAGCGAGGATACCTGGCTCGACCGTCTGAGCGATATGTCATCTCTGAGTCCGAAGGACCTTGCTGAGCTCTACGCTGACGGGAACAGCAGCCTCTCGGATTCGGCAGCGCTGACCCTGCTTCGTTCCAAATACGGCGATGCCGCAAAGGAACTGGCGAATGGCTATGATGCGATCGTTCAGGAAATGAGATGGTATGAGGCCTACAAGGATCAGTACGGACTCCGGCAGGGTGATAAGGAGTCGGACGAGGACTTTCAGAAACGCCTCGATACGTATTTTGAGGATCTGAAAGCAAAGGATCGGTTACAATACGATACAGTGAGCGACCGGTTTCTGGATGCTGCGCTGATGTATGGCATCCTGAACAATGTGGAGTATGAGAGCGATCAGGGCTCCACATTGTATGAGTTTTTCTGCCCGGAAGATACCGGTGCAGTTTCTTCGGATGATACAGACGCTTTCCTTCCCATGGCGATCGCACTTTCTGACGGGCAGCGTGCAGGTCTGCATTTTGTTTCCCTGTACAGCCTTCTGTTGGCCGGATCGACAGATGCCGGATCCGTCAAGGAGGCGATGCCTGAGATCAGCGGCATGATCGGCGAGCATGGAGCCATATCCATCTATTCCGGCATCAACCGAGCCATCTTCCGAAACGGAGTAGCTCTGACGAGTGCTGCAATGATGGAGAAAAGCAGAGGGAAAAGCCCCTATGATAAGATGTGGGATGAAACGGGTCTCGTAGCTATCTGCTCCTATGCCGTATTCGCATTGAGTACGATCTCACTGGTCGGAGGATACGCCATCCAGCGAAGCATGACGAATGTTGAAGTTGTGACGAACACACTTGCTACAGTAAAAAAAGCCCGGATCCAAGATCTGATCACCGATGCAAAGGCCTTCACGGATGAAGAGGGTGAAGTCACGTACCTCATCGAATCTACGTCACAGAAAAGAAACCAACTGACGGCCACCTCTTCCGTTTCAACAGCAGGCAAATGGATCATGGGTATCGGCGGTGTACTGATGCTTGCGGCAGCAGCCATGAAGGGCTACCAGCTCTACAAGTATTTCAACCGCACCTTCCTCCCCATCCCCCTCTACATCGTGGATGAGGCGGACATCGTCTCCTACACCAAGGACAAGAACGGCAACGAGGTCAGGAATATCGACTTCAACCAGTACGTTTACTATGAGGTCGTCAAGTGCAACCGCCAGGACATCGGCGTGAACAGCAAAGCACAGGACGGTGTTGACCAGTACGCAGAATGGGGCTGCGGCGATGCGGCAGACCTCAACTGTGACGTCGGCAAGCAGTGGCTGGCACTTTACACGGTCAAGAGCAGCGCTAAGGGCAATCCCATCCTTGCAGACTCCCTGAAGCTCCAGACCGGAAGTGATGCTGTTCCGGCAGGCTGCACAGCGCCGCTGCACTTCTTCACCTACATCTATGCCGCAGACCTCGGTGACGAGGCTTATGCCTATGACAACGACATGAACGGCGTCTACTTCTTCTGGGATACCGATTCCAATGCCTACACCGCCTCTTCTTTCACCACCGGTCAGCTTGCCCTCGCAGGTATCGGCGGTCTGGCAGTCGGCATACTCGGCGCATTGGTTGTCATGTTTGCGACAAAAAAGCGCAAGGAAACCCCGGAGACTCCGGCTGTTGCTTAATATTTACATCTTTATCTGAAGCTCCTCCTCATGCAGGGGGAGCTTCGCTGTTCATTGCCAATCTGGCAATGTTTTTTCGTTTCATATGTGGGATAATGGAGATAACAAAATACAGTAAAAAAACGAATTACTCTGCGCTTTGCAGCGCAGAGTATTTCGTTTTAAATCAGGTTACTTTCTGTTGCAGGATACCGTACCGAGAAGTAGCAGCGTAGTACCCCTCATCGGTGAGCTCGCACCCCGCACGGTGCGTACAGCCGTCGCCGGCAGAAGAACCCCTGTCCACGAACATCCTTACCCACTTGTCGCCGGCCGTATGCCATGTGGTATTGCCAATCTCCGGGAATGCACGGTGGCTCAGACTGATCGGAAAGCCGTTCCCGCCATTGATCTGGTATTCCTTGGCAGAAGCTGTGTCGATCGCCAGCACATTCTCCCAGTGCATATTCGCATAAGAATCGGGGTCGAATATGGTCTGCCCGTATACGGTCTTGCTGTAGACAGCAGCGAGCTGCTGTGCTGATGCGTACTTCGGTGAGGTATCACCGTAGGTGAACGCAAAATTCCGGATCGGGGCTACCAGACTGTTTTTGTCCGACTGATCGTAGTAGAACGCTGTTTTGGCGGTGGTATAGTACAGATAGATCGGTACAGCACCGGTGCCTTCGTTGAGAGGCTGCGGCACATAGGATACCTTGCCGTTCGTGACGACCGCACGCTTGAGCACCTGATACCGCGGCCCGGTGATCGTCTCTGTCACGACCTTGTTGCCGTTCTTTACAAGCTCACCGTTCTCATCGCGTTTGCTTTCCTTCACACTGTATGGCTGGAGCATGCTGCCCTTGAGCATATAAGCGTTCTCGGCAACGAATAGATTCACCGGATTATCTCCGATATACAGGAAGATATCCCGAATCGCACTTGCCGCACTGTTCGTGCGCCGGTAACCGATGGCGACCCACTTATCGGAATAGGAATTGTAGCAGCAGTTGACATCGGTAGCGCCGCTTGCCTGTGTCGTACTGATGAGATCAGCGTATGCCTCCTTCTTGTTGTTGCCGACGCCAACGCAGATCGCCTCGATGTACGGCAGATCGGACATGTTGTACTTGGTATGAATGTAATACTGCTCATCCGTTCGCATCCGCAGGTTGGAGTATGCCGGAAGCTTGAAGTCCACACGGTCAGATTCACGGCAGGAATAGCACGAGTTATAGCCGTTGATGAACTGCTCCTTGCTCACGTCGATCTCCGTGACCGGCGCACAGAAGGATGCCGTGCCGGCGTTGGTGGAATAGTAGAGGTAATACTGCCCCTCCGGTGATTGGACAGGGCCGCCTGCAAGCGTGCATTCTGTGCCGCCGACGTTCAGTGAGGTCGGTGCGCCTCCCTCGCCGTCCTTGTAATACTTCATGACCGCATACACACAATCGTAGTTCTCGCCGAATGCACTGCGTACAACACCGATATAGGCGCAGCCGTTCGAATACTCATGCTCATCGGCAGTGTCCTCGAAGGTGAACTTGCCCACTGCATTGATACCAATGCGTTCATGTCCCCAGCGGCGCTCGGCGTTTTCATTGCCGCGTGCCCACTCGTCATCCTTCAGGGAAACGCTCGTATCGTTACAATGCAGATTGTACCACGGGTTCGCATCCGTCAGGTCGAGCGGGAGGATCTCGTCAAACTCTGTGATAAGCGGCGTCGCAGAGATGTCCGGGTGTGCCGCCGCAATAGCAGCCCAGTTTTTTGAAGCATTGGCATAGAGACTTGCGATCGCCGCCTCCGAGGTCTTGCCCACGCCGCAGAACACACCTGCTACATATTCTTTCTTCTGATATTCGTTGTGTGGGCCGTTGTCCTCCTTGATGTAGAGATACGGCACAGCTTTGTCATTCTCGCCATTTTTAGCATTCAGTGCAGCAATCTCTTCCTCCTGCTTTTCTCTTGCCGCAGTGTTCTCTCTGCCGCCGGCATTCTTCTTCAAATAGATGTAGAGGTACTCCGAGCCGAGGTTTGTTGTATCCAGTGCAAAATTGAGCGGATGGTCATAGTCGCCAGGGGAACGCAGGTCACAGATCGGGACATAGTCGGCATAGCTGCCAGGGGTCGCATTCGTGACGAACATCAGGTCATCGCGCAGAAGCGGGAGAATACCGGCCGCCGGACCACTCTGGAGTAGATAGTGCGTGCGCACCTCCGTCTCCTTGCCGCCCATCCATTCGAGATCCGATCTCTGCCTGGCGGACTTGTTGAGGTACATGATGTTGCCTCTGGTATAGCCCGTGTAGCCCATGCTGACACCCGGAGCAGAGACCGGGAAGCCCTGGATATTGGTCGTACATGAGATAAAGCTCCTGGCAGGGGTGGAAAGTCCCGTATTGCCCAAAGCGAACGACATCTCGGTATAGGGCGCGATAAAGCCCGCAACACCTGTGATCGCCCGGTAGGGGTTGTAGGTGTAGGAAACGCCGAAGTAGGTCTCCGTGTGCCAGGTATATTTATCCGCTTCCTTATCCAGATCATCAAGGGGGGTGAGCATGCCTGCATTGCCGGTCGCACCGTCGCTTTCGTTCATGATCGTACCTTTATAAAAAGTATGATACATATCATAAGTCCACTTATCCACCACAGCACCGCCCTCGGTGTCCGTCCAGTTGTAGACCGGCTTCATCTCACCGGCGGATGCGGACATGATCTTCGCAGGTGCGCCGTCCTTCATCACGAGCTCATAGCCGTTCTCCCTGGCAAAGGTCTGCATGAACTGCGAACCCGTGCCATAGGTACCGACTTTGTCCTTGTCGGATGCCATGAAGTAGGAGAAGCCGCCAACATACTCAGGATTGGCATTCCCGTTTTCATCCTGCGCCTTGAACTGTGTCTCCGGCCAGAAGTAGATGAAGAGCCCGTTTACCGGGTCATCCTGCTGTGCCATGTTGTATTCCTTATTTAAACTTGTCCATGCCCAGTGCGACTCATTACGATATGTGTTCCAGTCCAGAAAGTCAAAGCCGGTATTGTCATTCCAGTTGTAAGAGAAGTCCACTGCCTGACCGCCCGTGAACAGACACGCAGGTTCTGCTCCGCTTCCGAGCGGAAGGCGCTTGTCCTCGACACTGATCTTGACGATGGGTGTACCGGCTGCGGCGCTTGAGGTTGCGTAGAGAGACATGCCGTAGGGTGTCTGCGTCGCAACGCCCATCCCGAGCTCATCGGCTCTGCCGTACTGGGCATCACCGTAAGCGATCGTGTACATGCCGCTGCCGGATACACGCAGATCGGTCAGCGCACCGGTTCTGCTGCCAAGCTGGTAGCCAAGGAGCGTATACCCGCTGCCGGGGGTCAGATTGGTGTTAATGATCTCATAACTATCCTTCAGCAGCTTGTTGACCGCCTCCTCCTGCGTGTCCGCATGGTAGATCATGACCTTGGTGATATACTGGGAAGCATCCGTGACCTCGCCCTGGCTGTTCATAAGGTCGGACTCACCGGCAACGAACAGGTACAGCGGCACGCCGATATCCTTTTCGATCTCCATGACGTTGATGTTCTGCGTGGTGCTGCCGGAAATGAGTGTGATGCCGCGGTAGCCCTCGGGGGCCTGATAGGTGTATTTTTGTGTGATGAACAGCGGCTTGTCGTCCGGAACCACGATCGGATCGCCGGAGGCAGGGCTTTTTGAAAAGCACAGGATCTGCCAGCGGTCATAGTCGCTCTGGTAGGCACCAAGATCGGCATACTCGCCGTAACGTATTGTTGAGAACTCGGCATCCAAGGATGAATCACCAAACAGACTAAACCTGGGAACTTTGCCATTTTCTAATGCCTCTAAAGCATTTTCCCTACCGTTATCCGTCAATCTGGGACAATAGCGCGCCCAGAGCCATTCCATGCGACTTTTGTCAGCATTGCTCTTGACCGTCTCATACCGAACACGGTAGTTACCCTTGGAATTGGAACGCAGATGGAAAATGTAAGTCGGGATCGTGGAATAATCGGTTGGTGTTCTGTCATCCTTTGTCCATAGATAGATCATATATACGAACACCACCAGACTTGCGACCAGACACACGATATTCAGTATAAACATCACGCTGAGCAGCACACCGCCGAGCATCATCGCCACGCCGCCAACCATAGCCAAGGCGCCTCCAGTGAAGGTGGCACACACAGCTGCCGTATATCCTGCCGTGATCGCGGCAAGTCCTGCTGTCCACAGAGAACAGCCGACGATCGCCTGTATGATCATAGCAGTACCCATAGCGCACATGATCACCATGTCTGCGATCTGAAGCCCGATCGACAGTGTCGAGCCAGCCTCTCGCTCCGCCGCATTCGTACTGTCCATAATTTTTTTTCCGGCGTTTTTTGCATCGAGCAGAGTGCCGGTCTCGACCGTCTTCTTGTCGAATACAGAGAAGTCCACGCCCTCCCAGAGCCAGATCCTGCCGCCTGTATAGCCGAGATCGGCAAGCTGCTGCACAGCATCGGAGGTCGTCGCTTCCCGGGTCGCCAGGTAGTCATCAGACCGGATCAAGCTACGGGCAAGCATATCGAGGCCGCAATAACGCATCACGATACGCTGTCCCGGTGTCATGGACGCAATGATCGGATAGAGCTGTTCCGGATGCAGCGCGAGCGATTCATCCTGACCGAGCTCGAGGAAATACTCTGCAAGCGTCTTGCGTTCCTGATAAATTGTCGTATAGACGCTCTCATCGGCATCTGCATTTTCCTCAAGGTGTGCCATATCGGAAACGACCACCTCACCTGCCGCCTGATACTCAATCGTATCCAACAGTGCATAGGTCTCCAGCGCACCGACATATTCCGGAATCAGACAGTCGGGATGCTCCAGAAGCTCCTCTCCTGTCGCATCTATGGAAATGTCATAGCCGAAGCTGTCGCCGTACTGCTCCTGCAGCGTTTTCGCCTCAGTGTAGCTCTTGGCGAAGCTTTGCAGACGTCCGATCATGGTCTTTGCTGCATTCTGATACATGCTGTTGTACTCATTCTTCTTCGCAGAATTGCCCTGCTCAAAATCCTCCAGCACAATGCTCGTCTTGGAGCGGCAGAGCCATGTGGTATTGTCGGTATTGAAGTCCGTTGCCGCATTGGCAAGAGAATTGAGGATAAAGCCAAGCACCAGTGCATTGCCGCGCTGCATGAACTTCTCAAAGAATGTCCTGTCTGCCTGTGTCAGAAGATACTCACCGAACAGATTGCTTGTTTCCTCGGTGCTTCTGGTATTGTCAAAATACAGGAGATTCAGTGTATCATACGCTGCAATGGCATCGGGGCTGCCTGCCTTGTAATTCTTGCGGAACTCGTTCACGAGTACCATCATCTCTGCGGCCATGTCGGCATAATCGCTGAGATGCTTGTCAAGATACTCCTCATAGGTCATGGACTCAAAATGGGAGTTCTTGGAATCAAGCAGCGTCAGGTCGGTGATCGCCTCGTCCTTGTCCTTTGTCGTTTTGTAGCCGAGATAGGCTTGTACACCGGTGTTCGAGCCGTACTTGAGATCGGACGGGCAGAAGATGTAGCCCTCTGCCTCGCAGTCCTTCCGGGCTTTCGCCTCGGTATCGCTGTAGAACATCTTTACCTCGCTAAGGTAGGTCACAGCAAGCTCCTGATCCTGCTTGATCTCTGCCGCCGCAGCCGTCCACGGCTGATTGCAAAACAGCATACATGCGATTGTCGCCGCAGCTACAATACGTGAAAACAGCTTGATCATCCGCATGTTCAGTCCTCCCCTCTCCGCTTGTGTTTGAGTTGCAGCAGTGCCAGACACAGCACAATCAGGATGACCACACCCCCTGCCACAACAGCGCTGCGACCATCGGAAAACGTCGAAGCCATCAGGCTCGTATCATGTCCTTCCTCCACATCCGTCAGTGTCAGCAAGCCGTTGTCAGCATGGAAATACTGCATCTGGCGCTCATCGATCTTTACAGAAGGGGCTGTGATATAGTGGTCTGAATCTGCACCGACCCGGTTTACAAAGACATGCACATCAGAGCCAGGGCGCAGTCCGGCATCGTAAACTTCTGCAAAATAGGTCTTGGTATCCTGCACTGCGGCGCCGAGTATGAGGTTATCGTAATAGTCCTCGCCATCATTGTTCTTGATGATCGTCTTACCGCACAGATCAATCGAGCCATCGCATGAAATGAACAGCCCGCCTCCGATACCCTTGCTGGCATTGTTCATGACAGTGCAGCTTTCCATGTAGAGCTTGTCATTGTCCATATAAATGGCACCGCCGTCATCATCAGCAGAATTACCGTGGAAGCTGCACCCGATGAGCCATGTCGCATCGTCCGTATTGATGAAGACTGCACCGCCGTTATCCTCGGTGTAGTTGTTCAGGAAAGCCACATTCTCGCAGAAGAGCTTGCCGTCCTCCTGATAGATGGCACCGCCGTGATCCTCGAGCGCCGAGCAGTTTTTGATGCTGCCGCCGGTGAAGCGTACCTCTGCATCATCCTCCATGTAGATGGCACCGCCCTGGTTCTCGTCTGCGCGGCAGTTGGAGATATTCACATTCTCCATCGTCAGCTTGCCCTGATCTTCTACCATGACAGCGCCGCCGTGATCCTCGGCGTGACAGTTACGGACATTGACATTCTTCATGGAAACGGTTGCATTCTGAATGTAAACAGCGCCGCCGTAATTTCTGTGCGTCCATGCACCGTCTGCCCAGCAATTTGCGATCAGAACATCCTCGAGCTTGATAGTGGCGCTTTCCTTTGCCCAGACGGCACCGCCGCCGTAGCTGTCTGTACCGCCGTTGTAGAGCGTACCGCCGTTCATAGTGAACGTACCGCCTGCGACATGCACAAGACCTGCCACATCGTCGCTGCGTCCACCCTGGATGCTGCCGCCGTAGAAGGAAGAGCCGGACTTCCGGGCCGGCATCGAATCGGTGATGTGCAGCGTTCCGCCATTAACTCTGAAAATGCCGCCGTTCTTAGCCGTTTTCTTGATTGTGCGTATGATGGGAAAGCCGCAGAGATCGACTGTCACCGTCTTGCCGCTCTCAAGCTCATACATGCTGTCTGCAAGCCAGGCGCCGTCGAGCCGGATTGTTGCACCGTCACCAAGCGCCCTGGCGGCATCCCACGCATCCTTGCACTTCGTATAGGTTCCCTTGCTCTCAAAGGAGCCGTCTGCCTTCGTGATGCCGACTGTGGAATTGCCGTAGCCGGCGAAGGTGATGCTCATGTAGTCGCTGTTCCACTTCGAGGAGACAAACGGATACGACCGTATCATGACCTTTTGGCTTTCCATCGCTGTCGGAGAGCCGTTGACCCACATTCTTGCTTTGAGTCCAAGATCGTGGAAGGTGAAGCCGCCGCCGAAATCCGGATAGGCATAGACCGCCACCGGGCTTGCTGCCCCAAGGTCAAATTCCCTGCTGACCTTCATATTATCGCCGTCAATGTCGGCACGGTTGATCTCCCAGACATGACGCTCGCCTGCAGAATCCTCCAGGTAGACCGGTACAATGTCACTGTTCCAGCCGTCGGTTTCATCTGCGCATTCGATCTCGACCTTAACCTTCTGGTGCAGATCCTCCGGCACATCGTCAAAGACCTTGAACACAGCCTTGACACGGTAGGAGCGGTCGATGCTATTCGTGAGCTTCAGCTCTGTATCTGTGTAGGTCTTTTCCGTAACGCCCGGGCGGTCATGTGCGCCGCCAAACATATCCCCGTCAGTAACAGTTGTCGATGTTGTCACCTCGTAATGATCGAACAGGCAGCCGGCTGCCGGCTGCGCTTTCAGCGTCACGGCACCGGACTTGTAGAAGCCTGTGCCCTCTACTGTACCATACCCCTTCTGGGCATCCACATTGACCACATACTCTTCGTTGACGTAAGCGTTTCCATTATTTATCACTTTTGCACCCGCAAAGGTCGGGAGTGGATCACTGCCAATGTTCTGGAAAAAGACCACATCCGTCGGGGTGCTGTATCCGCCGAGATCAGTTTTGCCAGTCCCGGCATTCAGATCATAGCAGCATTTTCCGCTGAGCACATCTGCCGTGCTGACCCATTCGGCACCGTTGCTTTCGTTCGTCCCGTTGAGGACAGCATTCGTCCAGGATAGTGCACGGCACCACGAAAGAGAACCAGCCGTATCACCGGTAATCGCACCGCACTGGTCATCTCCGAGCACATAACCGCCGTTGTAGCAGCAATAGCAATAGCTGTCACCGAGGATACCGCCGACATGATCGTCGCCCTGTACCTTGCCGTTGTTGATGCAGCACGCCACAAGACCGCCGTTGTTGTCGCCGCTGATGCCGCCGACATAGTCGTCGTTGCTGCTGTAGACGAAACCGTCATTAAAGCAGCCGTAGATCACGGAATCGGCGTTGGTCTCTCCGGCAATACCGCCTGCGAGCTGGGTATCTCCGCCGCCGCCGACCATGCCGTAATTGGCACAGAACTCGATCTTTCCATCAAAATTCTGCCCGGCGATGCCGCCGCAGTAGTTCCAGTTGCAGTCCACGGTCTGTTCATTCACACACCAGCGGATGACGCCCCGGTTGCGTCCGGCGATGCCGCCGCGGCAGGGATCCATATCGCCGGAGTTGATGCGGGCATTCTGGGTACAGTGCTCGATGTAGCCGCCGTAGCTGTTGTAACCGACGATGCCGCCCTCGTATTGATCCGTAGCCTTTGTCAGGGTGACTTCACTGTAAATATCATAGAGATGCCCCTCGGCGAACCAGCCGACAACGCCTCCGACATGATCATCACCAGACACAGAGCCCTTGATCGCAAAATTCCCGATCGAGCCGCCCTGTACCACGCCGAACAAGCCCTGAAAGTCGTTCTTCTTCGTAATCGAAAGACCGATGATGGAATGTCCCTCACCGTTGAAGCTACCGTGGAACATGTGATCCTTGTTTCCGATCGGTGTCCACTCGATGCCGGCAAGATTGATGTCGCAGGTCAGGTGGACGGTCTTGCCATTGAAATTCCAGCCGTTCACCACGAGCGAGGTGAAGCCGTACAGATCTGCCGCACTGCTGATATACATATCGCGGGCATTCTGATTCACAAAATACCAGTCATAGCTCAGGGATCCGTCCCAGATGCTCCAATCCGAGCCGCTGCAGTCGTAGCGGGAGGCGCCCCATTCACTCATGGGTTCCTGCGTGGTCAGAGGTACAAAGCTGAACCGCTGGTTACGGTCGCCGTGGAAGCCATATACGCAGATCGCTGTGCCGTTATCCTGTGCATACGCAGACACATCCCACACCAGACCGTCATTCTGCTTGCTGTGGATGGTAAACGTACCGTCCCCCATTTCCTGGAGCCGCCAGAGCTGACTGTCACTGCCGTTGTAATCAGTCGGAACGAGCTGATTGCCGCTTCCCCCGTTTCCTGAGATCCCGATGACCTTGCCATTGGATTCCTGAAAATACACATATTCGTCGCAGCGCTTGATCTTCCAGCGCTGATTCGCCTTGCGGTGCGCTTTCCAGAGATGGATATTTCCCGTACCGCTGTCATCCACAGCACCGCCGCCCGTGTTGCAGGGAACAATGGAGAAATCCTCATTCTCACCGTAGGAAAACGGATCGCCGGGTGTCGGTGAGGTACTGAGCACAGCTGCCTGCTCGATCGACTGTGGCCCAGTGACCGAGTCACCGGTCGTTGGCACGCTGATCTCGATGGTCGGCCGCAGATATCCGGTCGCATTGACCGGGATCTCCTGCACAGCAGGAACGACCGCAAATGCTGCCACGGAGAACGCCGCAAAAAAGCTGCCAATTTTTTTCATCATCTTGTCTCACCTCTTTTTCCGTTCTTCTTTCTTTTCTTCTGAACGGGCAGATGACCGGAGTGCTTTTTGCTGTTTTCAACAGTTTCCTTTGCCGCTTCCGTTTCCTGTGCCGGTTTCTTAGCTGCACCGGACTGCTTGTTATTATGCAGGACCACACCCGTCAAAAGAGCAAATGCAACTGCGACCCCACCCAAAACCAATGCCAAGGCACCGTTCTCTCCAAAGACAGATGCCGGGAATTTGTTTTTCCGGTCGCTGCGGTTCTCACGGTCAAGCTGCGGTGTGACGTAGGTCGGTGTCCGCAGACCGCTCAGCGAGGTCATGCTCTCCGGCAGTCCCTCCTTTGCCGTCAACATCGTCAGACGGATCGTAGGGAGCGTTTCTGCCATTTCGGACTCTTTCTCCGCATGAGCAATGATCGGCGCAATCCCCAATAACTCTGCAGTCGGCTCGCCCTCAAGCGCAGTGGATTTCTCCGATTCTGATCCCTCAGCAGGTGCATTCTCAGAGGGCAGCTCTCCCTGTGTTTCCGTTTCAGGCGCTTGCGCCTCTGTCCCAAGCAGCATGACAGGGAGCTTTGTGCAAACTGTCATATCCGACTGGAAGGAAAGCAGCAGATCCTCATTGCACTTATAGCTATAGGCATTCGTTTCGCCCTTCGCCGAGAAATAGCCGTAAGCCCACATACCGAACAGTGAATCCTCCGTCTCGGTCAATTCCTCTGCATAGAGCATCATGACCGGATTTCCGGCGTTCCCATTCTTCGTGGCATACAGGTAGTACGGCATCCCGCCCGGGATCTCTGTCCGGGAGGTGCGATAGTACTCGATCCCGGAAATTCCGATCGCATCGCCTGTCAGAGAGGTGGCAGGCTCTGTGGGAACCTCAGTCGTCTCCTCGGTTGTATCCTCTGTCGTTTCCGTCTCCTCACTGCTATCGGGCTCCGTTTCTCCCGAGGTCAATTCTGCTTCGGAGCTCTCCGGCTCTGTTTCCGGTTCTCCGGCTGTTGTTTTCTCTGTGCTCTCCTCTGCCGATTCGGAAGGTTCGTCTGCATGGACAATGATCGGTGTGAACAGTTCCAGCTCAACGGAGGGAACATCCTCAGCTTCCAGCTCTTTGTCAGATTGTGCTTCTGTATCAGCTTCTGTTTCCGGCAGTTCCTCTGTTGCATCCTCCGTTTCCGCATACGTATCAACGACCTGATTCTCCTCATAACTCCGGATCATGTCTGTGGACACAGCCGCAATACTTGTGATCGCCTGCGAAGCGTCCGTTGTCCGCTTGTAGGCGATGAGTGTATACGATTCTTCGCTGTCATCAATGTCACCGTCGATGAAATAATCATACCCCCGTTCAGCCGCCGTATAGACTGCATCCCACCGGGACACATCCGTAATCGGTATGATCTCACTGATATACGGTGCGACGAGTCCGTCACGGATCTGCGCCAGATACATCGTGGTCGTCTCGCTGTGTCGCTCTATGTCGCAGGGCTTACCGTCCGGGCGGCGAACGACCTCGGCGCCATCATTCGCGATGGGCAGGAGTTCTTCGTTCTCTGCCGCATCAGCTTTCAGAATGTCCAGTCCGACCAGCGGTGCACCAGCACGTTCATCCCTTGTCACATAAATGCACCCCGTACCGCCGCCGTTACCCGCATCCACATCCGTTTGGCTTGCGCATTCGTAGACAACGCCGTCCTGCTCAAGGCTCTCACCCACATCGACTGAGATCAGAATACCCGTGATGGGTGTACCGGTATTGTATTTATAGCCAAGATAGACCTGATCGTCGGCGACAACATCTGCATTCAGGCCGACTGCCATCACATGGAAACCAGCCGCTTCAAGCGTATCATAGGCATTTTCTCCGGTTTCAAGACGAATTTCCGTGATGAACTGGAAGTTTTCGGCACACACCGGCACACCAGCCGGCAGCATCAATGCCGCAGTCATGGCAGATACTGTCAGCAAAGATGTGGTTCTGTTCCATAGCGTTTGATTCATTCGGATCACCTCTTATGCAGTTGCGGTCTTCTTTTCTGGCTCACTGCTTTTCGCAGATCTGTGCAGCAGCAGGATCATCGGAGTATATGTGATGATCGGCAGCAGGATACCGGCGTACTGGAGCGTCGACTGTACCAGCAGGTTGTAGGTCGCATGATAAATGACCGCTGCGGACAGTAGTGCAAATGTGCCGCACCAGAAGAGCTTGCGGCGTTTTTTGATATACGAGATGCCGTAGCCGATCATGACGCTGCAAAGGCCATGGACCAGGCCTGAACCGAAGCCTCTGACCAGCGCCCAGAAGATCGACACCTCCGAGATGTTCTGCACAAGGATCACAATGTTTTCGAGCAATGCAAATCCGACACCGACCGCATACGCATTTGCGATCAACGTGCGGCGATCATCGGAAATAAAGATTGCATAATACAGCACCGGAAGTGCCTTGACAATTTCCTCAGTCACTGGTGTGATCGTGGTGGTAACGTAGTACATGTCATTGTGGAACACTTTCAGCAGGATGCTGTTCAACTCCGACACAAACAGACAGGAGAAAATGCCGACGATCATAAAGATCACGACACTTCGTGTTTTCTTTTCCATCAAGGGCAGCATCAAACCCAGCGATATAACGATACAGATAAAAATGATATAACTCAGGTTTTCCATTTCTTAACACCTCTTTCCAAAGCAGGTACGAATACGAGCAGCGACGCACACATCAACACATACACAATGATGCTGAGGACCGGCAGATGGATCGTACTAAACAGCATCTCCGCCATGCACAGGAATCCGTAAATCAGTGCCAGCAGATTATACTGCCGGAGCGACCGGATGACACCGTAATCCACATCCGGAATGATCAGGTGCTTGAGGTGATAGTAGGCAGCCTGTGAAATGATCAGTGTCTCAATGCCTCTGACGATCGCTGCCTGTCCGAAACCGATCCGAAGAACCAGAAAAAAGTACAGAAGGATGATGCAAGCCGGTGCAGCCAGTGCGATCAGGCGGTATTTCCGGAATTGCTTTGCACCATCATCCACAAGCGAATCCATCTGTCCGTAATTCGCCGTGAAGAAAAACAGAAAGCTCCCCACAACACCCAGGATACCGACATGAAACCCGGACTGGATCTGACCGTTGGCGAATAGCTGGAGCGTCTCGAACAGCCGGCCGAGCATCGCACAGCCAATGCCGAACACGATCATTTTGATGTACATCGCCGATTTTCCCCGGAAGAACCGGTACAACCCGTACCCGAAGCCTCCGGCAGCACTGAGCGTCAGCGCCAGAAACAGATATTTTTCCATCAATTTCTCCTTTTCTCGATGAGTATTTTGCTCCATATATAGTATAGCACAAAACGATCGAAAAATCCATTGCCAGATTGGCAATTTTCTGCTGTCTTGCTGTCCCCAGGTGATCCGTATATACACGGATATAACCTGTTTTCCAGTAACTATTCAGTCCTCCAAGCCAACTGTCCTTGGAACATAGAAAGCAGTGCATCAAAAGCAGCAATTCCTGCTTTTACGGCGGTAGAGGTCAGAGACTTCAACAACAGAAAATCTTTAGCACCCTGTTCTGAGCGGAAAGTACCGATGACCTTACTCTTCATTCTGACCATGCGCAGATCACGCTCGGCCTGATTGTTTGTAAAGGGGACAATAGGATCATCGCCAAAACGGCAGATTTCCCCCTTGTATGTCCGAAGACGATCTATCAGAGCGCGGATTTTTCCGCGTTTCACCCGACCGCGCTTTTCTGAAAGGGCATAGTAAGTCAGCCCGGATGTGCTGATCACATGCACCCAGTGCAGTTTCCCGTTCACTCGCAGACCGGTTTCGTCACAATGCACAACAGGATTTTCGTGCAATTTCTGTTGAAAACCATCTACTATCATTTTGGCTTTTACAGCTGC
>JAIKWY010000156.1 GCA_024684395.1 Oscillospiraceae bacterium
GCAGGAGTTTCAACCCAGCGTGTGGACAGTCCACAGCGGCAATGCGGATGCGGTCAAGAGGGCGCTGAACATCCCGCCTGACCAGCACCTGATGAGTACGCTGGCAAGCCAGACGATCAATCAGGCACGGATCACCGCAAGCATGGCGGCGCTTGGCATCCCGGCATCGCAGTACAATGCCTATGCCCGCAGCTTTCAGTCGGCGGTCATGCTGATGATGGCTGGCAGATTGGAATTGGGTACGGGACAGACATTCCGCATTCGCCCCGATTTGGGAGGATTTCGATTGCTCGACACAAACGAACAGCGAATCGCATTTCTGGCGCACACCGCAAGCGCTGCGAGAGAGGCTCTGATGAACATCGAGAGAGCCGTGCAGAGTTTGCAGACGCTGGAACAGTTAGAAAGGATGGATCATCATGATGAAGTACGAGGAATGGAGCAAACTGACGGACGAGCAGCAGGAGCAGATGCCGGACGAGGATCTGCAGGTGGTACCGACCGGGATGCTGCGGAATGGGCTGACCATGGCGAAGGCGATGCGGCAGAACGGCGAACTGGGCTGGAACGTGACACAGATGGTTGGCGGCAAGGCGAAAACGCTGTTCCTGCCGAAGTGGAAGTCCAGAGAGCAGAACGGGATGACGCTGTGGTGGAGACTGGACGAACTGGCGGGGACGTATCTGGCTTACGAGGAAACGGAACCCTCGCTGGAGGAGGAGCCGCTGGGCGTGTACGGTCTGAAGTGGAAACACTGGATGGAGGACAATTATCCGGAACTGGTGGAATGGATGTGCTACCGGGGGATCTACCTGACAACGGCACGGTCGCAGGAGATGGCAGCGGACGAGTATTACGATCTTCTGGAGGCGCAATTCAACCGGGAGAATCCGAGACCGAGGGACTTCAACGAGACGGTGGCATGGGAGCAGACGAAGGCGGCAGAACTGGATTCGGCGGTGATGCGGGACGTGCTGCTGACACCGGTGACGGCACCGAGCCAGAAGTATCTGCACAGTCTGCCGGAACAGGAGAGACAGAAGTACAGTCTGTTTCTGAAGGCGGAGTAAGCGACACGATCTTTTCCGTCAACGGCAATGGTGAGAGACGGTTTTTCAAGGCGAATGCGCAGATCAGTGCGGAGGATATTCTCCGTGCCGCTGCAAATACAGAACACAACCCCCAATTCGATGAGTTGGGGGTTGCTTTGTCGGAGGCGGCATTTGCAGAGATCGAGCAGAGCGTAATGCTGGGTATTTCGGTCGATATTGACCTTGACCAGCAGACTGCGGATATTTTCGAGGTCAACGGCGGTCGTGGCGGTGTTGCCGATCCTGACCGGACGAGTGAGAATTTCGCTGCGTATCATGTGAACCTTGACCAGTACAAGTCGATACAGACTGCATCCAAGCCGGAGAACCCCGCCCATGCGGAATCGTCCCCTGTTCCTGCTGCGCCAGTGGAAAAGGATCTTCCGAAGGATTATTCGGATCGTATCCATGCGGCATTTGATAGCATCCGCAGCAATCCTGACAGGCACTATACCGATAAGCAACTGAAATTCATGCAGCGCCTTGAGGTCTTTGCAGTCCAGAAAAGGGTGACGGAGAATCTGGTCGATGAGGCATTGAAACTCTCCGTGTTCAAGTCTACCTATGGAAACCGCAAGCATTTGAGCCAGCTTTTCAATGCCAGACTTGGCAGACTGGAAAATGACATTGAGGATGCGATGGATGCGGCATTTGCGGATGATGTGCAAAATACTGAGGACAACGTGCAGAAGTCCGAAAAGCAGGAGCCTATCCCCATATACACCGGTGAATGGACAATTGCAGAGAACCGGGATCTGTACTGGCAGATCCGTGCCGAAAACGAGCGATTTGCTGCCCGTGCAAAAGAAGTGATCGACAACGGCAGAAACCCGGTCGAAAGCATGAAAACGCTGACGGAGGAATTCGGTTTTGAGCGCACGGCATATCTGACCGCACTGAACATCATTGCACATCTGGGTGACGGGCGATTCTATACGGATCAAAAGCAGTGGGCTTGTGATCTGCTTGCGCCATATCTGGAAGTGCATCCGGATGAGGTGTTGCGGTATGGCACCGAAAAGCAGCAATTGTTTGACCGGATGATCAATGGTGGGACGCTGTATTCCATTCATAACACCCACCTGTCCCAGTTTGCCGAGGTGCTGATCCCGGAATATACCCGGTATCTGGAGCAAAAGCAAGCTGCCAAAATGGAGGATACTGCAACGGAGCAGACACCCACGGAGTACCACATCCATTTCGGTTTGCTCGGCAACGGCATCACCGCCTATGATGTATCCAGAACGGATCCGGAGACACATGATTATCCCACGGTTGCGCACATCTCCGAGGAAGGCAACGTCACATTCTACGATCAGGATCTCTCCGTTGAGGATATTGACTATATCAATCATGAAGCAGAACAGCAGCGGGCAAGATTTGAGAAGAACTGGAACAGCTATTCCATCGAGGGACGCTATGATATGATCGTGAGCCGTTCGATGGATCGGCTGCCTTTCGCACAGGCAAAACAGATCAGGGACGAAAAGCTGCCGATCGAGGAAATCGTCAAGAAGTATGAACACAGTGTCATTTTCATGGATGAGCCGTTTCCGGAGCCGACAACCGCTGTCACGGATGAAATCTTTGAGCAGATGTCACTTCTGGATGAGCCGGAGCCTATTTCGTTCGATGCTTTGCTTTCCGCTGAAATTGACAGAGGGACTGGTTTTGAAAATGGCAAGCTGCGGGTGCAGGAGTTTTATGATAAACATGATCCAACAACAAGTGAACTTGCAAAGTTTTTGAAGGATGCCTACGGTATCGGCGGACACACCGGCGATGAGACATTGCAACTTGTGGACACCAATGGCAGTGGTATGCAGTTTACTATGAAAAATAGCGAAATGCACCGTTTCACTTGGCAGGCTGTTGCGAAGGTAGCAGAGGAAAAGCTGCGTAGCGGGACATATCTGAACGCCGATCAGCGTGCAGCGTATGAGCAAATGAAGGCTGAGAACGCAGCAGCCGAAGAAGTTGACACAAATGTCAACTCTGAACCGCTGCACATGGTCGCATTGACACCTGAAGAACAGCAGTTTTTGGAGGACTACCCGGAACTGGACGAGCCGGAGATTTCCCCTTGGGGCGAGGTCGATCAATGCCGGACGCTGTACAAGGGCGTATTCGAGGTACAGACACCCGGTCACGGCGGTGTGATGATCGAGGAGGAACTTGCAAATTGCATCCTTTCACCGGAGGCACGGGAGATCGGCTTTGTTGAAGGCGGATACCACTGCTACGAGGAGGACTGTGATGCACAGGTGCCGCTGCGGGAACTGATTGCAAAGGGCTTGCTCGATCTGGATGCCTATGTAGAGCAGTACCGTGAGCCGGATACCGGTGAGACCAAGCAGGATTGGATGCTGCGGATGCTGGATGAATCCAATGAACGATTCCACCCGGAATACGCTGCGGCATTCCAGCAGCAGCTTACACAGGCGAACGATGCAAGGCTGCAAGCCAATGCTGCAAGGGTTGCCCAGAGTGCCGGCGAGTATTATGACAAGCTGTACGGGCATGATGCAGAGTATTCGGACTATCAGACAGCGATGGAGACCGGACAGGCATACTGGAATGACCATCCGGACTTTGCAAAAGCCTACTATGCAGCTGCGAATGATGCCCCGACCAGCGACCGTGAGCTTGCTGCGCTGGGTTATGCGCTTGCCAAGGAGGGACTGGTCGAGGACTTCCGGAGTGCTGCGGATCGCATCAAGGCGGCTGCGCCGGTAGAGGACAAGACGGAGCCGGGTGCGTGGTTTGTAGCGACCGGAACCAGTCAGGACGGAAACACCTACGGTTACGTCGCCAGAAAAAAAGATCCGAACGGCGGCGATACCGGCAAGAACATGGAGTATTGCAACACCTATTTCGATGATACGGCGCAGAACGGCATGACAACAGCTTATGCGCAGCAGCTCGCTGACCGGCTGAATGCAGACGGTGTGACCGCTCTGGAGGAGGCACGGGCGTTTGTTGCATTTGAAGTGGCTGGGTTTGATGAGATCACTGCTGCACCCAGTGACAGTATAAGCGATGCTGGCAAGGATGCAACAGAACAGGATGCGCTTACTCCGGAGCCAAAGCCCAAACACGGCAAAACGATTGGCGAACGGCTGTACGACAAGCTGGAGCAGATGTTCCCGGAGATCCTGAACGGCAATCACATCTACGAGCGATACGGCGAGCATGACAGCGAAAGCGGCTATGAGCCGATTTCCGTGGAGCATCTGGGCGGTGACAAGTACGGGTTTATGACCAGCTACGTTTTGAATGGCGATTTGATGAGGGATCCGGATTTCACGTTCCATGTGGACAAGGAAAACCGCACGGTTGTCATGAGTGAATTTCAGATGGACGGTGTTCCGGGTATCGGCACAGTGTACCAGCATGTGGAGCAGGAGGACGGTTCTCTTGATCTGCATCTGGAACGGGAATTGGCAAAGAATTTCCTGCAAAATCTGCGCAATGCCGACCCGAACCGGATGCTGACGGCATATACCGATGCAAACGGCGAGGAACGGCACGTCGTACCGGTATCGCCGGAGGATCCTGCCGAAGTGCAGGAGGAGTCGGAAACGCTGGAGCCGTATGCGGAATTCCGTGAGATGCTGAACCAGTTTTCACAGGAAAACGGTCTCGGTGAGCTGCGGTTGAAGGTGGAAGGATCGAGTACCTATTGCTATGCTAAGGTTTTGGAGGTGTTCAACGGTGCTGAGGAACCGATTGATATTGGTTTTACAGGTGCGTTTTATGGTGATCTGAATCCGTTTACGTTACAAGAACGGTTGAACCAGTGGATCGATGAGGTACCCATCGGAACGGATAACAACCGACGCTTGCTGAACTTATTTGAGAAGAAACTGGACAGCGAACTGGAGACAGCGCTGGGCAGGATTGACCGGGCAAAGGAGGACGCTGCACAGATCGAGGAACGTTTGGAGCAGCCCTATCCCCGTGAGGAGGAGTATCTGGATATGGTCACACGGCTGACCGTTTTGGAGAGTGAACTTGCTGCAGACGGGATGCTCGATCCGGTGGACGCTTTGGAGGATCCGCAGGAGGATACATCCGTGGAAACGCCGGAGGAACGCAAGGAGCGTGAGGCGAAAATGCACCCGGATGATGACGATCTCGATGAAACCGACACGGCATCCAGCAAGCCTTCCATGTAATCGTATTTCAATCAGAAATGCCCTTGCACTTGCAGGGGCATTTCCATTTCAAAGAGGTGAATTTTTATGAGCAGAGAAGATTATCAGGCACTGGTACAGAGCGCGAGGACGACGGATCTGGTGCAGTATTTTCAGGACAGCGGGTACACTTTACAAAAGCGGGGACGGGAGTATTATATCAAGGAATATCCCGGACTGTGCATCAACCCGGACACCAACCAGTGGTACCATCACTACACCAATCAGGGAGGGACTAATAGCTCGATCGACTGTCTGACCAAGATGCTGGAAAAGAGTTTCAATCAGGCGGTTTTTGAACTGACCGGAGAAGATATAACGGCAAAGCGGGCGGACAGTTTTCCGCCTCGGCAGCGTCCCCGTTTTACATCTCCGCCGCCGAAAAGGGAGCCGGTGAAAAAGGAATTGCAGATGCCGGAGCAGGCTCCTAATATGCGCCGGATGTTCGCTTATCTGTGTCAGACACGGAAGATCCCGGCACGGATCGTGGAGGAACTGGTTCACGCAAATTTGCTCTATCAGGCGAACAGCACGGCAAGAGTTGAGATGAACGGAACAGTCAAAGAATTTCATAATGCGAACGCCGTTTTTGTTCACCGGGATGCCGAGGGAAAGGTGGTCGGTGGTGAGTTGCAGGGGCTGAATTCGTTCAAGCGGTTTAAGGGCGTTGCGACGGGTACCGGGGACAGCGCATTCCATTTTGTTCCTGTCCCGGCAGCGGACGGCAAGGTCAGGAGAGCATTCCTTTTTGAGTCTGCGATCGACCTGATGAGTTTTTACACCTTCTGTACCAACCGGGCTTTGCTGGAGGGTACGATGCTTGTTTCAATGGCAGGACTGAAACCGAGTTTCCCGAAAAAGCTCGCGGCGGAAGGTGTCAGGATCATCTCTGCCGTGGACAATGACAATGCGGGACGGCGGTTTGAAAATGACAATGGTTTTGAACGTTCAGACTTCGTAAAGGCGATGCTCGACGACCACGGTTTCAAGGACTGGAATGATCTGCTGGTGTACCATGCGGCGCATCCGAAGGTACGCTTGCAGGACATTCCGAAGATCGAAAAGCCGGTGCCGGTTATGGGCATGGCAATGACCGGATAAGAAATGAAAACGAGGTTGACCTTGACGGTCTGTTCGGGGGTCTGGGGGTATCCACCAGCTGCGGAGCAGAGCCGTCAAGGTGCAACCTTGCCCAATCAGTTTTGATGAGCCCCGGAGAGGGGCTTGTCAAAAC
>JAIKWY010000157.1 GCA_024684395.1 Oscillospiraceae bacterium
GCAGGAGTTTCAACCCAGCGTGTGGACAGTCCACAGCGGCAATGCGGATGCGGTCAAGAGGGCGCTGAACATCCCGCCTGACCAGCACCTGATGAGTACGCTGGCAAGCCAGACGATCAATCAGGCACGGATCACCGCAAGTATGGCGGCGCTGGGCATCCCGGCATCGCAGTACAGCGCCTATGCACGGAGCTTTCAGTCGGCGGTCATGCTGATGATGGCTGGACGCTTGGAACTGGGTACGGGACAGTCATTCCGCATTCGCCCCGATTTGGGAGGATTTCGATTGCTCGACAATAACGAACAGCGAATCGCATTTCTGGCGCACACTGCAAGCGCAGCAAGAGAGGCTCTGATGAACATCGAGAGAGCCGTGCAGAGTTTGCAGACGCTGGAACAGTTAGAAAGGATGGATCATCATGATGAAGTACGAGGAATGGAGCAAACTGACGGACGAGCAGCAGGAGCAGGTGCCGGACGAGGATCTACCGGAGGTACCGACCGGGATGCTGCGGAACGGGCTGACCATGGCGAAGGCGATGCGGCAGAACGGCGAACTGGGCTGGAACGTGACGCAGATGGTGGGCGGCAAGGCGAAAACGCTGTTCCTGCCGAAGTGGAAGTCCAGAGAGCAGAACGGGCTGATGCTGTGGTGGAGGCTGGACGAACTGGCGGGGACGTATCTCCCTTACGAGGAAACGGAGCCGTCGTTGGAGCAGGAGCCGCTGGGCGTGTACGGTCTGAAGTGGAAACACTGGATGGAGGACAATTATCCGGAACTGGTCGAGTGGATGTGTTACCGGGGGATCTTCCTGACCACGGCACGGTCGCAGGAGATAGCAGCGGACGAGTATTACGATCTTCTGGAGGCGCAATTCGACCGGGAGAATCCGAGACCGAGGGACTTCAACGAGACGGTGGCATGGGAGCAGACGAAGGCGGCAGAACTGGATTCGGCGGTGATGCGGGACGTGCTGCTGACACCGGTAACGGCACCGAGCCAGAAGTATCTGCACAGTCTGCCGGAGGCGCAGATGCAGAAGTACAGTCTGTTTCTGAAAGCACAGTAACTGAAACAGTCTTTGCCGTTACCCGCTCAGGCGATACGACCTACTGGAAAGCAAATACGGCGGTATCTCCGGAGGAAATTCTCCGTGCCGCTGCAAATACAGATCACAACCCCCAATTCGATGAGTTGGGGGTTGCTTTGTCGGAGGCGGCATTTGCGGAGATTGAGCAGAGTGTGACGCTTGGCATCTCGGTCGATATTGACCTTGACCATCAGACTGCGGATATTTTTGAGGTCAACGGCGGTCGTGGCGGTGTTGCCGATCCTGACCGGACGAGTGAGAATTTCACTGCGTATCATGTGAGCCTTGACCAGTACAAGCCGATCCAGACTGCATCCGAACCGGAGAACCCCACCCCTGCGGAATCGTCCCCTATTCCTGCTGCACCAGTGGAAAAGGAACTGCCGGAGGACTATGCAGAGCGAATCCATGTGGCTTTCAACATGATTCGCAATAATCCGGAGAGAGGGTATTCAGAACGGCAGCTGAAATTCTTGCAGCGTCTTGAGGTTTTTGCAGTCCAGAAGAAAGTGACCGAGGATCTGGTCGATGAGGCACTGAAACTCTCCGTGTTCAAGTCCACCTACGGGAACCGCAAGCATTTGAGCCAGCTTTTCAATGCCAGACTTGGCAGACTGGAGAATGACATTGAGGATGCAATGGATGCGGCATTTGCGGATGCTCCGAAACGTCAGGGGCTTTACACGCTGCAAGATGTGGTCAACACCTATTTCAGTACCGACTGCGTATCCGCAGAAACGGAGGACGGTACATGGAAGATCGCTGCTGCCGAGGGCGATAAGGTCGGAGAGTTGCTCCATAACGGCACGGCTGTCTGCGGTATCTATAACCGTGGCGATCACATGGAAGTCGAGCCGTATCAGGAACTGACTTCCTTCCCCAAGCTGCTTTCCGATGCGATGCTTGCCCATAACCCGGACAAGTCGTTAACGATCATGGAATACAAGCGTACTTTTGAAACGCTGCTTGAACAGGCAAAGCATCTTATCAATGACTTCTGTAAGGCGGAATACGGTAGTGCTGCTGATTTCAGCGACCTGTCAAAGGTGGATATTGCATACACAACACTGACGGATGATGAACTGCCGGTTCAGGTCACAGCCGACCTTGTGAATTTCAAGATCTCCTATGAGTTTGACGGTGAAGTATTCAATGTTGAGCAGTATGACAACATCGAGGAAATGGTCACGAATGGTCTGACAGGGCTTGATTTCAGTGAACTGGTCTCTGTCCCTGAAAATGTGATCGAGCAGCATACGCAGAGATCGGATCAGGCGGTGGCAACGGAGCCGAGCGAGCCGGAGAAACCCGAACAGGCGCACGGTACCTTTGAAATCTACCAGATGAAAAGCGGTGAGCAGTATCATTACAACCGTTTTGAAAGCTATGAGAGCAACAAGGATGCTGGTCTGACCATGGCGGATTACGATCTCGTCTACAGCGGAGATCTGGCGGACTATCCTGCGGACAATGTGCTGGAGGCAATCTTTGACAAATTCAACCTTGACATTCCGGAGGACTTCCGGGGACATTCGCTTTCCATGTCGGATGTGGTGGTAATGACGGTTGACGGTGAAAAAAAGGCATTCTACTGTGATAAAATGGACTATAAGGAATTTCCCGGATTTTTCAATGAAAAGAAACCGGTGGAGGAACAGGTTGCTGCCGAACAACCGGCTGAAACAGATGCCACTGGCAGCATCCCCGTTTACACCGGTGAATGGGAAATCGCAGAGAACCGGGATCTGTACTGGCAGATCCGTGATGAAAACGAGCGCTTTGCTGCCCGTGCCAGAGAAGTGATCGACAATGGAAGAAACCCGGTCGAGAGCATGAAAACGCTGACGGAAGAATTCGGCTTTGAGCGCACGGCGTATCTGACAGCACTGAACATCATTGCACATCCTGGTGATGGGCGATTTTATCAGGATCAAAAGCAGTGGGCTTGTGATCTGCTTTCGCCGTATCTGGAAGTGCATCCGGATGAGGTGCTGCGGTACGGCACCGAAAAGCAGCAGCTGTTTGACCGGATGATCAACGGCGGGACGCTGTATTCCATTCATAACACCCACCTGTCCCAGTTTGCCGAGGTGCTGATCCCGGAGTATATCCGGTATCTGGAGCAAAAGCAAGCTGCCCAAATGAAGGATGCCGCAACTGCGCAACCACAGCTTGACACAAATGTCAACTCAGACACGGAGTACCACATTCATTTTGGTCTGCTCGGCAACGGCATCACCGCCTATGATGTATCCAGAACGGATCCGGAGACACATGATTATCCCAATGTTGCGCACATCTCCGAGGAGGGCAACGTCACATTCTACGATCAGGATCTCTCTGCTGAGGACATTGACTATATCAATCATGAGGCGGAGCGCCAGAGGGCAGAATTTGAGGCGGACTGGAACAGCTATTCCATTGAGGGGCGCTATGATCTGATCGTGAGCCGTTCGATGGATCGGCTGCCGTTCGCACAGGCAAAGCAGATCAGGGACGAAAAGCTGCCGATCGAGGAGATCGTCAAGAAATATGAACACAGTGTCATTTTCATGGATGAACCGTTTCCGGAGGAAAGCCGGATGTACCAGCTTGTCACGAATGCCGGATCTGATGGCGGTTTCGATGAAAAGAAGAACTATGCAACGCTGGAAGAGCCTGTTAAGGCTGGCAGAGACTACATTGCAGACGGGTATCTTGGATTCTCTGTTCTGAACACGGATACAAAGATCATTGAGCATACGGAGGGAGACTTCCCGGTCGGGAGAGCTTTCAGCGAGGACATTCTGAAACAGAACGGCATCCTCCCGGAGCCGAAACCCGTTGTCACGGATCAGGCAGACGAAACCTTTGAGCAAATGTCACTTCTGGACGAGCCGGAGCCTGTTTCGTTCGATGCCTTGCTTTCCGCTGAAATTGATAGAGGGACTGGTTTTGAAAATGGCAAGCTGCGGGTGCAGGCGTTTTACGATACGCAGAACCCGACAACAAATGAACTTGCAAAGTTTTTGAAGGATGCCTACGGAATTGGCGGTCACAGCGGCGATGAGAACGTGCGGTTTGTCCAGACGGACGGAAGTGGAATGCACTTTGAAATGCAGGATGGTGAGGATCACCGTTTCAGCTGGCAGGCTGTCGCAAAGGCAGCAGAGGAAAAGCTGCATGACGGGACATATCTGAACGCCGATCAGCGTGCAGCGTATGACCGGATGCAGGCTGATCATACTCCGGACGATGCTGTAGCCGAAGAAGTTGACACAAATGTCAACTCTGAACCGCTGCACATGGTAGCACTGACCACGGAGGAACAGCAATTCTTGGAGGACTACCCGGAACTGGACGAGCCGGAGGTTTCTCCGTGGGGTGAGGTCGATCAATGCCGGACGCTGTACAAGAGCGTATTTGAGGTGCAGACACCCGGTCACGGCGGTGTGATGATCGAGGAAGAACTTGCAAATTGCATCCTTTCACCGGAGGCACGGGAGATCGGCTTTGTTGAAGGCGGATACCACTGCTACGAGGAGGACTGCGATGCACAGGTGCCGCTGCGGGAACTGATCGCCAAGGGTTTGCTCGATCTCGATGCCTATGTAGAGCATTATCACGAGCCGGATACCGGTGAGACCAAGCAGGACTGGATGCTGCGGATGCTGGATGAATCCAACGAGCGATTCCATCCGGAGTACGCTGCGGCATTCCAGCAGCAGCTTACACAGGCGAACCATGCAAGGCTGCAAGCCGATGCAGCAAGGGTTGTCAAGAGTGCCGTTGACTATTATGACAAGCTGTACGGGCATGATGAGGAATTCGCAGATTACCAGACAGCTATGGAGACCGGACAGACGTACTGGAACGAGCATCCTGACTTTGCACAAGCCTATGGCGCAATGGTAAGTGATGCCCCGACCAGCGACCGGGAATTGGCTGCGCTGGGATATGCGCTTGCCAAGGAGGGACTTGCCCCGGACTTCCGGAATCCTCAAAGCCGTATCTCGATGGCGATTCCGGATGCAATGCCGCAGCCGGGAGCAGAGGTCGCTGCAACTTCCACCAATCCGGACGACGATGCGTTTGTCGCATTTGAGACGGCTGGAATGCAAATTGATTCGGCTACGGAAAAGCCTGTTGAAGTTCCGGCATCGGAGCAAAAGTCCCGCCGAGGTAAAACCATTGGCGAACGCCTGTATGACAAACTGGAGCAGATGTTCCCGGAAATCCTGAACGGCAATCACACCTATGAACGCTACGGCGAATATGACAGCGAAAGCGGCTATGAGCCGATCTCGGTCGAGCATCTGGGTGGAGACAAGTACGGATTCATGACCAGCTATGTTCAGAACGGCGATCTCATGCGTGATCCTGACTTTACCTTCCATGTGGACAAGGAGAACCGGACGGTTGTCATGAGTGAATTTCAGATGGATGGTGTTCCGGGTGTCGGCACGGTATATCAGTGTGTGGAGCAGGAGGACGGTACTCTGGATCTGCGTCTGGAAAAGGAATTGGCAAAGAATTTCCTTCAAAATCTGCGAAATGCAGACCCGAACCGGGTGCTGACAGCCTATACCGATGCCAGCGGCGAGGAACGGCAGATGATACCGGTCAAGCCGGATGATCCTGACGAAGTGCAGGAGGAGCAGATGGAGCCGTATGCGGAATTTCGTGAGATACTGAACCAGTTTTCACAGGAAAACGGTCTCGGCGAGCTGCGGCTGAATGTCGAGGGTTCGACCAACTATTGCTATGTTAAGGTTTCCGAGGTATTCAATAACGGTGAATCACTGATTGACATTGGTTTTGCCAGTACATTCCACGGTGATCTGAATCCGTTTACGTTACAAGAACGGTTGAACCAGTGGATCGATCGCTGCAAGACTCAGGGAGATACGTTGCCTTCCGAAACGCCAGCACATCAGGCAATGGAGCAGCACTACGGTCTGTCCGAACTGCCGAAGGTGCCGGATTCGCTGCCGCAGATCGTCTATGCCAAGAACCCTTCGCAAAAGCTGCGGGACAATGTCGAGGCGATCCGGGAACTCAAACGGCTGAAGGAGGCAGAGGAAAGCGGTGCAGAACTCTATGTCAAAAAGCATCCGAAATACGCTGCTGAAAAGACGAAGGAGGAATCGGACGAGATCCTGCGCAGATACAGCGGCTGGGGCGGCTTGCAGGAATACTTTGCTCCCAATGGCAAGCAGCAGAACACCTACCAAGCCCGTGCGCTGCGTGAGATCCTGACCGAGGAGGAATATGAGGCTTGCCGTGCAACCGTGACCGATGCTCACTATACCCCGCAGTTTATTGTCGATGCCATGTATCAGGCAATTAAGACGATGGGACTGCCGGAGGATGCACGGATTCTGGAGCCGTCTTGCGGTACCGGAAACTTCATCTCCCGGATGCCCGCCGGGATCGGAAATGGCGGTGTGGTCGGTGTCGAAATTGATCCCATCACAGCAGAAATGGCACGGTTCCTGCACAATGGCGATAGCCGGGTGCAGATCGTGAACAGCGGCTTTGAACGCACGGATTTGCCGAACAACAGCTTTGATCTGGCGATTGGAAATGTGCCATTCGGTAATTACCGGCTTTACGATCCTGATTATCCGCAGAATTGGCAGATCCACGATTCGTTCTTCCGTAGGGCTTTGGACAAGGTCGCACCGGGCGGTGTGGTCGCATTCATCACGGATAAAGGTACCATGGACAAGCAAAGCCCGAAGATTCGGGAGTATCTTGCAACACAGGCAGAACTGGTGGGCGCTGTGCGTCTGCCGAACACGGCGTTTGCGGATGCGGGAACCGGTGTCACATCGGACATTATCTTCCTCAAAAAGCGTGAACATCCGCTGCAACCGCATGAGGCGAAACCGGATTGGTGCTATGTCAAGCCCAATGCGGACGGACTGACCATCAATTCTTACTTTGTCGATAATCCGCAGATGATGCTCGGAACGATGAAACAGACCACATTCCAGAACCGGCTGACCTGTGAACCCTTTCCGGATGCCGATCTGCGTGTGCAGCTGCGTCATGCGATGCAGCAGATTCGCACAAGAGTTGTCATCCAGCACCGGGAACGGGCAGCGCAAAAGCGTCAAAGCATCATCGAGCCGTGGGGCAAGAACGATTCCTATCAGTATCAGGACGGAAAATTCTACTTCCGCAGCGGAGACCACATGGACGAGATCAAGGTGCCGGAAAAACACGCCGACAAGATGAAACAGCTGATCGCACTGCGTGATACCATCCGTGAACTGCTGGACAAGCAGACCACCCATGTGCCGGATGCAGCGCTGGAGCCATTGCGGACACGACTGAACGAGCAGTATGATGCGTATGTAGAAAAATACGGTACGCTGCACGAATCTGCTATAAATTTGGGCAGAGGTGTCAAGCTGTCGGCAGACATTGACTATCCCGTCATGATGGCGCTGGAGGACGTAGATCCGGAAACCAGCGAAATCACAAAGGCGGCGATCTTTACGGAGCGCACCGTCAACCCGGTAGCCGAAATCACCAGTGTGGAAACGCTGGATGAGGCATTCGTGGTGTCGATGGATCAGCGTGGCAAGGTCGATATTCCTTACATGGCGACTTTGTTAATGAACACCTATGGTGAGCCGGACAAGGGCTTGGACGAGATCTGCACCGAGGTGCTGGATGAGATGCTCGACAAGGGCATGGTCTACATCGATCCGGAGCAGAATTTGCCGGGTGAACCGTTCTCCGGCATCGTAGAACCGGCTGAGTATCTGTCTGGCAACGTGCGGCGCAAGCTGACGATGGCGCAGGAGGCTGCAAAGAGAGATCCGGAGACATACACAAGAAACGTCGAGGCACTGACCGAGGTCATTCCGGAGGACATTCATGCCGAGGAGATCACCTGTCGGATCGGCTGCACTTGGGTGGATGCTGCGGATTATGAGGCATTCCTGTGTGAACTGTCCGGACGGTCGGAAAACGACTACAAGCATCAAGTAGCATTCTCGCCACAGTCGGGTGCATTTGACATTCTTCATGCTGCATCGCAGGCAGATCTGAATCCGAACGAAACGACCACCTACGGCACCAAGAAACTGACGATGTACCAGATCGCAGAGGCACTGATGAACCAGCGCCGGATCCAAGTCTTGAAAACCATAGCCGATCCGATGGATCCGTCCAAAACCATCACCCGAACCGATGCCAAGGCAACCAAGCGGGCGCACGAAAAGGCGGAGCAGATCGCCAAGAAATTCGAAGAATGGATCTTTGCTACGCCGGAGCGCAAGAAGAAGTATGAGCGCATCTACAACGACCGGTTTAATTCGATCGTGGGCAGAACCTATGACGGATCGCACCTGACTTTCAACGGCATGGCAAATGACTTCCATCTGCTGCCGCACCAGATGAATTGCGTGGCAAGAGCCGTCTATGGCGGCAATACGCTTGCCGCCCATGTGGTGGGAGCCGGTAAATCGGCGGTCATTTCCTCAACCGTGATGAAGAAGAAACAGTTGGGACTGATCAGCAAGGCTTGCGTCGTTGTACCGAAACCGCTGACGGAACAGACCGGCAGAGAGTGGCGGCGGGTATTCCCGGATGCCAAGATTCTGACAGTCACCAACATGGATCTTTCCACCGAGGAAAAGCGAAAGGCATTTACCGCAAAGATTGCAACCGGCAACTATGATGCCGTGATCATGAGCCAAGAACAATTTGAAAAAATGCCAATGTCGAAGGAATATCAGTCTGCCTACATCAGAGAACGGCTGAGCGAACTGCGCACCATGCTGGATGCCAGAATGGAGGTATGCGGTCACAAAAAGCGGGACTTCACTGTCCGAGCGCTGGAAACGCTGATCAAGCGAGAAAATGAACGTCTGGAGGCGATCACCAACCCGAAATCCAAGTCCAAGGCTAAGGATCAACTGCTTGACTTTGAGGCGCTGGGCTTTGATTATCTGGTGGTCGATGAGGCACATTCGTACAAAAATGGTTTTGTTGCGACGAAAATGACGAATGTCTCCGGTGTCAACACCGCTGCATCTGGCAGAGCGCAGGATATGCAGATGAAGTGCGATTATTTCAATCAGCAGTTGGGACAGAGTCATATCTTATACAGCACTGGCACACCAGTGAGCAATTCCATGACGGAAATGTACGTCATGACACGGTATCTGCGCCCGGATCTATTGGAGCGTGCCGGTGTTTCCAACTTTGACGAATGGGCAGCAACATTCGGGCGTACCATCACATCCTATCAGCAGGATGCCGCTGGGCGGCTAAAACTGAAAACGTCATTTGCGAAGTTTGCAAATCTTCCGGAACTCATGGCAATGTATAAGGAATTTGCGGATATTCAGTCTGCGGAAAAGCTACATCTGCCAAGACCGGAACTCAAGGGCGGCAAGCCCCAGATCATCAAGGTCGAGGCATCACCGGAGCAGAGAGCGTATGTCAAGGAACTCGCAGCCCGTGCCAAGGCAATTCAAGACGGCAGAGTGAGACCGAATGTAGACAATCTCTTGAAGATCACAGGTGAGGCTCGTATGATCGGCATGGGCAATCAGGCGATCGCTGCGCTGTACAAGCAGCGTGGCATGGAACTGCCGCCGGACTTTACGATGGATACCGGGAGCAAGGTCGATGCATGTGTAGATCAGGTAAAGGCTTTGTATGATGAATCAAGTGAAACAAAGGGTGTGCAGATCATTTTCTCCGACATTGCGGTCAATGGCGACGATATGCACTTCTCGGTTTACGAATATCTCCGTGACCAACTGATCGCAAAGGGTGTACCGGCAGATGAGATCGTCTTTGCGCCGAAGTCAGACAGCAAGGAGCGTGAGCAGATCTTCCGGGACATCAACGATTCCAAGTACAGAGTGATCATTGCAAGTACGGGTACGCTCGGTACGGGTGCGAATATTCAGAAGAATCTGTATGCGCTCCATCATCTCGATATTCCGTGGAAACCGGCAGATTTTTCGCAACGCGAAGGAAGAATTTTACGCCGTGGCAACCAGAACAAGGAGGTGCAGATCTTCAACTATGTAACGGAGGGGACACTGGACAGCTATCTGTATCAGGTGGTCACGAATAAGGCGAAATTCATCGCACAGATCTTGGACGATAAATGCCCTGCACGAGTGTCCGAGGACTGTGACGAGAAGGTGCTTACGTTCGGTGAACTGCAAGCCGCTGCGGAGGGCGATCCCCGATTCCGGGAGCGCATCGAATTACAAAATCAGGTTGCTGAGATCGCAATGCTGCGTGGTGAGTATCACCGTGAGACAGGCGCACTGCGGGAAAAGCTGGAGGCAATTCCGGCACGGATCGAAAAGCTGTCTGAAACGGCAGAGCAGATCAAAAAGGACATTGCGGCATCCCCTGTCAAAGTTGACGGTGAGGGGAAATCCTACCTGACTATCAAGACGGACAAGGGTGTCACAATGTCCGATGCGGATGCCATCAACAAGTACATCAAGGATACCCTTGAGACAAACAAAAACAAGCATTCGGAAGTCGTGGCAAAATTCACGATCGGGGCATTTTCAGTGAGCCTCTATGCCGGAGGTGCTGGTGCGATGCAGCCGCCGTATATGCTCGTCAAGGGGGAACGTGCCGGGTCGTATGAGGTACCCATCGGAACGGATAATAACCGAAGATTATTGAACCTTTTCGAGAAGAAACTGGACAGCGAACTGGAGACAGCGCTGGGCAGGATCGACCGGGCAAAGGAGGACGCTGCACAGATCGAGGAACGTCTGGAGCAGCCCTATCCCCGTGAGGATGAGTATCTGGATATGGTCACAAGGCTGACCGTTTTGGAGAGTGAACTTGCCGCAGACGGGATGCTCGATCAGGTGGACGCTTTGGAGGATCCGCAGGAGGATACATCCGTGGAAACGCCGGAGGAACGCAAGGAGCGTGAGGCGAAAATGCACCCGGATGATGACAATTTCGATGAGACCGACACGGCATCCAGCAAGCCTTCCATGTAACCAAATTTCAAGCAGAAATGCCCTTGCTCTTGCAGGGGCATTTCCATTTCAAAGAGGTGAATTTTTATGAGTAGAGAAGATTATCAGGCACTGGTACAGAGTGCGAGGACGACGGATCTGGTGCAGTATTTTCAAGACAGCGGGTACACGTTGGAGAAACGGGGACGGGAGTATTATGTCAAGGAATATCCCGGACTGTGCATCAACCCGGACACCAACCAGTGGTACCACCACTACACCAATCAGGGAGGGACTAACAGCTCAATTGACTGCTTAACCAAGGTGCTGGAAAAAAGTTTCAATCAGGCGGTTTTTGAACTGACCGGAGAAGATATTACAGCAAAGCGGTCGGACAGTTTTCCGCCTCGGCAGCGTCCCCGTTTTACATCTCCGCCGCCGAAAAGGGAGCCGGTGAAAAAGGAATTGCAGATGCCGGAGCAGGCACCCAATATGCGCCGGATGTTCGCTTATCTTTGTCAGACGAGGAAGATCCCGGCTCGGATCGTGGAGGAACTGGTTCACGCAAACTTGCTCTATCAGGCGAACAGCACTGCCTGTGTGGAGATGAACGGAATTGTCAAGGAATTCCATCATGCGAACGCTGTTTTCATCCACCGGGACGCCGAGGGCAAGGTGGTCGGCGGAGAACTGCAAGGCTTAAATTCGTTCAAGCGGTTCAAAGGCGTTGCGACGGGTACCGGGGACAGCGCCTTTCATTTTGTTCCCGTCCCGGCTGCGGATGGTAAGGTCAGGAGAGCATTTCTTTTTGAGTCTGCGATCGACCTGATGAGTTTTTACACCTTCTGTACCAACCGGGCTTTGCTGGAGGGAACGATGCTCGTTTCTATGGCAGGACTGAAACCGAGTTTTCCGAAAAAGCTCGCGGCGGAAGGGGTCAAGATCATCTCCGCTGTGGACAATGACAATGCGGGACGGCGGTTTGAAAACGACAACGGATTTGAACGTTCGGACTTCGTAAAGGCGATGCTCGACGACCACGGTTTCAAGGACTGGAATGATCTGCTGGTGTACCATGCGGCGCATCCGAAGGTACGCTTGCAGGACATTCCGAAGATCGAAAAGCCGGTGCCGGTTATGAGCATGGCGATGTCCGGATAAGAAATGAAAACGAGGTTGACCTTGACGGTCTGTTCGGGGGTCTGGGGGTATCCACCAGCTGCGGAGCAGAGCCGTCAAGGTGCAACCTTGCCCAATCAGTTTTGATGAGCCCCGGAGAGGGGCTTGTCAAAAC
>JAIKWY010000192.1 GCA_024684395.1 Oscillospiraceae bacterium
GAATGTGTATGCAAGAACAAAAAATACAGAAGTACCCAATGCTTGTCACGGAAGTATTCAGATGAAAACTCCGGATCATGCGTTTTGATCTTGTTGTCGTTCAGCAGCGTGGAGATGGTATGTCCGCCGCCCCGCAGACCCTTGCCCATCAATCCGAGGATCTCCAGCAGCTTTTTGACCCCAAACACAAGACCGCCGAGCATGACGCCGCCCATGATGCCGCCCATGATGCAGGAGATCAGCATCGGTATTGCCATTTTGCCTGGATGATCAAGCAGACTGAATATGATCGAGAAGATCATCGACGGCAGGGTACATATCGCAATCAGAAGTCCAAGATCGTGTCTGTTTTTGCGCTTTCTCCGCTGCTCATCATGATTCTCATTGGTGGTATAGTTCATGACCTTCGGATACAGCTCGCTCATCAGGAAATGCGTGCCGCAGTGTTTACAGCCTGCCTGCAGTTCACCGAGTGTGGAGGGCGCACCGCAGTTTGGGCAGCACAATGCCATACCGTCATCCGGCTGCGATCCGTCCTTCGGTTCCATGATCAACGTGATCATCCTGATATCGGAAACATTCAGACTGCGCTGATCCTGCGTGCTGATAACGCTTCTGGTCACATTCACATCTCCGCTGAGGGCGCTGTTTGTAAAGATCCTGTCGCTGTAATAAATACCAGTGACATTGATCCTTTCCGAAGCATTCTTCAGGATCTCATATTTCATAGCAAGTCCAAGTGCATGAAGCTTCTGTTTTTGCAGCTCCAGTATAAAGCGCAGATCCTGACCGGCGGCGGCGGGAAGCTCCCCGCCGCTGTACCAGTCCGCCATCTGTCTGATAAATGAATTGTGCGTCTCGACAGGCACGGCATACTCTGTGGAATCTGATCCGGATGAATGCATTTGTCTTTCTTCCGGCTCAGATTCGGGCAGCGGGATGGTCACTCTGGTTTCAAAGGGAACAACAACATCGAACGGGGAGCGCAAGTGAATATCGCAGTGCCCCTTCCAATAGACGGTCATGCTGCCGTCATTGATACTCTCAATGGTAAATTCAGCATTGTCAATCAGCTGGTATTCGTTCACATTGAGGGCTCCCGCACAGCCATATTCATTTTGGTATTCTTCCCAGACAAGTTTTCTGCCCACAAGCTCCCGCAGACTCTGCACCTTGAGAAAGATGGCATCGACCTGCTCCAGAGATACTTCCTGACAAGCATTGGGTACTTCTGTATTTTTTGTTCTTGCATACACATTCACACTTAGCGAGAGACCGTCGTCTTCCTGTTGCACAGAGACAGTACCCCGTGGTTCGTCATAATCATAACCTGCCAGCATGAAAAAGTTTGCCATATTTCTTCTCCTTTGCCGTATACACACAGCTGATATTGTGCCGCTTTGCTGCATATTTCCGTATGATATCCGCCGGAAAAATGCCGTTTGATTTCCATTACATAGGATGTGCTGCCAGTGCGATCAGGCATTCTTTCGGTTTATATGTTTCATCTGATTCAATTTTACTCATATTGTCCGCCTACAGATTCCTATTTTTCTGCGTGTTTTATAAACCCATATTAACCATTATACACCCGTTTCGTTGAAAATGCAAGCAGTTTCCGCATGATTGTCAAGGCGGCAAATCACATGGATCATCAGGAAGCGATCAACGAGATCAATTACCACAGAGCACGGAAGATCACTGAAGCCAAATTCACTGGCGGAGAGATTATTGGTTTTATATGGGAATTGGGTTGCAAAAGGCAGGAAAGTGTGTTATAATAAAAAGTTATCGCCAAACCGTATCATCACACAAATGGAGCTGGATTTTTCAATTACAATTCAAAAATAAGATCATCAGTGCGGCGGCGCTTACGCTGCTATCTGTAATAGCCGTTATGCTGACAGGCTGTTCTGACGGCAGAATGCTTTCAGACAGTGAGCTTGCCGATGTGCTGTCAAAATCGCTGGGCAACACGGTGACGATCACCGGAGCCCCTGAGGGGAAAAGAGAAGGCACGTACAGCATGAAATGTGCAGACGGTACGGAATTTACCGTGAGGCGTATGCAGATGCAGCACAGATATTTTGGCCCCAGATACTACGATTATCTTGCAAACTGGGTTCATGGCCACCCGGAATTAAACACTGTGATTGACGAGAAGGGGCTTTCCCACGAGGATTTCGCCAGGGGCACAAAGATCATTGCCCACGATTTCGAGGAGCTTCATACGGCGATAGAGGCTGCCTGCAAACTGGTCGAGGACAACTCGAACCAGGTACCTGCGGTCTCCGATATTCTCGAGGAATATGAGCTGCGGTTCGAGCGACCTGTCGTCCTGGTATGCTGTCTGAGAGAACCCGGAAAAACAACCAGAATACGCATAATTTCAGATATTTTCCCTGGGGCAATATACTGACAGCGCATTGTTACGAAGAAGGCTGTTCGCTTGAAGAAGGCGACATCGCACTCGAGATCTGTGCGCAGGATGATCCTGTATTTGACAGGACGGCGAAGACCGCTTCTTTTGACGGACTGGCTGCGTTCAACGCCGAGACCGGCCTGAACCTTTCGGAAGATGACATCGTATATTATCGGTGGAATCCGGAGCTTGAGACGGATGTTAATACCTATTTTATCACGATCACCGGTCAGGGCAACTACGGCGACACCAATTTGATCTACTGGAACATCACCAAGGCTGCAAACACCGGCACAGTCACGATCAAGGGCACAGATGAAGAAGGCAGAAAGGTCTATGACGGCAAAGCGGTAGAACCCGTACTCACACTGCCGGAGGAACTGCCGGCGAATGGTCCTGCTGTGACGTATAAGTACTGGAAGAAAATGGGCAGTTATTGGAGTGGTCATGGTGACATTGCGCCGAAGGATGCAGGCAAATATAAAGTAGAGATATATATCCCGGAAAGCGCCAACTACAATAGCAGAACTATTGAATATGAGTTCGAGATCCTCCAGCGCCCCGTAACGATCACCCCGATCGCCTAAACCGTGACCTACGGTACTGCCATGGACGAGAACGGCGGTCTGGCACTGGACTTCACCACCAATTCCGGCGAGAATGTCGGCGTTGCGGAGACGGATGCAGCGTTGTTCAACAACGCGCATATACTTCTCACAGCGGATGGATACGACGAAGCATACGGTATTGTAAATGAGGACGGATACAAGATCGTTCTCAGGAATGGATTCATTGAAGGCATAGGCTATTATGATTACAGCAACTACTCGATCACACTCGCTGACACGCCGGTCTATCTCACGGTTGAGCCGATCGAAGCAGATGATGAAAGGGTCGTTGTGACATTCTCCGACGCATACCAAGCAAACAATGGCCTGATCTATAACGGCAATAATCAATATATCAAAGATTACTTCACAGTTTCCTATCCGACAAATGTCTGGGGGAATACCTATGAAAACAATGTTGAGTGTGAAATTGTCAGTGGTGCCTCCGGAAGCAATGCAGGCGATTACACAGCGGTCATCTCCTTTGCAGATAATACGAAGTTTACGGGCACTCGTAACGTGGACTGGAAGATCATTCCTGAAGCAATCGACACCTCTGCATACAGCTATGACGTAGCCGATGTGAGCTACGGCACTGCACTGAGCTATGCGATCGACCTGACAGCAGCACCGTTCAATACAATGACAGATCCGACTTTGACCTACACCTTCTACAAAAAGAACGCAAACAATACATATACAAAGCTGAATGGTGTACCGGTCGATGTCGGCAGCTATAAGGTCGAGGCAACTGCAGTAGACCAGAATCAGTCTGCAGCGGTCGAGGATGAATTCACGATCAAACCGTTTGATGCTTCCGGAACTGCAACAGCGCAGCCGGTCAGCAGCTTCACCTACAACAGCGAAGAACGTGAGCAGAAATTCACCGTCAAGGTCGGCAATGTGACGCTCGAAGAAGACAAGGATTACGTGCTTTCCAATAACAAGCAGACCAATGCGGGCAGCTTTACGGCTACGATCACCTTCCAGAGCAACTACTGCGGCAGCACAACAGCCGCCTGGTCGATCACCAAGAAACCGCTCGCCTCGTCTGACGTGACCGAACCGACTGCAAGAATCCTGACCTATGATGCCTCTGCGCAGGATCTGATCACTGCAGGAAATACGGCAGGCGGCACGATGAAGTACTTTGCAGTGAGCAACACAGAACTTGATTCGGAAGATCTGACAGACAATGAGATTATTGTATATTTCATTGAAAACAAGCAACAGTTTGATGCAGAAGTTCCGCAGGGAACCTTTGCAGACAAGTCCTATGTTGCGTATTATGTGGACGGCGGAACGAATTTCGAGGATACAGAGATCGCATTCCTCACCGTGGACATCCAGCAGAAGGCGATCTCGATTTATTGGAGCGGCACTTCGCTCACCTACAACGGCAATGCGCAGAAGCCTACGGCGACTGCAGGCGGTCTCTGCGGAAATGACGAGTGCAATATCACCGTAAACGGTGCGCAGACAAATGCGGGAGCTTATACGGCAACGGCTGCTTCTCTGAACAACAGCAACTACAAGCTCCCTGAGAATGTCACCTGTGCATTCACGATCGCTGCGAAAATACTTGTAAATGCGGACATTACTGTAACAGGCGCATACACCTATACTGGCAGCACTATCACTCCGACTGTGACAGTCAAGGATGGCGATATCGTAATTGATCCGGGAGAGTATAACGTTAACTGTGACGATGCCAATGCAGGGCAGGCACCAGTGACAATAACGGATGTTAAAGGCGGAAACTACACGGTAAGCGGTACGGCGCATTTCGAGATTGCAGCGAAGGCTGTCGTCGTAACACCTGATGCCTGACAGCGGAAGATACTTGGCGAGGACGATCCGGTGTTCACCTACACAGCGGATGGGCTTATCGGTGAAGATACGCTGACAGGCGTACTTTCAAGAGAAGCAGGCGAAGAGATCGGCGAGTATGCATTCACGCTTGGCACCCTTGGTGCTGCCGATAACAACTATGCTGTTCGGCTTTTGGATGGTGAGAACGTTCCAAAATTTGCAATTGTGGAAAGCAGTATCGATGCAGAAAGCATTACCGTTGTCCTGGAACAGAATGGTTTCCTCCATGACGATGAAGAAAAGACGCCTGTTCTTAGAATCACTGATGGACAAACAGCGCTTGTGCCCGGCGTAGATTATGAGGTAACGGGCGATACTGCTGCAACTGATATCGGTGTGTATACGCTGACGATCACAGGTATCGGAAAATATGCCGGCATGAGAGAGATCAAGTGGGCGATCGCTGACCCGCAGATCGTGGCATCTGAGCTTGCAGATACGAACAATAAGATCCGGTTCGGTTATGAGGATACTTACGCAGGCACGGATCATGCGTCCTTTGGCTTCCTGTGCTACAGAAGCGGCGATTTGGCAGGAGACATGACGGTTGATATGCTCGGAACCGTAAATGGTGTAGAACGTGTCACCAAGGATGCAGCAACAGGTTCTGTCACGGCAAGCGATAAAGGAAATGGCATCTATCTGAGATCGTATATGCAGATCGGTGATACGGTCGTATACGGCGAACAGATCTTTGTAAAGTATGCTGATCTGAGCTGATGCGATATCCATTAAGGCTGCACACAAGCACCCAACAAGTCAAAGGCTGTACGGCTGTTATGGCCGTGCAGCCTTTGCACTGCAAAACAAGGTGACAGCAGAGTCACCGAGACCGTAAACAAGAGGAAACTGAGTACGGTTGCCCAGCTTTTCCGGATCAGACAGTATTTCATTTTGAGACCGCTTCGGCGGTCTTATTTCTTTTATCAGGCAGCCACAGAAAACGCCTTGCATTTTGCTAAATTGATATTGCATTTATGGTATACTGTATATAATAGGTGAAATGTGACTGTCTCTGCTTTGCAGAGCATATTGAAAACGCAAGATGCCGGGAGGAGGGAAGAAGATGCATTCATTAAGAACAAGGATCACGGTTACCATGCTCTTGTTTGATCCTCGTGGCTCTGATGATCGTCACATAGCTCAGTGCTGTCTTCATACGCAGAACCGAGAGCCACAAATCCGATCAGCTGCTCCTGATGCTGTGTGAGTCCGGCGAGCAGAGTCTCAATTATTATTTTGACAGCGTTCAGGATTCCGTATTACGGGTCGCCGCTTTTGTGGAAGAAGACCTGGATGGTCTGGAAGATGAACAGTTTGCACGGCATATGGAAAACGCCAGGGACTATTTTGACATGATGGCGTCCAAGACAAAAAGGAGTTCTGACCTATTATTACCGCATCGACCCATCGGTTTCATCGACCGTCAAAGGATTCTGGTACACCAATCTGAGCGGGGAGGGCTTTGAAGAGCATGAAGTCACCGACATTACCCTCTATGATGTAGAGGATACGTCCAAGCTGGTATGGTTCACTGTTCCGAAGCATGAAGGCAGGCCGATCTGACTCGCTCCCTATATCACGGATAATCTCGATGTACGGGTCATCTCCTATGACGTACCCATCTACTGGAAAGGACAGTTCATCGGCATTGTCGGCATAGAAGTTGACTATACGACCATGGCAGCAGAAGTCAACGGGATCCACCCCTATGAAAACGGATACGCTTTTCTGAGTGATGAGGACGGAAAGCTCTTTTATCATCCGCATTTGGATGTCACCGCTCTGCCCCCGGGCGAAACATACATAATCCCGGCTTATTCAGAGGATGATAACGCATTCATACGGTATACGTATGACGGCGTGGAAAAGGTAGCGGTATGGCGGCCGCTGAGCAACGGGATGCGTCTGAATGTCACGGCTCCTGTTGCTGAAACAGAAGGTGAATGGCAGGGGCTCATCCTGAATATCACATTGAGCGCTGTTGTCATACTGGTGGCGTCAAGCATCTTTCTGATGATATGCACAAGACGCATCACAAAGCCGCTCGAACAGCTGACGGAGGCAGCGGAGCAGGTAGATCAGGGGAATTATGATTTCGTCCTGTCCTATGACGGGGATGATGAACTGGGCAGACTCACACGATCGTTCAGAACGCTTTCGGATAATGTGAAGGCGCATATCAGCGACCTGAACGAGCAGATGTTTTTCGATGCACTGACACATGTAAAAAATAAGGGCGCATTTTCAAAGGGGCCCGAAGAATTACAGGAACAGATCGAGCACGGCGAGCAAGCGCCGGAGTTTGCAGTCGGCGTGTTTGACTGCGACTCCCTGAAGCTGATCAATGATCAATACGGCCATATCAAGGGTGATATCTACCTGAAAAATGCCTGCTGTACCATCTGTGATGTATTCAAACACAGCCCTGTATTCAGGATCGGCGGTGATGAGTTCGCTGTCATTATCCAGCATGCAGATTATACCAACATGGCATCACTCGTGGAGCATTTCGATCAGACTGTCGATGCGATCAATGCGTCAGCCGATGCACCGTGGGAACAGGTGTGGATCTCCAAGGGCTTTGCTGTATTTCATCCGTCCGAAGACAGCACGGCGATCAGCGTGATGCAGCGTGCAGATAAGCTCATGTATGAGAACAAAAGAGAACGGAAAGAACACGGACAGATTGCACTTTGTACGCCCTCGGACAGATGAGCATGGATTCAGAATGAAGATGCAGGACCACGCCGAGAATACACAATCGATGATGCGGCCGTATACGGCGAACGGATCTTCGGAAAGTGTGCGGATCTGAGCTGATGCGATATTCACTAAGGCTGCACGCAAGCACCCACCAAGCCAAAAGGCTGTACGGCTGTCATGGCCGTGCTGCTTTTGCACTACACTACAAAACAAGGTGATATTATGCAAATCATAAAACAAGGTGACAGCAGAGTCACCAAGATCGTAAACAAGAAAAACCTGAGCAGTGAAGCGGAATACCGCCTTTCACTTTACACATACCTCTATTCGGAAAACGGCAGATACCTGATCCGCAGCACGCTTTCCTTCGAGGTCACAGAGCTGACGGAAGCGGAGTGGAATGCGGTTGCGCAGATCAAAGCAGCCCCCGTCTGCTATGATTTTATCGCAGAAAACGGGCTTGAACAGCTTGCAATGTCCCGGTATATCGTCGAAACCGGACATGATGAGGTAAGGCAGTATCAGCAGACGGTATTCCTGCTGAAAACCATGGCAGGAAAGAAAAAAGGTCTGGCATCTTATACGATCCTGCCGACGACCGGCTGCAATGCCCGGTGCATTTACTGCTATGAGGAGGGCTATCCGGTCTGCAACATGACACCGGAAACGGCGGACAGACTGGTGGAATTCATTTGCGAAACCCGGCAGGAAGACACGATAAAACTGCGCTGGTTCGGCGGTGAACCGCTTGCGAATGCGAAGATCATCAGCCGGATCTGTCAAGCGCTGCAGGAGCGGGGCGTTCCTTATCAATCCGATATGGTCACGAATGCGAGCCTTCTGACAAAGGAACTTGCACATGAGGCCAAAGAGCTCTGGCATCTGAAAAAGGTGCAGGTCTCACTGGACGGCGCAAAAGAGGACTACACGCTGCGGAAAAATTACTACAACCCCGAAAAGCATAATTATGACGTTGTCCTGCGTGCTGTGCATTATTTCGCCGATGAGGGGATAAGGGTGAATCTGCGTGTGAATGTGGATTTTGAGAACATATTCCGCATCCCCGGATTTCTGTAGGAGATCAAGGCAGAATACGGAAGCATGGAAAACATCTCCCTCTATATAGCGCCTTTGTTCCAGGTGCAGCAAAGCGAACGCTGCCTTTCGCTCTATGAAGAGATTTTCAGGATGAAAGAATTGCAGCGGGAGATCGGCATTCCGCAGAGCGGAAAGGGCGAACATACCGCAGTGCGGTTGAAAATGAATTATTGCATGGCTGATTGCATGGAAAGCGCCATTGTATTCACACCGGAAGGCGTCTTTAACAACTGCGAGCATCTCCCGGACGGCCATTCATGGGGCAATATCTTCGATGGCGTGACCGACCAGGCGAAATATGATGCGCTGTGTGCAGCATTGCCATTAGACGAAAAATGTGCGAAATGCCCATTTCTGCCTGAATGTACGCCTTTCTACAAAAATGGCTGTCCCGGTTGGTTCGAGAAGTGCTGCGAATACAACAGCATGCGAACAGAATACATGCTGCACTGTCTTTTATCGGGAGAAAACGTGGAAGCGGATGATGACGATGAGGAATCCTATGGCGGATGATGTCTGTCGCAGCTTCCCTCCTTGATCCGGGGAAGGAAATGGCTCTGTGAGAAGCGATAGCGCTTTTCACAGAGCTTTGCTTTTGACTTGAAATTATCTCTATGTTGTGGTATAATAAAACCAGATGTCCTGAAACGCAGAGTAAGCTGCACGTTCCAGCGTTCATCACACCGGAAGTGATATCAGATGAGATACGATCATACAGAAAGGGCAGTATCGCTTTTCACACAGGGATACAACTGCTCTCAGGCTATTTTTGTTGCTTTTTGCGATGTGACAGGCATGGATGAGGAACTCGCCAAAAGGCTGTCATCGTCATTCGGCGGCGGAATGGGAAGAATGCGTGAAGTGTGCGGTACCAGTTCCGCCATGTTCATGGTTGCCGGCATACTGTACGGTGAGGGGACGGAGACCGATCATGCCATAAAATCCGAGCATTATCAAAGAATACAGTACCTTGCAGAGGAATTCCGCAAGGCGCATGGATCGATCCTATGCCGTGATCTTCTGAAAGGACTTGCCGTCACCAACAGCCCGACCCCTGAAAAGAGGACTGAACAATACTATAAGGTCAGACCATGTGTAAAATTCGTCAGAACGGCAGCAGAGATACTTGACCGCTATCTTGAGGAAAACCCGCCGGAAACTGAAGTGCCCGAGACCTAAGTATTCTGCATTGGAAAAGAGAGGTAACTGATCATGGATGAAATCCGTATCCCATTCCATTACCGAGAAGGCAGCTATCCACAAAACGCACTTCCCACAGAATCGGATCATTTCTTGACCCTTCGCCTGGAGCCGTGTGATATTCTATCCTACACCGTTCCCGGAAAGGGTACAACGGTCAGGCTGTACGATCTTAAAAAGCAGGCTGTTCTGGAGAATCTGACTGCGACTTATCGTGATACCGGGGAGCTGTATTGTGTGGAGCTGCGCAAGGGCGAGGATGTGACGCTTGTCTATCTACATTACCTTGATGAGAATGACGCAAGAGCAGAGGTGCTGGACTTTGCGGAACAGAGTGCAGCGCAGATCGCAGATGCACTTTTGCAGTGTCACGAGAAGGTATTCCGTTTGTTTATTGAGTATTTCTATGACGGAGAAAGCTTTGACTATGCTGCAAAGATCGCTACGGAGGCGGATCGGCAGACGCTGCTCGCAAACGTCAGCGAACGTGCCAAGAAACGCATGAACGACCCGAAGTTTGTACAGATGCTGCTGAATAATTCCGGAGACTACCCGTATGAAAACCGTGTGCCGTGCGATACGTACACCATCGGCATCATGCTGCAGTGTGCGCCTTGTGATCTATTCGGCTTTGTCATTCAGGAGATGACGGAACGCATCAAAGCACAGGTCGTACCGCAGCTGAACAAATCAGACGACTTCCGGTTGATCGTGTCAGAGTATGATTGAACGGGAGATCTGTCCGTAATCTGAAAGGCGGTGAGACCATGAAACGGATCGGCGTGATCATTCCGGCGATCACAGACAATCTGCAAAGCGAACTGCTCGATGGCATTTATCGGACTGCTGCGGCTGCAGGATGTGACGTGATCGTTGTGACAACAGCAACAAGCGCACTGGAATTCCACATACAGAGCGAGATCATGGAGGGCGAGGAAAGCATTTATGCACTGCTCGAACGGGCAAGGCTTGATGGCGTTCTGCTCGTTTCACAATATTTTATCAAGGAAACGGTGCGGCAGAAGCTCTCGGAGATCATCCGGAAGACCCGGATCCCCTGCATCGACCTCGGCGGAACGGCGCTCGGTTTTGACACTGTCACGATCCCGCAGGATGAAGCCGTTTATGAGCTGACAAGCCATATCATAGAGCAGCATGGCTGCCGGGATCTCCTGTTCCTTGCCGGCTATGCGGAGAATCCGGATTCCGAACAGCGGATGCAGGGCTTTCTGCGTGCAGCAAAGGCGCATGAATGCACATACGAGATCCATTATGGTGATTTCTGGAAGACGAAGGCGGCAGAGCTTGGCACAGAGTTTGTGCAGCAGAAGCGGCCGCTGCCGGATGCCGTCATCTGTGCCAGCGATATCATGGCAGTCACGCTCTGCGATACACTGCATAACGGCGGCATATCCGTGCCGGATGATGTGATCGTGACCGGGTTTGACGGGCATCTTGTTGCATTGTCACATTTCCCATCCATCACGACTGTGAGCGGCGGAATGCAGGAGCTTGGCAGAAAAGGAACGGAAAAGCTGTTCACACTGATCGGCTGCAGACCTGCCGGCAGTCCGGATACGGGGATGCACATTCTTTACAGTGCAAGCTGCGGGTGCGTCAAGCGCCTGCAGGGCTACGAGGAAGCCGCACTGCGGGTGCAGGACTACATCCGTCACGAAGCCGAAGCGACCGAAATGCTCGATATGCGCATCCATTCAGATTATATCACCAAGGCATCCGATGTGGAAACGCTCGGGGAGCTGACCAGTGTGATCGATCAGATCGCCCATACGCTGAAAGGCTATCAGTCCATGTTCTGGTGCTTGTATCCAGACTGGGACGCTGCGCCGGAGCAGCCCGACATGATCCGGAAGAAATCCTTCCCTAAGCAGATGCTCTGTGTCCTCGCCAAGGATGCGTGGCAGGACGGCAGAAACGGCGGCCTTTTCCCGACTGCCGAGATCGTTCCGATGCTCTCACAGCCGCATGAGCCGGTGCTGCTGTTTGTACTTTCGCTCCACGCTTCTTCGCAGGTATTTGGCTACTGCGGGCTTGCCTATGCGAATGCCGCTGATTTTTCGGTATCCGTCATGCTGTTCAATATGATGAGCGCCGTTGCAAACGGTCTGCGGATGCTGCGCCATAAGCGCTATGCGGAATATCTGCAGCGGAAGATCGAGGAAGCCTCCCTCTATGACAAAATGACCGATATGCTCAGCAAAAAAGGCTTGCTGCTGTATCTCGAAAAACAGGAGGTGCAATCCTCCAGAACCGGCATCATGCTTGTTACGATCGATAAACTGACACCGGCGGTCAATGTCCGGAGCAGCTCTACATTCTCAGATAAGGTCATGCAGACGGAGCTGCTGCTTGCCAATGCGATCCGTCTGCTGTCCGGAAAGCATCTTCAGACCGCACGCCTGGACAAGCGGACCTTTGCCGTCGTGTTCCCGCTGTCCGGAAAAGAAACGCCGGAACGCCGGGCGGAGGAAATAATGATACAGCTTGAGGTGCTCATCCGGAAAATGCAGGAGGGCACGGCTGAAGCATTTCTGCCGGAGCCGTATTACATCTGCGGCATCTGCAGGTCACCGGCGGAGCAATGCCTGTCCGAGCTTATGGACAGACTCAGCACCCAACCGAAGGGAACCGGCTTTACCGGGATCCATGAACTGAAGAAGATCCGGCGTGAGCTGCACAAGGCACCGGAGCTGAGCTGGAATCTTGGCGAGATCGCAAGGCGGCTGAACATCAGCAAGAACTATGTTCAGAAGCTGTATAAAGAGCATTTCGGCATCAGTTATATCGAAGATCTGATCGAAGCCCGTATCCATATGGCACAGGAGCTGCTGACCACGACAGACCTGCGCATTACGGAGATCGCAGAAGCGTGCGGCTACCGGAATGACACCCATTTCATGCGGCAATTCAAAGATAAAACCGGTGTCACCCCAACGGAATACCGGAACAGGCATTCGTGACGGCATTCTGCCCGGAGTATCAGGAGGAACTATGCAAGTCTGGAAAGCCCATTACAAAGATCCGGTGCATGATGCACAGATCGACATCATCAACACTGAAAAGGAATATGCAGCCGATCCGCTTTCCTTCACCCTGGACGGGATCACGTTCCGGGGGACGAGCCTTGGCGACTTTCTGCCGGCCGTGGGATCGGATCTGGAGGAGGTCTGCAGGAAATTCCATATCCTGAAAGCAGGCGGATTCGAGATCGGCGGCAATGAAGTATCTTTCTGGTATACACTGCAGCGCTATGCGATGGCGACTGAGATCCCCGTGCGTGTTGTCCGGAAATGTGACGGCTGTGAACTGCAGGGGATGATCCATATCGCCTTTGCGTTTCAGGAACATGACCCGGAGCAGGTACAGGCAAGGTGGTACTGCGGAGAGGAACGTGTTTATCATGATGATGTGCATGTCCATGATGTTTCACTGCAGATAGACGGCACTGTGTACAGCAGTGCCAAAAAGACATTGTGTTTTGAGGATGCCCTGCTCGATATCTGCAGACAGATGGCACAGGACTATGCCCTGAAATGCTGTCTGACCTGTCAGTATGCCGATTATTCGCCCTTTGGCAATGATGATTTCGGAACGATGCAGTGCTTTCGGCATCAGAAGGAAGCCTATCTGAAAGTCAACAGCAAGGCGGATTATTTCAAATACCTGAATGATGATTGTGAGTACCGTCAGGAAAAAGATTTTGCAGCGAAGGGCATAGCTGCTATCTTCATGGAGTCAAGATCATTAGCGACAGCTATGGCGAGGACACCTATCTTCCCATTGAGGTAGTACAAAAATGAGCCTGACGATAAGGAGAAAATCACCATGAATGCAGAAACCCGAATAAAAGCACATGAAACAATAAGCGAAATGCTGTCAGTCTGTGGTGGAAGTCCACGAGGGGCGTAGTTGCCGACGAACCCCAAAGCGACTGGAGCGTGTGACGGTATTTCCGGACAATCTGCTGTTTGCGTTCAAATCAGGTGTGACGGTTTCGGTTGAGAAGTAAATAAAGAACGATGAACCCCTCATCAGGTAGGAAGCAATTTTTCCTGCTTGGTGAGGGGGCTTTTTTGTTGTTTTAGTCTTGGAAGCTGAAATCCGGTTATATGACACCTCCGAGATGGCAGAGGTCTTTTTGTGCTCAGAAACGTCCTTGCAACACGGCTTTACGGATTTCATCGATCTCTGCAGAGGCGCTCAGCAGATGTACCCTGCAAAGCGGATATGAGATGCTGCCTTTCTCATCCTTCACTTTAACGGTCAGATAGGTTCAATTGTGACATTAGCGTTGATATCTCCCTTGTATCGCTTGGATCGGTGGTTGTGTGATTTTCTTTACGATAGCAAAGTATGATTTCTGTGTCTGTCTGATGCTCATCTTACTTCTCCTTCACAAACAAAAGGTTATTGACCTGCTCTGTGATGTACAATTCCGTGTCCGTTTCAGCGAGGTCGTAGCTTGCGATTACTGTCTTATTGTGGCGGCGCAGAACAGCCTCAAATCCGACAGCCGTGTCCTTTTTCTTTGGAAAGCGGATACTGCTTTGAAAGCTGTCTGCGAATGCAAGTCCATGTCTGCCGCAGATGTCTTTCCATTCTTCCATTGTGTAGAACTTGATGTGCCCGTCTTTTTTGAGCTGCATATAGTCATCCACAAAACGTTCCGTATCACATGCATTCGGACACGGGTCGGAAATAAACAGCTTACCTCCTGGTTTCAGTACTCTGTTGACTTCGCTGATACTGTGTTCAATGTCGGGAAAATGATGAAGCGCATATCTGGTTACGACCAGATCAAACATCCCTGCTTCAAACGGAAAGTCGATCCCGTCATAGCATACAAATGACAAATTTGGAATACCCTCTTTTCTGGCTCTTGTACGGTTCGCTTCCAGTGCCGTGCTTACAATGTCCAGTCCTGCCACATCACAGCCCGGATGATTTTTTGCAATCGGAAAAGAAAGATAGCCGCTGCCTGTTCCGAGGTCAAGCAGTTTCATGCCATCCTCAATATTGATAAATGACAGAATCCTTATAAGATGCGCTGTATCCTGCGTCTGTCGGTCATAGAAATCTCCCGATGCGAAGCTTTCCTCAAAGCCCTTTCTCGTAGCATCAATACTCGATTTCATATCCATGATATCTTACCTCATAATTTCAGAATCCCATAGCAGGCATGGACGGCAGCTACCTCAACAACGCCTTTATCGAAAAGCAGAATGTGCTCAGCCACGCCCTTGCAACACGGCTTTACGGATTTCATCGAACTCTTCAGAGGCGCTTAGCAGATGTACCTTGCAAAGAGGATATGCGATGCTGCCGTGTTCATCTTTTGCTTTAACGGTCAGATAAATTCCCGCATTCGTGTTTATCCTTACGATGTCGTAAATGCTGTCAAGCCTGAGCACAGTACTGTTTTTGATAAACAGATATTGTCTGCCAAGCCGGAACTGGTCGTCCTCAAAGGGCTGTGCAACGGCAAAGTCGCTGAATAATCCCTGTCCGCCGTCAGCGGCAAGGTAGTAGTCTAGCCTTGTGGTGGTTCCTGTTTGCTGTTTGTTGACATACCAACACAAAAATCCAAACAGACCACCCATTAAGCCGCCTATGAACACAGCCGTCAAAAGAGGCGTGACAGTCGCAACGAGAAGCGTTATCAGCACCCACAGAAGAACAGTCACCACAATGGCGATGGGTACAAACTTGTGCGAACGCTTTAATTTGCAGTAGTTATATAGGGCTTGACCTTGTTGATTCAGCTGCTGGTTCATGATCCCTTGTGTCATTAGCGTTGATACCTCCGTGTATCCGTTTTATTAGTATGTGCCATGAGGCGTGTTTTTGTTACAAAACTGTTGATTCAACGGTGCGGGGCTTTGTTATGCTTCATTTTATCCGTTGTTCCAGTCGTGGTAGCTGAAATCAGGTTTGACAACGCCAATGAGATGACAGAGATAATCCATTGCATCGGAAATTTCAAAAGAGATCCAGCCATCATTTTCAACGGAAATATTATGAAGTGTCAGATGAGAGAGGTAATATTCAAAATTGAACATCGGATACTCTTTCCTCTGTACCATTTCCATGTGTCCGGCATTTTCAGGGATGAAAACAGGGTCTGAGAATTCTTCGCCGTCATAGGAGTCCTCAAGGTCAAAATCAGGATGCGCCTGCAGGAATGCCGGATTCACCATCTCCGGATATTCCCAGAACGGATACCCGCAGCCTTCGAAAGCGTCAAAAAGCTTGTAAAGGAACGCATCATTGAACTGCTGAATATGCGCCTGTACATGAGCTTCTGCCGCATTGTAGAATGCAGCTATTTCCGCCGCAAGCTCTTCATCCGAGCATGCGGACAGGTCTTTGCCTTGCAATCCTTCACCACGGATATAATCCGGTTCGCCATAGAAGAAAATCTGATTATCACGGTAGAGTCCTGCATAACCGCAGTCGAATGTGCCGTGGAATTTGAATTCGTTGTTTTCGATTGTGACTGTAACCATTGTGTTCTCCTATCTGATCAAATTCAGAAACTATGTTATTTTTTATGTTTCTGCAGTTTGTATGATCACGTATTTATATTTTATACTCACTTTCCCTTGATCTCGATCCTGTCAAGAATACCCTGTACACTGACATTCTGATGTGTCAGGTACATTCTTGCTACGTCCTGAATAAAATCCTTGTCTGCACCTGTTTTCTGCTGGATCATGACATCGTCGTAGCCCTTGTCGATGAGTTTCATGATCTTTTTTACCAGTGCATAAGTGAGTGTATTATCAGGCTTTTGCTTAAACTGTGCATCTTTTCCTGTAAGCTTCGCATACATAGCATGACCGTAATACACGATCTTCGGGTCAAGTTTCAAAAGTATGTTCCAGCTTTCCTCTATCTGCGTACCCTTGTGCATTTCGAGTTCGTAAAGCGGATTCAGATCACCTACAAAAAGCGCCCTTTCCTTTTCCAGCCAAAGTGAGATACTGTCATCACTGTGTCCGGGAGTATGTATGATTTCACCGCTGATACCAAGTTCTGCCAGAAAACTCATGCTCTCTGAAACCTTTACCACCCTGATCGAACTGTCGTCGATCGGGACAAAATCCGAATTCTTTTCCTTAGCAAAAATATGGTCACTGTTGTGGATATATGCTGCTTGAACATCAGCTACAGCTATTGTAACACCGCTGTTTGCAATTTCCTGCGCTATGCCCATATGGTCAGGGTGAAAGTGAGAAATCAGCAGGTAACTTATGTCCTGCAATTTCAGTTTGTTCTCACCCAGTACCCGACAAAGCTGAGGGAAAGATCCCGCCCAGCCTGTATCAAACAGCAAACACCCCTTCTTGCCCTTGATCAGATATGTATTGGTGTTTGAATATTTTAATTCGATGATTGGTTTTGAAAACATATGTTATCTCCTTTGGGCACATAGGAATTGTCTAGACTCGTTGCATCCATTATCACTATTATACAGCACAAAGCCTGAAAAAGCAAGCCTGATTCCGCATCCTACTGCAATCGTTCAGACAGCATGTGGCATTTTCTTCACCGGATAAAAACGTGGCTGGAACTGATACATCCTGCCCATTGTGACAATCCTGTCAAAATAGTAAAAACTGTGTGAAAGTTAGCACTCTCCTCTTGACAGTGCTAATTTGCAGTGCTATAATATAATCAGAACAAAGGAACAGAGAAGCACCAAAGGATCCGGGTGCTGAACCCTCCGTCCCCTTGCTCGAAGCAATGGAAACAATGTGACGAGTAAAAAGGAGGACTGACCTATGTTGTATCCTAGCAT
>JAIKWY010000016.1 GCA_024684395.1 Oscillospiraceae bacterium
AGTGGATCTCGGCGATGAGGCTTATGCCTATGACAACGACATGAACGGCGTATACTTCTTCTGGGATACCGATTCCAATGCCTACACCGCCTCTTCTTTCACCACCGGTCAGCTTGCCCTCGCAGGTATCGGCGGTCTGGCAGTCGGTATACTCGGCGCATCGGTTGTCATGTTTGCGACAAAAAAGCGCAAGGATGTGCCTGAGACTCCGGCTGTTGCTTAATATTTTCATCTTTATCTGAAGCTCCTCCTCATGCAGGGGGAGCTTCGCTGTTCATTGCCAATCTGGCAATGGTTTTTTCGTTTCATATATGGTATAATAGATATAATAACAAATAGAAGGAGGGCTCCCTATGAAACACTCACTCAAGTCAAGGGTCCTTTCCGCAGTCCTGACCTGTACCATGCTCCTGACTACACCGGTCGGGGCGATCAAGGCTGCTGCGGCTGACACCGGGAAGTACATCAGCGAGGTGTTCATCGCCTACGGCAGCACGGAGGACAAGGCCAAAAGCTGGCTCACGTCCCACGGCTGGGAGCCGGTGGAGGGAAACTTCAATGCCGGAAAGGATGAAAAAGTCGCCGCTGTGATGGGCGTCAAGCGCACGAATGACCCGAACGCCGCCGTCACGGACATGGCAGTCATGAACATGGGCACCGAGGGGTACATGGGCTACAGCTTCGACGACTATCAGAAGCTGCTCGAGGAGAAGAAGGCCGACATCGACGAGTTCGTCGACAGCTTCATGCCTGTCATCGAGGAGTACCGTGCCAACTACAAGGGCGATGGCTCCCCCGCCGGCAAGGCAAGAGCAGAGCTTGCATACGATATGCTCAACAAGTTCTATGACGGCGAGATCGACGGGCAGTATGCCGTCAACGACACCGGGATGCCGCTGGGCGATCTGTTCCTGAACACTACCCGCCGGGAGCTGGGCGAGGACAAGTACGATGCACTGTCCAAGAACGAGCAGGTCAAGTACGGCGATCTCCAGCAGATCATCCTCGAAAGCTCCGGCCCCGCGCTCCTGGCCGTGGAACAGGCGCTGGTCATGGCTGCGGATACGGGCGAGGAGCCGTGGCTGGAGCGTCTGACGAATATCTCCGGTCTGCCGATGCACGAGCTTGCGGAGCTCTATGCCGATGGCAGCGCGAGCCTCAGTGATTCCGCCGCGGAGTCGCTGGTCATGTTGAAATACGGCGATGCGGCGTCCACCATCGCTGCACAGTATGACACCATCCGTTCGCAGTTCCTCTGGTATCGAGCATACAAGGACGCAAACGGACTGTGGGTCGATGACGGCGAGACGGAGGAAGCATATGCCGCCCGCATCAGTGCCTATTTCGAGGAGCTGGAGAAGAAGGACGAGGCTCTGTATAACGACGTTTCCGCGAAGTATACGAATGTCTCCCATATCTACGATGTAGCGGCGCTCACTCCGTATGCAGGCGACTGGGGCGATACGCTCCTGGACTTCTATACGGCGGATCTGGAGGATGCCGGGAGCTTCATCGAGGATACGGCGAATTTCCTGCCGTTCGCGCTGGCACTCTCGGACGGACAGCGTGCCGGTCTGCGTCTTGTTTCGTTCGACTCGCTCCTGCTGCTGGGATATGACGATGAACAGGCGTTTCGGGATCAGATGTCCAGTCTGCCGCAGGAGTATGTCGATCTTGACCAGATCTCCATCTACACCGGCTCGAACCGCACGATCTTCCGTGATGGCGTCGCGCTGACGAGCAGAGCGCTGATGGAGAAGAGCCGCTCCGATCCCTACGGTGACCTCTGGGATAATTATGGCATGATCTCGATGCTCTCCTATGTCGGTATCGGTGTTGGTGTCATCGGTCTCGTCACCGGCGGCGTGCTCTACAAGTATTGCGGGAACATCGCTGCCGGTCTTGCGAAGGATGCTGCTGTGTTCCAGAAGGATGCGGCAGATCTGCTGATCGAGATCAATCAATTTAAGATAAGTTATCCGGATAAGGTCGCAAACATTAACAAAATGGAGAACTTCTTCCTTGAGTCAGTGAAAGGACTGCAGATCGACAAACAAACTGTAGAGGCGAATTTGCTCCGTATCCGCGGAGATAACGCCTTAAAGATCACTCAGCTGCAGAATGAGCTGCAAGGAAAGCAGTCAGAATATGCCCTTCTTAGAAAAAATGCTTCGGAGGCGGAGGCAGGTGCCGATCAGGCCGCAAAAATGAGCAGCGCAGGACGCTGGATCATGGGCATCGGCGGCGCACTGATGCTTGCGGCAGGAGCCATGAAGGGCTACCAGCTCTACAAGTATTACAACCGCACCTTCACCCCCATCCCCCTCTACATCGTAGACGAGGCGGACATCGTCTCCTACACCACCGACAAGAACGGCAACGAGGTCAGGAACATCGACTTCAACCAGTACGTTTACTATGAGGTCGTCAAGTGCAACCGTCAGGACATCGGCGTGAACAGCAAAGCACAGGACGGCGTTGACCAGTACGCAGAATGGGGCTGCGGCGATGCGGCTGACCTCAACTGCGATATC
>JAIKWY010000186.1 GCA_024684395.1 Oscillospiraceae bacterium
TGTGGATCTTGACACGAGCTATGTGGACTTCCCGACAGCGATCAAGGAAGCTGGCAATAACGGTTTTACAAAGCCCGAACCCGAAACGTCTCTCCCGTACATCCCCGGCATCACAGCCAGCGAGGTGCAGCGATACCTAACATGGTGCGCTGCGAAGGGCGCAGGTAACTATCCGGATACTGAGGACGGATTTATGCAGTTTATCAACGAAACATATGGAGGCAAGTAATGGAATACGCAACAAGCCAAAACCCGCCCGGGTATCGTTCAACCGGGCGGGTGGTTTGTTTTTGGGTACAGGTGTCGTACCTGGTGTCGTACTTATGATTGTGAGACCAAAAACAGGCACAATTCAGAGAAAAACAAAGAGCCCCGGAATCGTGAAATTCCGGGGTTTTCTTGGCGGAAAGAGAGGGATTCGAACCCTCGGTGCGCTATTAACGCACACACGATTTCCAGTCGTGCGCCTTAGACCAGCTCAGCCATCTTTCCAGACATATAAAAAAGGAAAATGGTGCGAGTGACGGGACTTGAACCCACACGTCGTTTCCAACACTAGCACCTCAAGCTAGCCTGTCTGCCAATTCCAGCACACTCGCATTTTCCTTACAGCCTCGTTTGGACTGCTTTATTATTCTATCACAAATAACCTCCTTTGTCAAGCTAATTCCACAAAGTTATAGTTTTGGATACGATAGGTCAGTTTTACCGCAGAAGCGCCTCCGGGACTGCCTCCGCCATGCGCTGGTAGGCAGCATTGCTCGGATGCAGATGGTCGCCGCTGTCAAAGCCCTTGGCAAACGCCGACGGTCTCTCCGGATCCCGCACCGCCGCATCGAAATCAATACAGCCGTCCGCTTCCTTGGTCGTCCGCATCCAGTCATTGACTTCGCAGCGGAGGTCGTCACGGAACTTCGCATAGGTCCGCCAACCCTCGATCGGCAGGAGCGTCCCGAGGTACACCTTCAGCTTATGATCCTTCGCCATTGCAATGTAACGCCGCAGACCGTCGATCATCTCCTCCGCCGTCGGCAGGTCGCTCCAAGGACGGAACGGGTTGACATCGGTGCCGACCGGGTGGATGATGTCGTTGATGCCATGCTGGATGATGATGGTATCCGCACCGGCGACCTCGATCTCGTGCGGGAAGCGGGTCGCACCCTTCAAGCCATAGGAATCATAGGTGATGCAGTCATACTGCCGCAGGATGCGTGTGCCGCTCGCTGCCTTGCGCACGGCGGCTGTATGCCCGTTCTCCTGCCGGAGCAGGCGCTTGATGAGATAGTCCGGCCATGCCTGTGCCGTGATGGAATCGCCGTAGCAGATGATCGTGCGGGACGCCTCGTCAGCCTGCACTTCCACATCGCTCAGGAAATAGTAGACATTCGTCTTGTTGGACAGATCCTCCGGCAGCTCAGGGCAGTCCGCAAAATCGCCCGTGGCAAAATAGCCCCCCGAGAGCGGTCCCGTGATGCTGACCGCAGAACGCAGCTCTGTGAAGTCGGCAAAATACAGGCTCACCGCCAGCTTCTCGCCCCGCTCGATGCGATACGGCAGCGGATCGCTCTTCACACGCTCACCGGGCTGGATGGTCACTGCCTCGCTGCCGTCAAAGGTCAGACGGCGGATGCTGCTCAGCTCTACGGTGGAGCCATGCTCGACCCGTGCAACGGTCACATAGCTGACGGTCACAGGCTCATTGCCGCAGAAGTTGTCGAGCGTGATGCGCAGTGCGTCGCCGTTCAGCAGCATCGTCACCGGATAGCGCAGCGTCAGATGGCGTCCGTAGTTCTCCGGGCGCCGCATACGGATGGAGATCGCATTTCCCCACACGGATGTCCATTTGGTATATCTATCAGTCATTGCAGACCTCTCCTTTATAGTAAGCTTTTGGTGCATGATAATACTACTATTATACTATGCTCTACAATTCTTGTCAAGTTTTTGTGAAATTATTGGGCTCAGCCCTTCTCCGCCGCATTCCTGTAAGCAAGCGGCGTGCAGCCGCAGTGCTCGTGAAACTGCCTTGCAAAATGCTCATAGCTCCGGTAGCCGGATTTGTAGGCAATGTCCCGGACGGTCATGTCTGTGGTCGTCAGCAGCATCTGCGCAAAAGCAATGCGGGCGTTGATGAGATCCTGCATGAATGTCACCCCGAAGTACTTCTTATAATAGTACTGGAACGCCGTGCGGCTCATGCGCACCTCGTGGGACGACCATTCCACCGTGCGCTGTACATACGGCTCCGTATAGATCTTGCTGCGGATCGTCAGCAGCATCTCATAGGTCAGATCTGTGCGGACGGTCTCGGTCTGATGGAGCATGTCGCTGATGCGGTTCAGCAGCAGCCAGAACCAGAGCTGTAGGTTCCCGGCACTGTTCCGCTGCCGTGCAGCATTCTCCTCCGAGATCATCTTCATGCAGTAGCTCAGGAACGATACATTCCCCATCGGCTCTGGCTTCCCTGCCGGGATGTCGAGGGAATCGAAGCGTTCCTGCTCCCCGGGCTCAAACGCAAAATGCAGCCAGTCATTCGCAAAGCTGTGCTGCGGCATACAGCGATAGAACTGCGGCATCCCCTCCGGGTAGACGATCATCGAGTTTTCCGGCACATAGACCTCCTTGCCGCCCAGCATGAACAGCGACTCGCTTTTGAGGATCAGCAGCAGCCAGTCACCGCTCCCGTCCGGTCGGTCGATGCGGAAATCGGCATCGTGGACATGGTCATAGCCAACATGATGTAAGAGCAAAACTATCACCCCGATTTTTTATTTTTCATCATCTATCCTGTATTATACATCATTGCAATTCTTTTGTCAATCGTTTATAATAAATACATGAAATGAGTCGAAAACGATTAAGCCAGCCTTTGAAGGAAACTGTGTGTGTGGGCACAGGTGAGGCTGCTGTCGTGGGATAATGCGGCGGGAACTGCGCTCCCTCCGCATACCAGACAGAAATGTCTGATGCAGAGCGATCTGCAAATTATCACACCTATCCTCGCACGTCACCTCCCCCCCGACGTTTGCGAAGATATAACCAAAACAGCAGACCCGCTGCATAATTTGCAGCGGGTTTGTTACGTTATGCGCCTTCTTTTTGCTCCGTCTCGTCGATGATGAGCGCAGCCGAGCCGTATGCTTTCAGGGGTCTGCCGGTCTCGTCAAATTCCGTGGTATAGCGCACACGGAACGGGATCCTGCCCACCGTGAGGGGGATGACCGCCTCGACCTCCTTCTCGCCGTTTTCGAGCTTCCGGAGCATCTCATGGTACATGTCGTAGTAATCCATCGGGAAGATGCCGCACTCAAATGCCGAATCCGGGTAATTCTCCACCACCGGCGGCAGATGCAGGTCTCTCATGCAGCGGAAGCACGGGCGCATCTGCTTCGTCGCAAAGTAGTATTCCCACGCATAGACATTCACCTGCTCGATCGCATACCGGAAACGCCGCTCGCTGTCATACAGATCCTCATAACGCTTCTTCTCGGCGGTGACGTTCTGTACCATCGCATAGAACAGGTACTGGTCGCCCGCCTTGCCGATCATGCGGATAAAGCTCCGGATGCAGATCTTGTCCTCCCCGCAGGTCTTGGAGCAGATCTTCCGCCATGTTTCACAGGTCTGTTCCTCACCGGTCTCGATCGCCCGCTGCAAGGCATCCTGATAGATGCGCTTGTTCTCGTCATCGAGCATATCGCAGGGATCCATGCGCAGGATCTCCTTCTCGGTGAGGTTCATGCCGATCTCTTTGATATACTTCTGGTTGACACGCAGGATCTCCATGTGACAGTTCTGGAACGAGAAGATCGCCGCACCGCCGACATAGTTGTTGAAAATGAGCGTCTCCATCGAATTGGGATCCCAGAACTTCCCGGCATCCATGACGCTGATGAGATCCATCGACTGAACCATCGGCTCCTGCTCATACTGCACGATCTTGCGGATAAATTCATCCTCCGGCACGGGCTTGGAGTAAAGATAGCCCTGTACATAGCAGCAGCCGATGCTCTTCATATAATCCGCCTGCTCGATCGTCTCCACGCCCTCTGCCACGGCAGGTGTACCGAGCCACTTGGTCATCTGCACCATCGAGCTGATGATCGTTCCGCCCCGTCCGCCGATGTTGCCGCTGAGGAAGCGCATATCGAGCTTGATGACGTCCACCGCCAGGTCTTTCAGGACATTCAGCGAGGAATAGCCACTGCCAAAATCATCCATCTCAACCACATAGCCGATGGCGTGGAGCTTCTGGAGCACGTCGGAAACGAGCTCCATGCCCCCGATGGCGGAGGACTCCGTGATCTCCACATGCAGAAGCTTCACGGGGATGTCGTACTTCTTGCGGATGACCTCGATCTCGTCGAGGTAATTGTTCCGGAAGATGTCGTAGCGGGACATGTTGACGGAGATCGGCACAGGCTTGACATCCTCGTCAAGGCATCTGCGCTGGAACCGGCAGACCTGCTCAAAGATGGCAAGGTCAGCCTTGTTGATGAGATCATGCTGCTCCAGCACGGGAATGAAATCCGACGGGTACTGCATCCCGTGCTCCGGATCCTGCCACCGCATCAGCGCCTCTGCGCCGATCATTCTGCCCGTGGCATGGTTCACCTTCGGCTGATAGCACACAAAGATGTGCCCCTCCTGCAAAGCCTTGGAAAAGCCTTGCAGCAGCTCTTCCTCTGTCATACGTGTATTCATGGACTGACCTCCCTTGGTTTCGTTTTGGGTGTTGCATCACTCACAATTATAACACATTTCACAAATCATGTCAAGCTATGTGCATAGATGTTCACAGAAACAGCACAAAAAAGCTGCCGCATCCTGGGATGCAGCAGCTGTTGTTTTTAGAGCTTCTTTCTCTCGTTTTCGAGAACGGCGATCAGATCGTCGATCGAGCCGGAGGAGGCGATGTCGGAGCTTGTCTTGCCCTTGCTCGATGCAGCACGGTAGGTCGAGCTGAGAATATCGTCGATATTCGGGGAAGAGAAGTGCGACGGCTCGGATGCCTTCGGAGCGGGAGCCGGTGCCGGTTCCGGCTTGGGTGCCGGTGCGGGCTCTGCCTTGAGTGCCGGAGCCGGTGCGGGATCATCATCCGGGATGGTCACCTTGAACGGCTTACGGGCAGGCTTCGGTGCGGGCTCGTCCTCCTTGGGTGCGGCGCTGCGCTTCGGCTTGGGTGCCGGATCCTCGGATGCCATGTTCAGCTTGAACGGCTTCGGAGCCTCATCCTCCTGCGGAGCAGGTGCCGGACGCTTGGTACCGCCCTGCTTTGCACGGCGTACAGGCTTGGCAGCCTCCTCTACCTCAGAGGGGGTAAATACCTGCGTACCGCCGGGACGTGCGGGAGACTTGCCCTTCTTGCGGTCCTCTTCCTCCTGCTTGGCACGTTCCAGATCCTCCTGCTGGGGCGCCTTGAACTTCATGGTGCGCTCCTGTACAGCCTTCTGGTACGGGGAATTTTCGTTGACAGGCTTTGCGGAAAAATGCTCGGAGATAGAGCTCTTCTTCTTTTCGAGCGTATCATCCTCGCCGGTGGATTCCTCGGGGTCAAACAGCGGTGCCTTCTTGGACTTTGCCGGCTTCTTCACGATGGGCTCTACCTCGGATTCGTCGAAGAAGAAGTCATCCTCGTCAAGCTCCTCCTTGCCGCTTCTGGCGATCTTCACCAGCAGCAGTGCGATCAGGATGATGCACGGTACCACGAGCAGCAGCATCAGACCGGGCACAGACGTTGCAAAGGTCACAAAGCTGTACAGATCCTCGCTCGCCCAGGTGCAGAGCGCAATGATATTGCTGCGGGGGATGCTCAGCGACTCCTCCCCGCCTGCGATCGTGGCAGGATAGTAAACGGTCTCGCCGCTTGCATCCATCGTCAGATCATAGATGACACGGGGCGCTAAATTGCCGTCAGGCAGATAGCACAGCACCTTGTTTCCCTGCGCAATGCTTGTCGTGCTCGCAGCGCTCGAACGGACAGGTGCCTGCTTGGCAAATACCAGAGATTTTTCAGGGATATCCGGCGCCATGTCTGCCGAATCGTTCAGATACAGATAATACCCGCCGACCATCGGCACGGAATCACCGGAGAAGATCACGTTGGCAGTGACTGTCACACCGATCAGCATCAGCATCAAGATCACGGCGATCACGACGAATACTGATTTTCCCTTTTTGGCTTTGGTTTTCGTACTCATTGGGCGTTCTCCTTCCCTCTTTACATTCAATTTGTATTATACCACACTCGGAGCTATTTTGCAAGTGATTTCCGGAAAAATATCCGGGGATTTTCAGAAACACGCTTCTTATGGAGGAAAAGTGAGAAAATCATCGGATATTTCACCGGTAATACTGAAAAAGCCGGCAGGGACTCTGCCGGCTTTGTGCAGCAATTATCCAGACTCAGCCGATCATGCTTGCTACTTCAGCAGCGAAATCGTCAGCCTTCTTCTCAATGCCCTCGCCGAGCTCGAAGCATACGAAACCGGTCACCTCGATCGGTGCGCCAGCCTCCTTTGCCTTGGAGTCAACATACTGCTTGACAGTCATCTTGTTCTCCTTGACAAAAGCCTGCTCCATCAGGCAGATCTCGGAATACAGCTTGCCGATCTTGCCCTCAGCGATCTTTACCTTAGCCTGCTCCGGCTTGGAAGCGAGCTTCGGATCCTCTTCCATCTGCTTGAGGATAACTTCCTTCTCCTCGTCAACACGAGACTGCGGAACGTCCTCACGGTTCAGGTACTCCGGATGCATAGCAGCAACCTGGAAATCGCAATCCTTCAGAGCCTCGAGGACTGCCGGAGCAGCGCCTGCGGTGGTCTTAGCGGATACGAGCGCACCTGCGAGACCGCCCTGGTGGATATACGGAACAACAGCATCGCCGGTCAGACGAGCGAAGCGGCGGATCTTCATGTTCTCACGGATGGAGAGGAACAGCTCCTGGAGCTCCTCGGCAACGGTCTTGTCGCCGCCCTCGATGGTGCATGCATTCAGAGCATCCACATCAGCCGGATCCTGTGCGATAACGGTCTTTGCAACGTTCTCAACGAACTCCTTGAACTTCGGGTTCTTGGCAGCGAAGTCGGTCTCGATGTTGACCTCAACAACAGCGCCAACGGTGTTGTCATCGTTCACAACTGCGAGAGCCAGACCCTCGGCAGCAACTCTGCCAGCCTTCTTAGCCTGGGTAGCCAGACCCTTCTCACGCAGGATCTTGACAGCCTCATCCATATTGCCGTCTGCCTCAGTCAGTGCCTTCTTGCAGTCCATCATGCCGGCACCGGTCATCTGACGCAGCTCATTGATCTCCTGAACAGAAATTTTAGCCATTTGAAATCACTCTTTCTATCTTGTATTTTTAAGAATGGGCATGTGGTGACGCTGCCCCACGCCCGGTTCCGGAGCATATCCGGAGTTATAAAGTCAATTACTCAGCAGCCTCTTCAGCAGCCTCATCCGCAGCAGCGGCAGCTTCCTCGGCAGCAGTCTCGTCTGCGCCCTGTCTGCCCTCGATGATAGCGTTTGCGATGGTGCCGGCGATCAGCTTGACGGCACGGATAGCGTCGTCATTGCCCGGGATCACATAATCCACCTCGTCCGGATCACAGTTGGTATCAACGATCGCAACGATCGGGATGTTCAGCTTCTTAGCCTCTGCTACAGCGATCTTCTCCTTGCGGGGGTCAACGATGAACAGCGCACCCGGGAGCTTCTTCATGTTCTTGATACCGCCCATGAACTTTTCCAGACGCTCGATCTCGAGGTTCAGCTTGACAACTTCCTTCTTCGGCAGCAGAGCGAAGGTGCCGTCCTCAGCCATCTGATGGAGCTGCTCCAGTCTCTGGATACGTCTCTGGATGGTCTTGAAGTTGGTCATCATGCCGCCCAGCCAACGTGCGTTGACATAGTGTGCGCCTGCACGGGTAGCTTCCTCACGGATGGAATCGCTTGCCTGCTTCTTGGTGCCGACGAACAGCACTTCCTTGCCCTCAGCAGAGATTTCACGAACGAAGAGATAAGCCTCCTCGAGCTTCTTTACAGTCTTCTGGAGATCGATGATATAGATACCGTTTCTCTCGGTGAAGATGTAAGGAGCCATTTTCGGGTTCCAACGTCTGGTCTGATGACCGAAGTGTACGCCTGCTTCCAGCAGCTGCTTCATAGATACTACGCTCATTTGTAGTTCCTCCTAAAAAATGTTTGGTTTTTGGTCGCTTTTCATAGCGCCTTATGGATCCTCCGCCCGTTGTCCGTCCGACAACCCGGTTGTGGTCCGGGCACCACGCCACGGAATCACGAGCGTGCGAAATCTTTTATATTATACCATATATTTCTGGTCATTGCAAGAGGGAGAGAAAAGATCGCACGCCAAAGTTTTCGGCGTGCGAGTCTGAATATTTGTGCAGGACTAACAATTACTTGTCGTCATCCTTCTTCTGCGGCTGGTCGTCCTCTTTCTTTTTCTTGCCGACCACGGACATCACCGCCGACGCCACGATCAGCACAACAGCGATGGCACCGATCACGATCCAGAGCACGACATTGCTCGCATCGCCGGTCTGTGCGCTCTGTTCCAGAGCAGTGATAGATTCTTCGATCATGATGTATCTCCTCCTTATTTCTCAAAGCATGAGCTTTTCTGCTTTTGAGTATAGCACATTTTGGATGATACGTCAAGTCTCGTTTTGCAAAGCGGCTCACGCCTGCTGATGCTCAGCTTTCATTGCAGTCTTCCGCTCGTACATGTTCCGATCGGCACGCTTGAATACATCGTCCGAATAGAGGTCATCCTCCGCATCGAACAGCGCATAGCCGAATGCCGCAGAGATGCGCTCCCACGGCTGCAAAGTCTCATCCGCCGAGTTCTGTTCCATCCTGCGGTTGAACTCCGCTTCGAGCTCTTCGATATGCTGATAGTCATGGTTTTTCAGGATCACGGCAAATTCATCGCCGCCGATGCGGAACACCGGCGAATGCACGAACACATCGCAGATCAGCCGGCTCAGGCTGCGGATGGATCCGTTGCCGCACTCATGTCCGTAGCTGTCATTGATCGCCTTCAGATCATTCAGGTCGATCATGGCGATGCCGAACGTCGTCAGACCCTCCTGGATCTCGCTGTCGATCCGCTCGATCTCCTTATCGTAGGCGAGCTTGTTCCGGATGCCCGTCAGTGCATCCATATGCGCAAGCTCATGCATGTCATCCGCCTTCTGACGGACACTGATGAGCTGTTCCTGCGTGCGGGTCAGGTAGTCGATATACTTGTCGATGTCCGCTTCCATATGCACCATCGAATGCAGCAGCGCTTCGATCTCATCGCCCGTTTTGATCTCCAGCGAATCGAACACATGCCGCTTTTCGGTCGTCTTGCTGGATACATACCGTCCGGCAGCCTCCGTGAGCATGTTGATGGGCTTGACGATATGTTTTCTGACAAGGAAGATCGCCAGCACACAGATCACCGCCGTCAGCAGAAGCTGGAGCCCGGTCAGCACCATCTGCGTTCTGGTCGCTACCTGTCGTACCTCGTTCATGCTGAAATCCACCGCAGCATAGCATACGACTTCGCCCTTACTGTTGTGGATCGGTGCCGCAGCCGACACCTGCCAGCCATATTCCGGCGTATCGGAGACAAACGCCGGGAGCCCCTTCTCCGGATCCTGCACATTCTCATAGTTGAACTCGTCGAGATTGTCAAAGCTCACCGGCGGGACATTCTCGTCACCATAGGCAGCATCCACGATATAGATCGCAGTATTGTCCACCGGATCCAAGCCGAGCAGATAGACGCAGTCCGCCTCGCTGACATCCTGGATCGTGCGGATCCGCTGCCGGATCGCCAGATAGTCCTCATCCTCCATGAGATAGGCAAACTGACCGATGTATGCCGCAAAAGCGGGATCCTCCCACTCTTCGTTGCTCATCTTGTGATCGGCAGCATGATACGCTGCCATGACTTTTTCGGTAAACGGCTGTATCTCATCGCCGTCCATGAAAATGGCGACTGTCGCCGCCATGCAGTCGGCAGTGATCTTATACTCATCATCCATCGTATCCTGGTTGACGAGCGCACTGACCACGATACAGGCGCCGCTGAGCAGCACAGCCATTGCAATGATCAGCAGCATGATCTTTTTACCCAAAGATAGCTTCATCCGTCGTTCACCTCCGCTCATTTATGTACAGTCTATTACGATACTATTATATTATAGCATACTGGTGCGAAAAAAGCAAGCTTATTTTGCTATATTTTTATGCAATTTTCATGATACACGGATTTTTAGCGCTTTCAGACGCCAATGAGCCGGATACCCAGTGTATCCGGCTCATCTCTCAATATGACACTCAGTCCCCCAGCGGGAGCGTGATCAGCTCAACCACTGCTTTCAGGATATTCAAGGAATCGGTCTCATCCGGCGCATACGGGTTGCTCCGGTCAACATCGGCATTGACTCTGCCCTGATCGGTGATCGGATCGCCGGTCATGAGGTTCTTGTTCAGCGCAATGACATCGAGGATGTCAAGCTTGCCGTTGCAGTCCACATCGCCGTACATGGTCACCTCCGGCAGCGTATCAGAAGGCTCCGGATCAGTCGGCTGTGCCTGTGTGGGCTGCTCGGTCGGCTGTTCAGTGGGCTGCTCTGTCGGCGGCTCGGTCGGATCCTGCTGCTGAGCAGGCAGACCGATGGCAGGCGTTGCCGTCTGGGATACGCCGTTCACCATGTGATAGCCGAGCTTCGCATAGGTGCCGTTCGCCGGGGTCTCCGCAAAGCCGCCCGGGTTCGGGGAACCGTCCGCATTACGCCATGCCTTGTGGAATGCCGTGCTGCCCATCGCCGGAACGTTCAGCGTGATGAAATCGCTGTCAGAAACGGTCGGGTTCGTGCCGAGCTTCGCACCGTTGGTCATGGTCTCCTTGGAAGCGAGGTAGTACTTGCTGTTGTAGTAGAGGCCATCGGTCATGGTGCCGACGAACTTGTCATTGCCCGCCTTGATCGTGGAGATCTTGGTCTGGCTCACCTTGCCGACGCTGTAGTAGGATACCATGTTCTGGAAGGTGGCAGAGGTCGAGCATCTGTAGACCATGTAATTTGCTTTGGCGCCCTTGAGGTTGTTGTTATAGGCGGTGCAGTTCTTCATATCGCCGAACTCGGGGTTGTTGTTGTCCGTGAAACCGCAGTTCAGATTCTCGAACGCAAGGCAGTTCTCCACCTTGTGACGGGTGCCAATACCGCCGCCGCCAAGCTTGAAGCCATTGCCGTCGCAGTCGCCGTAGCCTCTGCCGTCCTCGGTAAAGCCGTTGCGGAAGGCGATGCAGTTTTTCAGCGTTACCACGCCGATCGGACCTGTCTCCTCCTTGGCATAGAGATCCCAGCCGTCATCGGAGTTGTTGTAGGAGATACATCCGTCAAAGACATTGCCCTCGCCGCAGGTGAGCTTCGCTGCGAAGCCGTCGGCATTCTCCATCGTGGCTTCATCGCAGTTGTTCAGGGAGGTGCAGTTCTTGACGAGGTTGTTGGAGGGCCAGGAAGCGAGGTTGGCGGCATCCGTTCTGTAGCGGGAGATCTGGAGACCGGTGTCCTCGTTGTCGTTGAAGACCATCATCTCGATGATGTTGTTGTTGCCGGACAGGAGCATGCCGTTGTCGCCGGCCTGCGTGATCTCGAAGCCGTAGAAATGCCAGTAGCTGCCGTCGAGGACAAAGCCTCTTGCCGAGCTGCTGACCGCCTGACCGGTGAAGTCAAAGACAACATCGGCGCCCTTGTAGGCGGCAATGGTCTTGTACTTCCCTGCCTGACCGGAATTGTTCTGCTCGATGAGAATGGTATTGGTATATTTATAACTACCGCCCAGCAGATAGATGATACCGCCCGCCGGAACGCTCTTGATGGCAGTGAGCACATCGGTCGGATCGTTCTCGGTCTTGCCGGAGCCGCCGCCGTTCGGGGAAGCATAGATCACCTGCGCATAGTCCACTGCCGGGATGTCGATCGGATCGGTCGGCTGCGGCTGCGGCTGTGTGGGCTGCTGCGTGGGCTGCTCGGTCGGCTGGGGATCGGTCGGCTGGGGCTGTGTCGGCTGCTCGGTGGGCTGCTCGGTCGGGGTCACAGGATCGGTGGAATCGGTAAAGCCCGTACCGATGGCTACGATGGAATCCTTGTAGGCAACGAGCGCCGCCTTGAGCTGTGCATCGACTGCATAGCTTTCATCAGCAGTCGCATTATCGAATTTCCACTGGAAATCACCGCCCTGTACACGGCCTGCACCCGCCATGACGATGTTCGGAACGTCCTCCGCCTTGTCCGGGGTGTACTTGTAGCTCATGGCGCCGTTGGTGTCGAAGTTATTATAAGTAGTGCCGCCCTGCTTTGTCTTCACGCTGCCGGGGACCTGCTCAGAGGCACTGTTTGCCTCGTAGGCATCGAACTCTGTATTGTTCTGCTGATAGGTGGTGTAGCTCTTCTGGCCACTCATATAATTGCCGAAGGACTTGATGATACCGCCGTCCTCGTCGGAGAATGTGCCGCCGGTCGCTACATCAGAGCCCTGCATGGAAGCGAGCATCGGATACTTACAGTTACGGAAGTAGTTGTTCTCTACGAACGCAGAAGCACCCATCGTCACGCCGACGCCGTACTTGGCATTGCCATCGAAGTAGTTGTTGAAGATGTGGACGGAGCAGGTACGGATTCTCGGATGACGGGAGTCGGAATGGTCATACCAGTTGTGGTGGTAGGTGATGTAATTCTCGGTCGATTCGGACTTCATGCCCTGGAGATTGCACTTGCCGTTATCCCAGAAATGGTTGAAGGAGTGCGTGATATAAGTCGAGGTCTTGGTATCAAGTGCGCCGTCGCCCTTGACCTGGTCGGCATCGGAGCCGGCATCGCCGTAGAACATGTCGCAGTTATGTACCCAGATGTGGTTATTGCCCTGCTGGAGACCGCAGTTGTCGCCCTCGGAGCTGTTGCAGTTCATGAAGCCGATGTTGCGTACCTCCACGTTGGAGCAGTTCTTCATGACCAGACCGAAGCCGTTGAAGGTCGTGTCCTTGCCGATGCCCTCGACGGTCAGGCCGCAGGTCACGGTATCCACGAGCAGATCGCCCTTCGGCATGTCGCCCGGATCGGTGATGTTGCCGATGAAGCGGATGCAGACGGGCTGGCACTTGGTGTTGCTTTTCAGGTTGGTGATGATATTCTGGACGCCCGTCAGCTCGGTGGCCGTGCCGCTCTTGTTGGGGAGGGTCACCTTGACGGAATCCTTGGTCTTTTCGGTCACATAGATGACAGCTGCATTGGATTTCAGCGTGCCGTCGTCGTTGTAGGCGCCGGAAGAGCTGCCGTTCACAAAGCCAAAGCCCGTGCGCAGATGCGCTGTAGTGGTGACATTGACCTCAGCCGCCTTGGAGTCGTCCTCCTTGCCGCTGATGACAGGAACGACCTTGATCTTATGGCTGCCTGCCTTGAGACCGACCACATCCGCACGGAAACGGTCGGCATACTGGCGGATCAGCATGTCGTCGATCTTATTACCGTCGGCATAGACGGTGTACGCCGATGCGCCGGAAACTGCCGACCACTCGGCATAGGCGCCCTCGCTGTAGCCTGCATAGCCGATCATGGTGACAGCGTTCGTGCTCGCCTCAGCCGTGAGGAACACTTCCCCTGCCGGCACAACCGTGGCAGCCTGCACGGTCATGCCCACGGACGAGATCACGGTCGCTGCTGCCAGCATGGTAGCAAGTGCTTTTCTCATCGCTTTCATCTTCATAAGGTCCTGGACCCCTTTCTATGATGTGTATGCTATCATTATAGCAAAATGCACAAATAATTGCAAGTGGTATAATCCACAAAAATATAATTTTTTAACACAACCGTTAAGCAAAAATATACAATTACTGTGTATTATCTTTTGCAAAATCAAATATTCGTTTTGACTAAATTTAGCTAAATACAAAAAGTGCAATATTTTGTTGCAAAATGACGCTCGGCGCTGTGCATGTCCCCCAATTGCATTTCTGACACTCAAAAAATAGATACACTGCACAAAAAGCAATATTTGCAATTGTAGGATACGGACAAAAACGCCCGGAATGCTTGACAAATTATGCAAAGAATGCTACAATAAATATATCATCATGGCAGATTTGCACATAAATCGCCGTGCAAGGAGGTAGATCCACTATGAAAAAATATGTATGTCCCGTTTGCGGTTATGTTCACGAGGGCGATGCGCCGCCGGAGCAGTGCCCGCAGTGCAAGGTACCCGGTGAGAAGTTCATCGTGCAGGAAGAGACCAAGACCTATGTCTGTCCGGTCTGCGGCTATGTTCACGAGGGTACTGAGCCCCCGGAGAAGTGCCCGCAGTGCGGCGTTCCCGGTGAGAAGTTCATCGTGAAGGAGAAGAACGACAAGCTCGAGTTCGCATGTGAGCATGTGCTCGGCGTGGCAAAGGCTGTGGAGGATCCCGAGATCCTGGAGGGTCTGCGCTCCAATTTCACCGGTGAGTGTACCGAGGTGGGCATGTATCTGGCGATGGCTCGTGTGGCATTCCGTGAGGGATACCCGGAGATCGGCATGTACTGGGAGAAGGCTGCTTTTGAGGAAGCAGAGCACGCTGCCAAGTTTGCCGAGCTGCTCGGCGAGGTCGTTTCCGATTCCACCGAGGAGAACCTGAGAGTCCGTATGCTGGCGGAGCAGGGTGCGACCGAGGGCAAGCTGAAGCTCGCCAAGCGTGCCAAGGAGCTTGATCTTGATGCGATCCATGACACCGTTCATGAGATGGCAAAGGACGAGGCTCGTCACGGCAAGGCGTTCGAGGGACTTCTGAAGCGTTACTTCGGCTAAATACCAATTCTGTGTATTGTTCTCCCGCCGAAGAAGGGAAATCAATACATAAAATAGCCGTTTCAGGTTTGCAGCAATACAGTACAGATTTTGGAGGCGGCTAATAACAGATACAAGAGGGCAGGTCTCCCCTGCCCTCAGTCTTTAAAAATAGTGCCGAAGGCATTAAACGGGGTTTTTAGGGGCGAAGCCCCTAAAGCGGCTGCTGTGCGCAGCACCGCCACTCATCCCTCCCCCGTTGGGGGAGGTGCCGCCGAACGGCGGCGGAGGGGGTGGCAGAAGCATGGAACCTGACTTTATCTACAAGCTGAGGGCAGGTCTCCCCTGCCCTTTCTTTACAGCGCCATGAATTTTGTAACTATTCACAAATCGGGGCTGTCGGATTTGTGAATGCTTACAAATTTGAAGTTTTTTTCTGAAAATGTGTCAATTTTTGACCTTCTGCTGTGTCTTATAGAATAGAGCCGCCCAAACGGCAAAATTTTATGCAGGAGGTCATCGTAATGGAAGCATATCAGGACATCAGAGAAACAATGTACAAAAGGATCCGCACACTCCGCAAACGGGAGCATTTTACGCAGCTCGAAATGGCACAGCTCCTCCGGATCAGCCGGAGAACATATGCCAACTACGAGCGGGGTGTCCACGCAATGCCTGCGGAGGTGCTCGTCATGATCGCCGACCAGTTCGGCACGAGTCTTGACTACCTCACAGGCAGGTCTGTAAAGGAGCACTGACAGCACAGACCTCCGGATCCGTGGAGGGAATTATGCAGAAACGTATCGGGATCATCATGGGAAAAGCCTATAAGGAGATCAACCGGCAGCAGCTCTGCGGTATCCTTGACGAGGCTTATCCAAGAGGTATCAGCGCATTCGTCTTCACGCTGACCGAGGAGAATGACAACACCAGCATCATCACCGGTGAGGAGAATCTGTTCAACCTCATCAACTTCTCCATGCTCAGCGGCATCGTGTTCTTGCCGTATACCTTCTCTTCAACGGAATACTGCGACTATATCCAGCGCTTTCTCCAAAAGCACTGCACACTGCCCGTTGTACGGATCGGTACGGAGCAGGAGCCGTTTTCTGCCATCTGGTTCCGTGACCGTGACGAGGTGAAGGAGATCACCGAGCACCTCATCCGGGATCACGGCTGCCGGAAGCTCATCTGCCTGACCGGTCAGGATTTCCAGCAGGTATCGCATGAGCGTGCCGCCGGCTTCCTCGAAGCGATGGAAAAGGCAGGGCTCCCCGCCGGTAAGGAATCCGTCATCTTCGGCGATTTCTGGGTCTACAGCGCCCGTGAGCTCGCCAAGGAGATCTCCGAGGGCAATCGCCCCATGCCGGACGGCATCGTCTGCGCCAATGATACCATGGCGATCGCACTCTATGATGCGCTCAATGACTACGGTATCCGTGTGCCGGAGCAGATCCGCATCACCGGCTATGACGGTACCCTCGAATCCGAGATCCATGTCCCGCCGATCACCACCTACCGCACATCCTGGCGGCAGCTCGGACGCAGTGCGTTCTGTCAGCTCTGGTCGCTCATCAGCGGTGAAAAGGCGAGACCCCGTTCCTTTGAACGTGGCAAACTGCTCACAAGAGAGAGCTGCGGCTGCAAGTCGGAGCTCCATCCGGCAAGCGGCTCGGAGTTCAATTACCAGCAGCTCGAGGATCACTACCTCGATACAAACCTCTCGACACGGCTGCTCTCGTGCAACAATCTCGACAGCTTTGTCAAGACGATGTATGACTGTACATTCGTCTTTGCCGAGCCGGAATACTACGGGCGGGAGGACTTTTTGCTCTGCCTGTGTACCGACTGGGATCAGGCGGACGGCGACAGCAATGCCTACCGGACATGGGGCTACTCCACCGAGATGACCGCCATGAACTACCTGAGCAATCACCAGAACTTCCCGCTCGAAAAGATGCTCCCGGACGGCTTCATCCGGACACCGGGACCATCTGTCACGTTCTTCACGTCGGTGCATTTCCTTGACCGCTGCTTCGGCTATGCGGTGCTGAATCTGTCCGGCGTCATCGACAGCTTCAATGCGCACTACCTGCGGTTCTGCCGTGAGGTCAACAATGCGCTCGAATTTCTGCGGGTGCAGAATGCCCTGCGCAGCCTTGCCTATCACAATCTGCTGACACAGGTACGTGATACGCTCACGGGTCTCTACAATCTGCGCAGTCTGCCGCATATCTGGGATGATCATCTGCGGCTGCTCCATGCGGAATATGAGAAGAACTACTGGATCGCCCTGAGCATCGGCGGACTGTACCGTCTGACCGAGGCTTACGGCAGTCTTGAAAAGGATAAGCTGCTCGTCTCCTTTGCGGAGCTGTTGCAGAATGCGTGCAGCCACGGCGAAAAATGCCTGCACGCCGGCGAGGGCGACTTCATCGTGCTCGGACGTGAGCCGCAGAGCTCCTACTATCACAATCTGCTGATCCAGAACGTGCGGGAGCAGTTCGAGCAGTACCAGACCTCGCTCAATCAGCCGCTCCTGCCGCTGCAATATGCGGTGCTGCTCGAAGATCAGGTGCCTGCAAATGCGGAAGCGGCAGAAAAGACCGCCGAAGCGCTCCTCGAACAGGCGAAGTCCGTGCAGCCGACCTACTCCGAACAGCTCCACTATGCCGACTTAGCGGAGCTGCGCCGGAACATCTACAAATATCCCGAGCGGAACTGGACGCTTGCTTCGTGCAGCGAACAGCTCAACATCTCGAGCTCCTATTTCCACCGCATCTACCAGAAGGCGTTCGGCGTGAGCTGTGCCAACGACATCCACCGCAGCAAGCTCGAACATGCCAAGTGGCTGCTGCTCCACACCTCCGACACCTTGCAGGAGGTCGCACGGAAATGTGGGTATGACTATTCGCACTTCATGCGGACGTTCAAGAAGGAGTTCGGCATGACACCCACGGAATACCGCCGGGGGAAAACGGAATAACAGAAACGGTCTTATCTGTAGGGGTACAGATAAGACCGTGTTTTATACGCCTCCGCACATGTGAGATGACGTAAAAGGAAAAGTTGGTGAAGGGGGGCTGCGTCCCCTTCACCAACTATGTTTTAGTATTACTGCTTCACCGCCGTGAACGCCGTCACGCCGCAGAGGGTCAGTATTGTGATGATGACCGCCGCCAGCGCCACGCCGCTCAGCACGGCGATCACAGTTTTCTTGAAATCCAGATCGAGCATACTCGCAGCCAGCGTTCCCGTCCATGCGCCTGTGCCCGGGAGCGGGATGCCCACGAACAGCAGCAGCGCCCAGAACATGCCACGTCCCGCCTTGGCTTGCAGCTTCTCACCGCCCTTGTGCCCCTTTTGCAGGCACCAGGTGAAGAACTTGCCGATCACCGGCTTGTCTGCGCCCCATTCGAGCACCTTTCTTGCAAAGAAGAAGATGAACGGCACCGGGATCATGTTGCCGATCATGCTGATGATGACTGCGTGCCACCATGTCACGCCCATGCTGACACCGATCGGGATGGCGCCTCTCAGCTCGACGATCGGCACCATAGACACCAGAAATGTCACGATATAACCTTTCATAAACACACTCACTTTCCTAATTCTATCCAAATGCACCAAGCAGCACGGGAAGCAGATAGCCGAGCACCACAGCCAGCAGTGCAGAGAGCGGCAGTCCGACGCCGATCACGATATAGCTGTACCAGTCGAACAGCATGTACTTCTTTTTCCCTTTTTTCAGCCTTGCGGAGTAAACTTTGCCTGGGATATAGATCTTGTCCACGAACATGATCTCCGCCGGGAAGGTGTTCTTGTACTCCTCGCCGTCGATCTTGTAGATGGCATAGGTGCCGACGACCTCATGCTCGAAGATGCGCAGAAATTCCGCCTTGACCGGCTTTGCGATGAACAGCAGCACGAGCGACACGATGAAGAAGCCCGTCATGAAGATCAGCAGCAGCTCGATCAGTACCAGTGCGCCTGCGATGATGAGCCACGGGCTGACACCAAGCACCAGCAGCAGCACGACGATGATGATGATGGCAATGAGTATCTCCATGCTACACCTCCCGGTTCAGTACCGCACTCACCAGAAACAGTGACCCGAAAATGACCGCAGGGCTCCCCTGCTGCTGCGCCGTTCCGAGCACATCGCCCGACAGGATCTCCGCCTGCACGCCCTCGCTCCGGAAGGCACGGCAAAGCGTTTCTGCCGGGACTGCCTGCGGGACAAAGCCGTCCACGCAGTATACCTTTGTGAGCAGCGGCGCCATTTTGGCAGCCGTATGCGCCACCGCATCCGCATGGGTCATGCCGCAGATACCGACCCACGCCGGGAAGCTGCTCTCGCCAAGCGCTTCGGCTAATTTTGCCACGCCGTCACGGTTATGCCCGCCGTCCAAAATGACAGGCGGCTCCGTTTGCAGCACCTGGATCCTGCCGGGGATCTGCGTTTCGGCAAGTCCCGCCTGTGCCGCTTCGACCGGGATGGCATAGCCCTGCTCCCGCAGCACATCGGCAGTGACGAGCGCCGTCATGGCGTTGTCGATCTGGTGCATCCCGCCCATACGAGTCTGATAGCGGGTGTCCTTGTAGATAAATTCGTTCCCGGTCAGACCGGTCTGCACGATGCCGCTGCCGTCCTGCATGAACGCAAACAGCTCCTGCCAGTGCAGGTCACAGTGCAGCGCCTCTGCACGGGCTTTGAAGCTTGCAAGCTTCGCCTCGCCGAAGGGATCCCATACCACAGGGCTCCCCTGCTTCATGATGCCTGCCTTCTGAGCGGCGATCTCCTCGATGGTATCGCCTAAGATCGCCATATGGTCATAGGAAACGGACGTGATGACCGAGCAGAGCGGCGGCTGTATGATATTCGTGCAGTCGAGCAGACCGCCGAGACCTGCTTCGAGCACAACGATCTCTGCCTTTGCCTCTGCATAATACAGCATGGCAATGGCAAAGGTGATCTCAAACTGTGAAAATCCCTCGTCCCCCGTCACGACCGCTGCCACCTGTGCACAGGCACGGCAGAGCGCATCCTCCGGGATGTTGTCCCCATTCAGGCGGATCCTGTCCTCATAACACAGGATATAGGGCGAGGTGAAAGTCCCCGTCCGGTACCCGCTGCGGCGCAGGATGTTGGTCAGATACTCTGCCACAGAGCCCTTGCCGTTCGTACCGGCGATATGGATAAAACGCAGGCTGTCCTGCGGATCACCGAGCCTGTGCATCAGACCGGCGATCCGGGACAGATCCTTCACAGGCTTGCCGCTGCGGCTGAAACCGTCCACAAAGGCAAGCGCTTCGCTGCGTGTCATGCCTCAGCTGTAGGCACGGATGGATGCCAGGATCTTGTCCATCTTCTCCTGTGCCTTGGCGAGCTTTGCCTTCTCGGCTTCGATGAGCTTCTCAGGCGCCTTGGACAGGAAGCCCGGGTTGTTCAGCTTGCCGGACAGGAAGTCGATGTCCTTCTGCACCTTCTCCTGCTCCTTGGCAAGACGGGCAAGCTCCTTCTCCTTGTTCACGAGCTGATCCATCGGGATGAAGATACGTGCCGCATCCGTTACCGCACCGGCGGCATCCGGGATGTTGAACTGTGCGCCGACCTCGATGCCGGACGCAGAGGCAAGCTTCTCAAAGAACGGCTCAGCGCTCTCGAACAGTGCCGCAGCGGCAGTCTCGATGTAGAGCTTTGCCTTGACAGACGGCGGAACGTTCAGCTCCGTTCTGGTGTTGCGGACTGCCTTGATGGCGGCGATGACCTTGTCGAAATCGCCTGCTTCTGCGAAGTCAAGCTTTTCGTCGTATACCGGATAGCTCTGGAGCATGATCATGCTGCCGTCGCCGACCAGTACCTGCCAGATCTCCTCGGTGATGAACGGCATGAACGGATGGAGGAGCTTCAGCATACCCTGCATCGTCCAGACGAGTACCTGCTGTGCATTCTCGCCGTCCTGACCGCCTGCCTGGATCCTCGGCTTGGTCAGCTCGATGTACCAGTCGCAGAACACATCCCAGATGAAGTCATACAGCTTCGTGCAGGCAACGCCGAGCTCGAAGGCATCGAGGTTCGTGTTGACCTCCTTGGCGAGCTGGTTGAAGCGGGATACGACCCACTTGTCCTCCATCGTGAGCGTCTCCGGCAGACCCTTGAACTCGAAGTTCTCCGGGAGGTTCATCATGATGAAGCGGGATGCATTCCAGAGCTTGTTGGCGAAGTTGCGGGCAGCCTTCACCTTGTCGTCGATATAGCGCATGTCGTTGCCGGGGGCATTGCCGGTCGCCAGCATGAAGCGCAGTGCATCGGCACCGTACTGGTCGATGACCTCGAGCGGGTCGATGCCGTTGCCGAGGGACTTGGACATCTTTCTGCCCTGGGAATCACGGACAAGACCGTGGATGAGAACGGTATCGAACGGCACCTTGCCGGTATTCTCCAGTGCGGAGAACATCATGCGGATGACCCAGAAGAAGATGATGTCATAGCCGGTAACGAGCGTGTTGGTCGGATAGAAATAGTCGAAGTCCTCGGTCTTTTCCGGCCAGCCGAGCGTGGAGAACGGCCAGAGCGCAGAGCTGAACCAGGTGTCGAGGGTGTCGGGATCCTGCCGCATGGGCTTGCCGCACTTCGGGCAGACAGCGGAGGATTCCTTGGTAACGACCATCTCGCCGCAGTCGTCGCAGTAGAACGCCGGGATCTGATGGCCCCACCAGATCTGACGGGAGATGCACCAGTCCTTGATGTTCTCCAGCCAGTGATAATAGATCTTGTCGAAGCGCTCCGGAACGAACTTGGTCTCGCCCTTCTTCACAGCATCGATCGCCGGCTGTGCGAGCGGCGCCATCTTCACGAACCACTGGGTGGACACTCTCGGCTCAACGGTCGTGCCGCAGCGATAGCAGGTGCCGACATTGTGGTTGTAGTCCTCGACACGAACGAGCGCACCCTCTGCCTCCAGATCTGCAACGATGGCTTTTCTTGCCTCGTAGCGATCCATGCCGGCATACTTCGGATAGTCCTCGGTGATCTTCGCATCCTCGGTCAGGACGTTGATGACCGGCAGATCATGGCGCTTGCCGACCTCGAAGTCGTTGGGGTCGTGTGCCGGGGTGATCTTTACAACACCGGTACCGAAGTCTGTCTCTACATAATCATCCGCAACGACCGGGATCTCACGGTGAACGAGCGGCAGGATCAGCGTCTTGCCGACCAGATGCTTGTAGCGCTCATCGTTCGGGTTGACAGCCACAGCGGTATCGCCGAGCAGCGTCTCCGGACGGGTGGTCGCCAGCTCCAGATATTCATCAGAATCCTTGAACTTATAACGCAGATGCCAGAAATGACCTGCCTGATCCTCATAGTTGACCTCTGCATCAGAGAGAGAGGTGCAGCATTTCGGGCACCAGTTGATGATGCGCTCGCCACGGTAGATCAGACCTTTTTCATAATACTTGACGAAAACGTCCTTGACCGCCTTGGAGCAGCCCTCGTCCATCGTGAAGCGCTCTCTGTCCCAGTCGCAGGAGGAGCCGAGCTTCTTGAGCTGCTCTACGATGCGACCGCCGAACTTTGCCTTCCATGCCCAGGCGCGCTCCATGAAGCCGTCACGTCCGAGGTCCTCCTTGGTGACGCCCTCCTCACGCATCGCAGCCACGATCTTGGCTTCCGTTGCGATCGCTGCATGATCCGTACCCGGCAGCCAGAGCGTGCAGTAGCCGCTCATGCGCTTGTAGCGGATGAGGATGTCCTGTAAGGTCTCGTCAAGGGCATGACCCATGTGGAGCTGTCCGGTAATGTTTGGGGGCGGGATGACGATCGTGTAGGGCTTCTTCTCACGGTCGATCTCTGCATGGAAGCAGCCCTTCTGCATCCACTCTGCATAGATCCTGTCCTCGAATTGCTCGGGGGCATAGTTTTTTGCCAGTTCCTTTGCCATAAATATACTCTCCTTCTTGTGATCGGGGCACGAAAAACGCCCCGAAGCGTTGATAGCTTCAGGGCGAACAATAGTCCGTGTTACCACCTGAATTCGGATGCACTGCATCCGCACTCGTGCAGCGGGAGAATCATGTGCCATGTGACGGCGCCGCTCTCTGACTGCATTCTCTGTAACGGGAGAACCCGTCGGGGACTACTTGGCGTGAGCCGTTCGACCCGATGCTCAGGGGCTACCTTCCGCACCATCCCGCACGCATCCTTACACCAGCCGGATGCTCTCTTTGCCGCAGAAATGGCGGTACTCCTCCCCGTCATTGCATGTGAATGTTATGCTGGGCATCTCTAAACCTTCTGTTTTCCTTTTCTGCGAAAAGCAAAACGGCTTAGGTGTGGGGCTTCGCCCCACGCCCCACCTCTAAAAACAAGTTTTTAGAGGTACACTTATTATAGCGTATTTTACAGGATTTGTCAAGGGGGTGGAAGGAAAAAAGTGGCGACGGGGTTTCGGTCGGCTGTCGCCGACTCAGGGGGCTTTGCCCCCTAAACCCCTACAAGGGGCGCTGCCCCTTGACCCCGGCAGGAGGCTGAGCCCCCTGCACCCACATCTTTTTTCTCTGCGAGGTTATCCCTGTATCTCCGTATTCTTCACCGTCACCGGAAGCACCTTGTCAAAGACGGCATAGAACTTCACGGGGATGTACTTGTTGATATGGCACTTCCCGAAGAACCACTTCCGGTAGATGCAGGCACGGATCATGTCCTCGAAGAAGGCATGTACCTCCAGACGCTGCCCGATGTCCACACCGAGACAGTCTTTCAGCGAAGCGGGCGGCTCGTGGGTGATGACATAGTCCACCTTGTTGCCGATGGAGGACAGCCGGTGGATCGCCGAGGCGATCTCCTGCTGGGTCGGGCGTTCCTCCCGCCACCAGGTCTCCTTCTCCGTGCGGTATTCCTGATCCTGGCTATGTCCGCCGCCGAATGCAAAATAGGTATGCTCCTCGATCGTGTAGATCTGCCCCCGCTTCAGATGCATGATATTATGGGCGATCTTGTGGACGGGCGCACCGTTCCACTCGATGGTCGGGTACTTGGCAAGCAGGTCGAAATTCTCGTGGCAGCCGTCCACGAATGCGATCGTATACGGCAGCGTTCCGAGCTTTTTCAGCTTGGCACGCTCCTGCCGGCTGCCGTCCCAGATGAAGCCGAAATCCCCGCACACCAGCAAAGTGTCACCGGCTTTCAGCTTCTTCATCTCCTTGGACTTGAAGCGCTCCCACTCGCCGTGCAGATCACTTGTCACATAGACCATGATGTTCCTCCCGGTCAGTTGACGCCGTACTGCTCCCTGTAGGCAAGCATCTGCGGGAGGTATTCCTTGCCCGGGATCACCTCGTCACGGATGGCAGCGATGATGTCCTCCATCGTCACGATCGGATAGACGGTCACGCCGAATTCTGCCTTGACCTCCTGCACCGCAGAGGTCGTGCCGGTGCCACGCTCCTGACGGTCAACGGTGATGATCATGCCGGTCACATCCACCTTGGCAGCGCTCATGAGCTTTGGCATGGATTCACGCAGCGCCTTGCCGGAGGTCATCACGTCGTCGATGATGACGACCTTCTCGCCGTCGGTCAGCGTCTTGCCGACGAACATGCCGCCCTCGCCGTGATCCTTGGCTTCCTTGCGGTCGAAGCAGTAGAAGACCTCCTGGTCATACTTGGCGCTCAGCGCCGTCGCAGCCGCAACAGCCAGCGGGATGCCCTTGTAAGCCGGTCCGAAGAGCGTCTCCACCGGGACATTGTTCTCGTGGATGCAGGCGGCATAGTACTCGCCGAGTCTCCGGAGCTGACCGCCGGTGCGGTAGTTGCCGCAGTTGATGAAATACGGCGCCACTCTGCCGCTCTTGAGGGTGAACTCACCGAAGGTCAGTACACCGCACTCGGTCATGAACTGGATAAAGCTTTCTTTGTAGGTCATGGTTGGTTCCTCCTTTATTTGATCAATGGACGTATCGCATTGAAAATGACTTTCGTCTTTTCGCTGCCGAAGTGCGACAGCAAGTCGTTGTTGATGCCGACCTTGATGTGGGAGAGATGCGGCGAGCCGGTTTTCAGATGCCGCCAGATCACATCGGCTGCATCCTGCTTCTCGGAATCATCGAGCACCTCGAGCGCCGAGACAGCCTTCTGGACATCGGGCTTCTTCGCCGCCGCAAGCTGCCGCTGGCGGATGCTCGGCACAAGGCGCACACGCTGCCCCTGCTTGAACCAGAAGATCTGCACATTGTTATAGCCACGGTCATTGCTGACGATGAAGACCTTGCAGCCCTCATTCATGCCGAGCAGATAGCCGACATAGGAGGCAAGCTGGAAATCCAGCGCATTGCGTCCCATCGTATCGACCTTGATGTATTCGATCTGTGCCTTGGATGCCGAAAGGAGCTGCATCACCTCGAACGAGAGCGAGTCTGCGTTCTGGCTGTAGAACAAAATGACCTTGTCGGAACGCCGCAGCTCGTCAATGCCGTCAAGTCCGGCTTTGTTGACATTCTCATAGTCGATCAGGAAGTAACGGCGCTTCCTATCTTTTTTCACTGACACGGTTTTAGCCTCCATTCTGATCGGTAAACGATCCTATTTCTCTATTATACCATAATCCGTCAGCTTTTGCAAGCAGTTTTGATGCATGTCTTGCATTTTTCTGTGGAAAATGCCGTTTTGCCTGCTTTGACACAAAAAACTGCCGCATCCGGAAAGATGCAGCAGCTTTTGTAGGATAGATCAGTCGTAACGCAGTGCGTCGATGGGGTTCATTTTTGCGGCCTTGTTCGCCGGGTAATAACCGAAGAACACGCCGGTCAGGATCGAGAAAAACACCGAAACGAGGATCGCGGGGATGGATGGCTGGATGGTGATGGAGATCAGCTCGGCATACTCGGAATAGAACTCCGTTACGAGCATCTTGGCGAGCCAGCCAATGGCAAGACCGCCTACTATTCCCATGAGGATGCCTATGATACCGCCGATCAGACAGATCATGATCGCCTCAATGACAAACTGCATCCGGATGGCGGAATTCTGAGCGCCGAGCGCCTTGCGGATACCGATCTCCTTGGTACGCTCGGTGATGGAAACCAGCATGATATTCATAACGCCCACACCGCCGACAATCAGCGAGATCGCAGCAATGACGGAGATCGCGATCGTCACCACGTTGATGATCGTGTCCATCATGCCAAGGTACTGCTGCTCATTGATGATCAGGAACGAGAAACCGGGCTTCTCCTTGTACTTATCTTCAAAGAATTCCTTCAGGAGCTTCTGCTGCATATCAATGTCATAGTCTGTATTGTAGCGGATCTGTGCATAGTAGGTCGGCTCCGGCTCCTGATGCACCATCTCGTTGTAGGTGTCGCACGGGATGCAGACCGGGGAGGTCTTCTCCATCTTCTTCATTCCCGGCGGATACTGCTTCTCATAGATCTGCGGCAGCTTGTCATAGCCGACGATGACGAAATCTCCGGAAAGACCGTTGTCCACAAACGTGAGGTTGACCGTCTGTCCGATGGGATCAACACCCGGCTCAAAATACTGACTGATGAACAGATCGCTGACATAGATCGCATTCTTCTTGTTGACGTTGTCCTTGTACTGGATGGTCCTGCCGCGCAGGTGATCAAGCGCCGGCTTGATGTCCAATGCACCGGACACTGCCACGGTGACTGTCTCACCCTTGGGTGTGCGCACCGTTGCCTGACCGCAGTCTGTTGACATCTCGATGGAAAAATACTCCGGATATTTTGTGATAAGCTCATCGAGCATCTCGCGGGAGATCATATCGTCCTCCGAGGCGGTATCCTCCCAGTCGAGGATGACATCGAAGATGTTGAAGCTGCCAATGGAGTTGAACGTATTGGACAGCGTTTTCTGAATGGATGTACCGATGGTGGTGATCATGATGACCGCACTGATGCCGATGATGATGCCCAGCATGGTCAGCAGCGCACGCATCTTGTTGGCGAGCAGCGAGGTGAACGCCAGACGGATATTCTCAATCAACTGCATTCACTCTCACCCCCGTATCATTGATGATGCTGCCGTCACTGATGGTGACGATGCGGTCGCACTCGGAGGCAAGCTCCGGGCTGTGTGTGATGAGGACGATGGTCGTCCCCTCCTCCTTGTGGAGCTTGTGGAACAGATCCATGATCATTCTGCCGGTCTTGGAATCCAGTGCGCCGGTCGGCTCGTCGGCAAGCAAAATCGACGGCTTGTTTGCCATCGCTCTGGCAATGGCAACACGCTGCTTCTGACCGCCGGACAGCTCGTTCGGCTGGTGGTCGGCACGGTCCTCCATCTCCACGATCTTGAGCAGCTCCTCCGCACGCTTGATGCGCTCCTTGCGGGGGATGCCCGCATACATCATGGGCATCTCGACATTTTTCAGAGCATCGGTGCGGGAGATCAGGTTGAAGGTCTGGAACACAAAGCCGATCTCCTTGTTCCGGATGCGGGAAAGCTCCGTATCATCGAGCGTGCTGATGTCCACACCGTTGAGGTAGTACGTCCCCTCGGTCGGACGGTCGAGCGCACCGATCATATTCATGAGCGTACTCTTACCGGAGCCGGACTGTCCGACGATCGCCAGGAACTCGCCCTCGGTCACATCGAGGTCGATGCCGTTGAGGATCTGGAGCTCGTTGGGCTTGCCGATATAGTAGCGCTTGATGATGCCCCGCATTGAAATGACTGTTTTACTCATTCTGCGCTCGCCTCATCTTCTGCTTTACTTTCCTCTGCCTGGCTCTCACCGCCGGCAGCGCTGTCTGTCAGAGAGTTCATGTTGGGCATCACGAGCAGTACGGAGCCGTCGTCATAGGCGCTGGCATCCATAACGATCTTGTCGCCTTCCTTGACCTCAGTGGACTCGATCTCGGTGAAATAGCTGCCCTCCATGCCGGTGGTGACATTGGCACGCTTTGCGGTGGTCACGCCGTTCTTTTCATCGGTGATGGCCAGCAGGACATACTTGTTGCCGTCATCGTCTTCCTTGATGGACTCATACGGAACGGACAGCACGTCTGCCTTCTCTTCGAGGATGATCTGCACCTTGGCAGTCATGCCGATCAGCAGGGCGGTGTCCTTGTCGTCAATGACGATCTCTGCGGAATAGCCTGCGCCGGAAGTCCTGCCGAGCACATCCGTGGTGCCGCCGCTGACGATGTTGACAACACGCTTCACGGTCGCATTGAACTCCTGGTCGCCGGTCGCAGTGGTCTTGACGATCGCCTTCTGACCCTCGTGGATCTTGAGGATATCGCCCTCGGCGATGGTTACGGTGATCTTGAGGGAATCCTTGTTTTCGATGGTCATGAGTGCCTCGGAGGTCGGGATGGAGCCCTCTGCCACGTTCAGGGCGGTGATGATGCCGCTCTTCGGCGCACGGACGGTGCAGTCCTTGATGGCATCGGCAAGCTTCTTCAGCTCGGTCTCGCCGGAGTTATCCTTGGAGTATTCCTCGTTGTCGAGGATGTCCTGATAGCTCTGGATCTGCATGTCGCAGGAGCGCTCGGTCTGGGTATAGGCATCCTTGGCAGCCTGCACGGCATCCTCATAGCTGGAGATGGAGGCATCCGCCTGCTCAAAGGCTGCTTCAAGGCTTGCGAGCTGCTGCTGAGCCGCTTCGTACTTGAGCGGATCCTCGTTGAAATCGCCGCGGTTGATCTGCTCGAGCAGCGAGTTGTACTTATTTCTGTAGTCATCACGGGTGCTTCTTGCCTTGTTCAGCGCATTGTTGGCACTGTCGATGCTGCGCTGTGCCTGCTGGAGGGACGTGGTCTTGTCTCTCTTGGCATTCTCAAGGTTACGCACGTTGATGTCATGGGTATGGGCTGTCAGATTGTCGGAATTTTCGAGGTTCTTCTTTAAATTGTCATACTGGGTCTGGAGATCGTCGCTGTCAAATTCCAGCAGTACTTCGCCTGCCTTGACCTCCTTACCGATCTCGGCATTGACCTTCTTGACCTTTGCGGTGACGGTGCTGGTAACCTTCACGAGATCCTCGCTCTCCACCTGACCGGATACGCTGATGTAGTTGGACAGGTCACGGCGCTCCACCGTGCTCAGCTCGGTCATGCCTGCCGAAAGCTGGCTGAGCGAATCGGAAAGCGCCTTCGAGCACGCTACGATACCGAAGACGATCGCCGCCAGGATCACCACAACGATGACCACGATGATGATTGTCTTCTTTTTCTTTTTTGACTGATCCATAGTTCGTTCCTCCCCCCGATACCGGGTCATGAAATGCATTGGTGTACTATTCGTATTAGTACGGGTATCATTATAGCACAGATTCCGGCGCTTGTCAAGAGAAATCCGGAATTTTTTACAGAAATAAATCGTTTTCGATAAACAGCTGTGCCTTTTCTGAAAAATGTAAAATACATTTACACCAACAAGATACAGTATAGCATAATTCTGCGGAATTGTCAAGAAATCCCCCTGGATTCCCCTAACTATCACGATGAAAAATCTAACAGGATGTGGACTGTGTTTTTGTACAAAATGACAATATAGCGCTGTCCTTTCGCAGACAGCGCTGTATTGTTCAGGATTTGTCAGTCTCCTCCGGCTCCTCGATCGGCGGGAGCTGCTTGAAGAGCGGCGCATTGTTCTTGATGTGCTTGCCGATGATCTCCGAGACATCGCTCACGGACATAAATGCCGAATAATCGTCCTTTTCGATGATCTTGCGCATCGTGGAGAGCTCGATGCGGGTGATGACGCAGTACAGCACGACCTTCTCACCCGAGATCAGACCGCTGCCCTGGATGATCGTCACGGTGCGTCCGAGGGTGTCGTAGATGTCCTGTGCGATCTGCTCGCCCTGGTTGGTGATGATCATGACAGCCTTGCCCTGCTGCATCCCGGTGTTGACAAAGTCCTCGATGCGGGACACGATGATGTAGGTCAGCAGCGAATACAGCGCCCTGTCCATGCCGAACAAAATGCCGGCTGTCAGGTAGATCAGCACGTTGAAGAACAGCACGACCTGGCCGACGGAGAAGTTCATCTTCTTGCTGATGAGGATGGCGACCGCTTCTGTACCGTCCAGGCATCCGCCGCTGAGCAGCACGAGCCCGACGCCCAGACCGAGCAGCAGACCGCCGAACACCGTCGCAAGGAGCTTGTCCTCCGTCAGCACGATCTTCTCGAAGAAGCCGTGCCCGAACAGGTCGATCGAGAGCGAGAATGTCACCATCGCCGTGATCGTCCGGATGAGGAAGGAGCGTTCGAGCTTGCGACCGCCGATCCAGACGAGCGGCAGGTTCAGAGCGATCGTCAGGACGCTGAGCGGGAGCTTGGTCAGCGTGGAAATGATCATGGCGATGCCGACCATGCCGCCGTCCATGATCTGCACGGGGATCAGGATCTTTTCCAGCGCAAATGCAGCGATCATGCTGCCGAGGATCAGAATGACGTAGTGCAGCGCCTCCTTGAAAACGGAATCCGCTGTGTTCGTATGGCTTGTCATAGCGCCTCCTTACATTTATGAAGCCGGGTTGCAGGGGCGAAGTCCCTGTAAAAACCAAGCCCCCTCCCCGATGGGGAGGGGGTTGGGGATGGGGCAAAGCTTACTTGATCTCGTGGATCCAGCCCTCGGGAGCTTCGATGCGACCCATCTGGATGCCGGTGAGCGTGTCATACAGCTTCTTGATGGTCGGACCCATCTCCTCCATGCCGGACGGGAAGTTGATCGTCTCGTCGTGGTTCACGATGCGGCCTACCGGGGAGATAACCGCTGCCGTGCCGCACAGACCGCACTCTGCAAAATCCTTGACCTCCTCGAAGAGCACCTCACGCTCCTCGACTTCGAGACCGAGGTAGTGCTGTGCAACGTAAACGAGAGAACGTCTTGTGATGGACGGGAGGATAGAGTTGGACTTGGGGGTTACGACCTTGCCGTCCTTGGTCACGAACAGGAAGTTCGCACCGCCGGTCTCCTCTACCTTGGTGTGGGTAGCCGGATCAAGGAACATGTTCTCGTCAAAGCCCTGACGATGTGCATCCATCAGAGTATGCAGGCTCATGGCATAGTTCAGACCAGCCTTGATGTTGCCGGTGCCGTGAGGTGCGGCTCTGTCGAGGTCGGATACACGCAAAGTGATCGGCTTTGCGCCGCCCTTGAAGTACGGACCTACCGGTGTGCAGAATACACGGAACTGGTACTCGGTCGCCGGCTTTACGCCGATAACGGAATTGATACCGAACATGAACGGACGCAGATACAGCGTTGCACCGCTGCCATACGGCGGAACATAAGCCTTGTTGGCAGCAACGACCTGCTCGACTGCCTCGATGAAGCGATCCTTCGGGAAGGTCGGCATTTCGAGACGGGAGGCAGACTGCTCCAGACGCTCTGCATTCAGGTCGGGGCGGAATGTCACGATGCGGCCGTCCTCGGTGGTGTATGCCTTCAGACCCTCGAAAACGGTCTGTGCATACTGAAGCACGCAGGCGCACTCGCTCATGGTGATGGTGTTATCCTCGGTCAGATAACCCTCGCCCCATGCGCCGTCCTTGTAGTCGGCAACGTAGCGCTTGTCAGTCGGCATGTAGCCAAAGCCTAAATTGCCCCAGTCGATGTTTTTCTTCTCCATTGAAAAAACCCTCTTTCGTATAAATAGATGTTGGGCATCTCTAAAAATGGCTCAGGCATGGGGATGCGACCCATCCCCCAACTCTAAAAACGCAGTTTTTAGAGGTACCCTGTGATAAATGGAAGCGAAATTCAGATGCGCTCGGCGATGAGCGTGCCCATCTCGTCGCACATCACCTTCGTGCAGCCCTCGCTCATGATGTCACCGGTGCGGTAGCCCTCGGCGAGCACCTGCTTGACGGCGTTCTCGATGGCGTCTGCCTCTTCATTCAGATCGAAGGAATAGCGCAGCAGCATCGCACCGGAAAGGATAGCTGCGATCGGGTTGGCGATGTTCTTGCCTGCGATGTCCGGCGCAGAACCGCCGCTCGGCTCGTACAGACCGAACTTGGTCTCGTTCAGTGATGCGCTCGGCAGCATACCGAGGGAACCGGTCACCATTGCCGCCTCGTCCGACAGGATGTCGCCGAACATGTTCTCCGTCACCATGACATCGAACTGCGAAGGATTGCGGACGATCTGCATGGCGGTGCTGTCCACGAGTGCATGTTCGAGCGTCACCTCCGGGTATTCCGCAGCGACCTCGGTCACGACCTTTCTCCACAGACGGGAGGAATCGAGCACATTCGCCTTGTCCACGCTCGTGACCTTCTTGTTGCGCTTCATAGCGACCTCGAATGCCTTCACAGCGATGCGGCGGATCTCGTTTTCGTCATACTTTAATGTATCAATGGCAGTCATCACGCCATCGACCTCCTCGGTCTTGCGTGTACCGAAGTACAGACCGCCAGTCAGCTCACGCATGATGAGCATATCAAAGCCCTTGACGCTGATGTCCTCACGCAGCGTGCAGGCTGCACGGAGCTCCGGATACAGCACGCACGGACGCAGGTTCGCAAACAGCCCCAGCTCCTTGCGCAGCGCCAGCAGACCAGCCTCGGGACGCAGATGCGCCGGCAGCTTGTACCACGGCGAAGTCGTCGTATCGCCGCCGATGCTGCCCATCAGGACGGCATCGCTGTCCTTGCACACAGCAACGGTCTCTTCCGTCAGAGGCTCTCTATATGCGTCGATCGAGCAGCCGCCCATGAGCAGCTCGGTATAGCGGAATGTATGACCAAATTTCTCGGCGACCTTGTCCAGTACCTTGACCGCCTCTGTCACGATCTCAGGTCCGATACCGTCACCCTTGATCACGGCTATTTTCTTATGCATGTTTCCGGTTCCACCCTTCGTATCAAGTTTCTGTACAGACATGTGTCCGCACAGGACATACTTATTATACTACTTCCGCCCAGAAATGTCAATACAAAATCTGGATTTTTCTTGCAGACCGCTGCCCTGCCCCGCTTTGCCGGCTGACAGATGGGAGCAGAATGTCATTTTCATGAGAATTTTGTGAAACGCCTTGCATTTTTCCATGTACTGTGTTATAATAGAGATACTGCCGCCCGGATACACCGGGCAAGGAGGGATGACGATGCGTCATTATATGAAGGCATATGAAAAATATCTGCGGGATTTCACAGAACACCCGGATCCTGCGCAGCTCTCCGCTGTCAGGAAGGAAACGCTCGTGCAGCTCGGCTTTATGCAGCATGAGCGGTTCGTACATTTTCTGGTCTGCACCTTAGTGGGACTGGCATTCATCCTTGTTCTGGGAATGGCGCTGTATTTCAAGACGCTCGGGCTCGGGCTGCTCGCTCTGCTCCTGCTCGGACTGCTGGCGCCCTACCTCTGGCATTATTACTTCCTCGAGAACACCACGCAGCGTATCTATTTATTGTATAATAAGCTCGCTGCGCTTGAGGACGGCATTGCGTATCCCAACACCGACCCTGACGGGAAGATCTGAACGGGTCACGTTTTTCAGAAAGGAAGGTTTTCATGAGCGAAAAGAAGAACAAGAAGAATCCTGATGCCAAAGCCGAGGGCTCTGCTGTCGAGCTTTCCAAAAAGGCAGAAGCAGCAGCCGATGCCGCTACGGAGACTGCCGAGAAGGCTGCCGATGCAGTGACAGAAACTGCCGAAAAGGCTGCTGATGCTGCGAAGGAGGGCGAGAACTACTCCGGCATCCTCGGCGACTACACCGAGCCCGAGGAAGAGGAGATCGGCGAGACGCCCAAGCCCGAAGATCCGCCCAAGGAAAAGAAGAAGGGCGGCAAGAAGGCACTCGTTGCCACCGGCATCGCAGCTTCCGTGGTACTCGTGGGCTGCCTGAGCTGGATCGGTATCCGTGCCATGCAGAAGAACAAGCCCGTACCGGTGATCTCTTCGGACAACTACACCATCACCAAGGAGCAGCTCTCCTGCTATTATCAGGATACGCTGGACATGTTCCGTGAATACTACGGCGAAGAAACGCTCCTGTCCTACTACCAGCTCGACCTGAGCAAGCCCCTGAAGGAGCAGGCATACCCGAATAATGACGGTTCGACCTGGTTCGACAACATCATCGAGGACACCATCTCGACCATCACACAACAGATGCGCTTTGCAGAAGCCGGCAAGGCAGCAGGCTATGAGCTGCCGGAGAAGGACAAGGAGATGCTCGAGGAGAAGCTCAAGGAAGTGGACCTCTCCAAGTACGGTGAAGGCGTCACGCTCGACGACGTGCGCACCTCGCTGTATCTCCAGGCATACAGTGCTTCGTATTACAACTTCTATATCGACAGCCTGACCTTTACCGACGAAGAGGCAGAAGCCTATTATGCTGCCAATACTTCCACCTATAACACCTGCGGTGTGATGGGCTTCTCCATCAATTACGAGGAGCCGGAGAGCTCTGAGGAAGCATCTGACACAGATGCAGCATCCGCTGAGGAAGCATCCGCTGCCGAGGAGGAGACTTCCGCCGAGGGTGAGACCTCTGCCGCTGAGGAAGAGACCGCCGCTGAGGGCGAGAGCTCCGCTGCCGAGAGTGAAAGCACTGCCGAAGATGCATCTTCCGAGAGCAGCGATGAGGAGCTGGACACCCCGATCGCCGAAGAGGATCGTGCCCTGACCAAGGAAGAGGCACTGGCACTTGCCAACGAGCTGAAAGCCTGCAAGGATCCGGCTGCATTCGAGGCAAAGGTGCGTGACATCCTGAATAAGACTGAGCATCTGACTGATGAGGAGATGGAGTACCGCATCAGCACCATTTCCAACAATGAGTACGGCTACACCGAGGGCTCCGAGCTGGGCGAATGGGCATTCAACGGCGGTGCAAAGCCCAATGATACCAAGGTCATCGAGGCGACCGGCGCATATTATGTATATATGCTGACAAGCGAACCCGGCAGAAATGAGGACAACGTGATCGATGTGCGTCACATCCTCTTCTCCACCGACCAGCATACCGGCGAAGACGGCGATACGGATGCCGCACTCGAGGAGTGCCGCAAGCTCGCGGCTGACTGCCTTGCAGAGTGGGAAGCCGGCGACAGAACGGAGGACAGCTTCGCAGAGCTTGCCACTGCCAAGACCGAGGATACCGGTTCCCAGAGCACCGGCGGTCTCTATTCCAATGTATACCGTGGACAGACCGTCCCGACCTTCAACGACTGGTGCTTCGATGCATCCCGTCAGCCTGGTGACACCGGCATCGTGGAGACGACCTACGGCGTACATGTAATGTACTTCGTCAAGGACAACGGTCCGAAGTGGAAGGTCAACGTTACCAATACGCTGAAATCTCAGGCATACGAGAACTGGATCACCGATCTCGAAGGGAAGTATGCTGTCAACGTGGATACTGAGGCTGCACACAGCATCAACGGCTGATGACCAAGAAAGAACGTGCGCTCGAAGCAGTGCGGGTGCTGGAGGAACGCTATCCGGATGCGATCTGTTCGCTGGAGTATGAAAAACCGTATGAGCTGATGATCGCTGTGCGGCTTTCGGCACAGTGTACGGATGCAAGGGTCAACCTCGTCACCCCGCTGCTCTTTGAGCGTTATCCCACGCTGGAAAGCTTTGCGGAAGCAGATCTTGCGGAGCTCGAAGAGATCGTCAAACCCTGCGGGTTCTACAAGACCAAGGCGCAGAGCATCAAGGCAGCGGCACAGCGGCTCATCGAAGTCTACGGCGGCGTGCTGCCGGACACGATGGAAGAGCTGCTGACGCTCCCCGGCATCGGGCGCAAGACAGCCAATCTCCTGCTCGGCGATGTCTACGGCAAGCCGGCTGTGGTGGCGGATACGCATTTCATCCGCATCACCGGACGGCTCGGACTGACCAAGCACAAGGAGCCCGAAAAGGTCGAAGCCGACCTGCGGAAGCTCCTCCCGCCGGAGAAGTCCTCGGATTTCTGCCACAGGGTCGTGCTGTTCGGGCGTGAGATATGCAGCGCCAGAAAGCCGAAATGCAGCGAATGCCCCCTCTCCGGATGCTGTCCGTCAGCGGGGAAATGAGCATTGAGCTGTGGACCTGCGCTCTCCATTTATGCAAATACATAGGCGATGGATGCCGGCTATTGACAAAGCAATGGAACGTGTGCGAAGCACACAAGGGGGTTCAGGGGCGCAGCCCCTCCCTGACCGAGCCGTTCGCCGTCATATCGCTGAAATTCAACACCTATCATTTGTGCGATACATAGGCGATGGATGCCGGCTATTGACAAAGCAATGGAACGTGTGCGAAGCACACAAGGGGGTTCAGGGGCACAGCCCCTCCCTGACCGAGCCGTTCACCGTCATATCGCTGAATTTCAACACCTATCGTTTGTGCAATACATAGGCGATGAACGTCGGCTATTGACAAAGCAGGCAAAATCATATACAATAATAGAATAGGCGTATTATGCAGCAAAGCTGCAAATTCAAATAAAGGCGGTAACATGAAATGGGTATTCTGACCTCCATTTTCGGCTCCTACAGTGCCAAGGAACTTGCTCGGATCGAACCGATCAAGAAGCAGGTGTTGGCTCTGGAGGAGGAATATAAAGCGCTCTCCGATGCAGAGCTGAAAGAAAAGACGTATGAATTCAAGGAACGTCTGGCTGACGGTACCGACACGCTCGATACGCTGCTGCCGGAGGCACTGGCGACCGTGCGTGAAGCGGGCGACCGTGTACTCGGCAAGCGTGCATTTGAAGTGCAGATCATCGGTGCGATCGTGCTCCATCAGGGTCGTATCGCCGAAATGAAGACCGGTGAAGGTAAGACCCTCGTGGCGTGTCTCGCTGCCTATGCCAATGCGCTCAGCGGCAAGGGCGTTCACGTTGTCACCGTCAACGACTACCTCGCAAAGACCCAGTCTGAGGAAATGGGCAAGGTACACCGCTTCCTCGGTCTGACAGTCGGCTGTATCCTGCACGGTCTGACCAATGCGCAGCGCCGTGAGGCTTATGCCTGCGACATCACCTACGGTACGAACAATGAGTTCGGTTTCGACTATCTGCGTGACAACATGGTCACTTATAAGAAGGACATGGTTCAGCGTGACCCGAACTTCGCCATCGTCGATGAGGTGGACTCCATTCTGATCGACGAAGCAAGAACCCCGCTGATCATCTCCGGTCAGGGCGACAAGTCCACTGACCTGTACAAGCGTGCAGACGTCTTCGCAAAGGGTCTGAAATCCGTCACTGTGGTGGAGATGGATGACAAGGTAGAGCAGGAAGATGTCAGCGAGGATGCCGATTACATCATCGACGAGAAGGCAAAGACTGCGACCATCACCCGTCAGGGCGTGGAGAAGGCAGAGAAGTACTTCGGCGTCGAGAACCTGATGGCACAGGAGAACATGACCCTCCTGCACCACATCAACCAGGCGCTCAAGGCGAATGGTATCATGAAGAACGACATCGACTATATCGTTGAGGACGGCGAAGTTGTCATCATCGACGAGTTCACCGGCCGTAAGATGCTCGGTCGCCGTTTCAACGACGGTCTGCATCAGGCGATCGAGGCAAAGGAAGGCGTTGAGGTACAGAAGGAGTCCAAGACCCTGGCGACCATCACCTTCCAGAACTACTTCCGTCTGTACCAGAAGCTGTCTGGCATGACCGGTACCGCTATGACCGAGGAAGACGAGTTCAAGGAGATCTACAAGCTCGACGTTATCGCCGTTCCGACCAACCGTCCGGTCATCCGTATCGACCATCCGGATCAGGTATACCGCTCCGAGAAGGGCAAGTTCCAGTGCATCATCGACCAGATCGTGGAGTGCCACGAGAAGGGTCAGCCGGTACTGGTCGGCACCATCTCCATCGAGAAGTCCGAGATCCTGTCTCAGCTCCTGAAGCGCCGTGGCATCAAGCATGAGGTGCTCAATGCAAAGTACCATGCCAAGGAAGCAGAGATCGTTGCACAGGCTGGTAAGCTCGGTGCCGTGACCATCGCAACCAACATGGCTGGTCGTGGTACTGACATCATCCTCGGCGGCAACGCTGAGTTCAGCGCAAGAGCAGCGCTCCGGAAGCTCGAAAAATATGACGATGCAGTCATCAACGAGGCGATCGGCTTTGCAGATACCACCGATGAGGTGATCCTCGAAGCCCGTGCCGAGTACAGAAAGCTGTATGAGAAGTTTGACGCACAGGTCAAGGAAGCAGCCGTGGCTGTCCGTGAGGCAGGCGGTCTGTTCATCATCGGTACCGAGCGTCATGAGTCCAGACGTATCGACAACCAGCTCCGTGGCCGTTCCGGACGTCAGGGCGACCCGGGCGAGAGCCGCTTCTTCCTCTCTGTCGAGGACGATCTGATGCGTATCTTCGGCGGCGACCGCATGGAGGTCATGATGCGCTCCCTCGATGTCGAGGAGACACAGCCCATCGAGAGCCGCTTCCTGACCAAGATCATTGCTTCTTCCCAGAAGAAGGTCGAGGGCAGAAACTTCTCCATCCGTAAGAATACCCTGAACTACGACGATGTTATGAACGCACAGCGTGAGATCATCTACAAGCAGCGCCGTCAGGTGCTCGACGGTGAGGATCTGCACGAGTCCATCCTCTCGATGATGGACGAGCTGGTAGACAACATCGTACCGCAGTACCTCGGCGAGGAGTCCATCCAGGATGACTGGAATCTGGTCGGTCTGCGTGACTACTTCCTCGGCTGGGCGATCGAACAGGACGATCTGGTCTACTCCGAGGAGGAGATGCCCAAGCAGACACGCTCCTCCATCAAGACAGACCTCAAGACCAAGATCCGCGCCAAGTATGCTGCCAAGGAAGAGCAGTACGGCGAGCAGATCATCCGTGAGCTCGAGCGTGTTGTCATGCTCAAGGTCGTGGATACCAAGTGGATGGCACACATCGACGACATGCAGGAGCTCAAGCGTGGTATCTCCCTGAGAAGCTACGGTCAGAAGAATCCGGTCGTTGAGTATCGTTATGAAGGCTTCGACATGTTCGATGCCATGATCGAGAGCATCCGTGAGGATACCGTCCGCACGCTGCTGACCATCCAGATCCAGGGTGCGCAGCCGCCCCAGCGTGAGCAGGTCGCAAAGCCGATGGCACCCAATGCCGGCAGCCCCGAAGCAAAGGCAGCTGCCAAGAAGGTCGGTCCGAACGATCCCTGTCCGTGCGGCAGCGGCAAGAAGTACAAGCTCTGCTGCGGTCTGAACAACAAGAACTAACATCGTCAGCCCTCTCCGATTGGAGGGGGCTGCTTTTGGAACCGGAGGAAACGATGGATTACATGAATTTTGCTGCCTACTATGACAGGCTGACCTTCAATGTGGAATATGACAAGCGTGCGGCAAAGCTGCACTATCTCATCCGGAAGTACATCCGCACGGAGACAGACGGCACCCTCCTGACCGACCTTGCCTGCGGGAGCGGTTCGCTGAGTGAGGCGCTGGCAGAGCTCGGCTACGATGTCATCGGCGTGGACAACTCCCCTGCCATGCTCGGTCTTGCGATGGAAAAGAAGCTCATGAGCGGTCATTCCATCCAGTATCTCTGCCAGGACATGCGGGAGCTCGACATGTTCGGGACGATCGACGTGACCGTCTGTATGCTCGACAGCCTGAACCACCTCGAAACGCTCGAAGACTGGCAGCAGGTCTTTGATAAAGTATCGCTGTTTGCGCAGCCGGGCGGGCTCTTTCTCTTTGATATGAACACGCTCTACAAGCACCGTCATGTCCTCGCCGACAAGATCTTCCTGTATGATCTCGAGGATGTATTCTGTGCATGGGAAAATCGCCTGCTGCCGGACAATGCGACAGTAGAGGAGCAGCTCACCTTCTTCGAGCCGGCTGACGGCTGCTATTACCGCTCGGATGAACTCATCCGGGAGACTGCCTACCCGGAGGAGACGATCGAGGCGCTCATTCAGAAGGCAGGGCTGGAGTTTGTGGCAAAATTCGATGCCGACAAGGATCTGGACGATCCGGAGGACCTCTCCCCTGTCACCGACACGACCGAGCGGATCCTGTATGTGACCCGAAAGCCTTTATAGGAGGTAACGCATGACCATCAGACGTTTCACGAATGAGGATGCCCCTGCTGCTGCGGCTGTTATCGCAAAGACTCTGCGCACGACCAACAGCAAGGACTATTCCCCGGACGAGATCGAAGCCGCTGTCCGGAGCCTCAGCCCCGACAAGCTGATCGAACGTGCCGGCTGGATGCATTTCTATGTGGTATGCGATGCGGAGCAGATCATCGGCTGCGGCGGCATCGGTCCGTACTGGGGCAAGGAGGACGAGAGCAGCCTGTTCACCATCTTTGTCCACCCGGACTATCAGGGCAAGGGCATCGGGCGCATGATCATCGGAACGCTCGAACAGGACGAGTTCTTCCTGCGGGCAAAGCGCATCGAGATCCCCTCGTCTATCACCGCCGTGGCATTCTACCAGAAGATGGGCTATGACTATAAAAACGGCAAAGCAGAGCCGGATGAGGACAGATATTATCCTCTTGAAAAATTCCGATCCTGACCTGTATTGTCCCCCCCTTCGGAGGGAAAACAATACATATCCTGACCTGTATTGTTCCTCCCTTCGGGGGAAAACAATACATAAAATAGAAGTTTTATGTTAGCAGCAAAACGTAACAGAAAGGGTGTCATATAGAATGAGCATCATCAAACGTGCCATTTCCGCAGACGGCAGCGTCGTTGCCTCTGCGATCGACTCCACCGACATGGTGGCAATGATCGAACAGTACCACAAGCCCTCCGCCGTGGTGACAGCGGCGCTCGGACGGCTCGCAACGGCTGCGTCCCTCATGGGCTACGGACAGAAGAACGAGGGCGATCAGCTCACACTGCGCATTGACGGCGACGGGCTCATCGGCAGCATGTACGCTGTTGCAGACAGCTGGGGCAATGTCAAGTGCTGCGCCGATAACTATATCGCCGAGCTGCCGCTGAATGCCAAGGGTAAGCTCGATGTGGGCGGTGCCATCGGCAACGGCACGCTCTCGGTCATCAAGGATCTCGGTCTGAAGGAGCCGTATGTCGGCACGATCCCGCTCGTTTCCGGCGAAGTGGCGGAGGATATTGCCACATATTATGCATCGAGCGAGCAGATCCCGACCGTGCTGAGCCTGGGCGTGCTGGTGGCGCCGGATCTGACGGTGCAGCATGCAGGCGGCCTGTTTCTGCAGCTTCTGCCGTTTGCGGATGAAGCATGCATCCCGATCCTGGAGAAGAACATCGCTGCCATGCCGCATTTCACCGAGATGCTCAAAGCCGGCAAGACCCCCGAGGACATTGTCCTGCAGGCGCTTGACGGGCTGGAGCCGAATCTGCTTGACGGCGCAGAAGCGGTCTACCACTGCGACTGCAGCCGGGAGCGCACCTCCCGCATCCTCATCAGCATCGGCAGGGAGGAACTGCAGAAACTGGCGGACACCGGCGAAGATATCGAGGTCTGCTGCCATTTCTGTGACAAGAAGTACAAATTCACACCGGAAGAAATCTTAGCATTGATGAAGGAGGAACAATCATGATCATCAAAATTAGCGAATGCCTGTTCTCGCCCACGGAGCGCTGTGTCGTGCGGGACGAGATGAAAACCGAGCTCTACCGTGTTGCCAAAAAATTCCTGAGCAAGGATCAGATCATCCTGACCCCGCAGAAGCAGGAGGCTGCCATCATCCGGAAGCTGAAAAGCAACGAGTACGCCATCCTCATAAACGGACAGGAGCAGGCGGTCGTCCGGAAGCACTTCGGCAGCAAGTTCGATGTTGACAAGGTGGGCTGGCATGTTGACTGCAGCTCCTATTCCGACCGCTATCACACGCTTCTGGATGCGCAGAACAACCAGATCGCCGAGATCAACCGCACCAGCGGCGCCAACGGTGACTATGAGCTGAAGATCACGGACGGCATAGATCCGTTCCTGCCGATCGCCATTACCGTCGCCATTGATACGATGTCCACTGCCAGCAAGCTGGTCAATTCCCACAGCTAACAACAGCCGCATTCCTGAGAGGAGGTAAACAGAATGACCGACTTCCTGCCTGTCACCCCGGAAGAGCTGGCCGAACGTGGCATCACACAGCCGGATTTTGTCTACATCATCGGGGATGCCTATGTGGATCATCCGAGCTTCGGTGCGGCGATCATCTCCCGTATCCTCGAATCGCAGGGCTATTCCGTGGCGATGCTGCCGCAGCCGGACTGGCGCAGGGATGACGATTTCCGGCGATTCGGCAAGCCCCGGCTCGGATTTCTCGTCACGGGCGGCAACATCGACAGCATGGTCGCCCACTATACTGCTGCCAAGAAGAAGCGCAGCGATGATGCCTATTCCCCGGGCAACCGTGCGGGCTACCGGCCGGACAGAGCCGTGCTGGTCTATTGCAGGCGGCTGCGGGAGCTTTACGGCAAGGACATCCCGATCCTCATCGGCGGACTGGAGGCATCGCTGCGGCGGTTTGCGCATTATGACTACTGGGACAATGCCGTGCGGCCGTCGATCTTAGCGGAGAGCGGCGCTGATCTGCTCATGTACGGCATGGGCGAGCACAGCATCACCGAGATCGCAGCGCTCCTGCGGGACGGTGTGCCTGTCTCGGAGATCACGGATGTGCGTGGCACCTGCTATCTGACCGCACCCGAAAACACGCCCTACGGCGGCGCACAATGCCCTTCCTGCGAGGAGGTGCAGCGCAGCAAGACGGCCTATGCCAAGGCCTGCCGCATCCAGTACGACCAGCAGGACGAGGTCTACGGCAAGATCATCCTGCAGCGGCACGGTGATCGGATGCTCGTGCAGAATCCGCCGGCGCTCTCCCTGACGAGAGAGGAGCTCGATGCGCTCTATGAGCTGCCGTTCACACGCACCTATCATCCGATGTACGAGCCGATGGGCGGTGTGCCCTCGATCAAGGAGGTACGCTTCTCCATCACGCACAACCGGGGCTGCTTCGGCTTCTGCAACTTCTGCTCGATCGCACTGCACCAGGGACGGCGCATGACGACCCGCAGCGAGGAATCCGTCATCCAGGAGGCAAAGCTCCTCACGACCTTCCCCGATTTCAAGGGCTATATTCATGATGTGGGCGGCCCCACGGCGAATTTCCGGCATCCTTCCTGCGAAAAGCAGCTCACGAAGGGGCTGTGCAAGGGGCGGAAATGTCTTGCGCCGGAGCCGTGCCGGAATCTCTATGTCGATCATCAGGAATATCTGGATCTGCTGCGCAAGCTGCGGGCATTGCCGAAGGTCAAGCGTGTCTTCATCCGGTCGGGCATCCGGTATGATTATCTGATGTGCGACAAGGATGACAGCTTCTTCCGGGAGCTGGTGCGCCATCATGTCAGCGGTCAGCTCAAGGTCGCACCGGAACACTCCTCGAACCATGTCCTCGACCTCATGGGAAAGCCCCATATCGAGGCGTATAAGGCGTTCCAGAAGCGCTTCTATGAGCTGACCAAGAGCATGAACAAGGAGCAGTACCTTGTGCCGTACCTCATGAGCAGCCATCCCGGCAGCACGATGAAGGATGCCATTGATCTGGCGCTGTTCCTGAAAAAAGAGGGCATCCACCCGGAGCAGGTGCAGGACTTCTACCCCACACCGGGCACGATCTCGACCTGCATGTTCTGGACGGGGCTCAATCCCTACACGATGGAGGAGATCTACGTTCCCCGCACCCCGCAGGAAAAGGCGGAACAGCGTGCGCTCCTGCAATACTTCAAGCCGGAGAACCACGACAAGATCCGTGCTGCCCTGATGAAAGCCGGACGGCGTGACCTCATCGGCAGCGGCCCGAACTGCCTCGTTCCCGCCGCTCCGCAGTCCGCAAGACCTGCGAAGCCGGGCGGAAAGCAGCAGCCCTCCCGCTCTGCCAAACAGCAGCCGGCACGCAATGGCGCCACAAAACAGCGCCCAGCACCCGGCGGAAAGCCTGCACAGAAGCCAAAGGGGAAGAAGAAATAGTAGCAGCGTGCGTGCCCGCACAGGGCAGGATTCTCCCAATGCGCCTTACGGCGCAAAGGTCGAATAAGTGTCTTGCTAAATCAGCATTTGTGCGTGCCCGCACAGGACAGACGCATTGTCAGGCACCCGGCAAGGGTAGTCCTGATCTTGCGCTGTGAATGCGGTTTACCGCTTGCTCCCAATGCTTCGCAAAGGGAGCAATGCTATTGGGGAGATAAATCGAAATTGATAGGTGAGAGTATGGAAGATAATATAATTGGGACTTGTGCAGAATGCGGCAGTGCGTTTCTTAAATCAAAGTCTAAAATGGAAGAATTATGTCCGGAATGTGCTTATTGGTTATATGGATATGAAAATTGTAAGCATATCTTCAAAGACGGAAAATGCACAAAATGTCTTTGGAACGGAAACAAAAGTGAATATATCATATCTTTATCAGAAAAATGCTGATTTAGCAAGAAACCTATTCGACATTTGCGCCGTAAGGCGCATTGGGAGAATCCTGCCAGCGGGGGCTCCCCGCAAATTCCGATTTATCTCCTCAATAGCATTGCTCCCTTTGCGAAGCATTGGGAGCAAGCGGTAATTTGCACTCATAACGCGAGCCAAGATCTTCCCTAACCGGATGCCTATCAACGCGTCTGCTCTGTGCGAGCACGCACAAAAAGCTGCCAGGTGGTGAAAACCTGGCAGCTTTTATTGTTTTGGTTGCAGGATCCGTGCGGTCAGTGCAGGACCCGCGGGTGGATCAATACATGAGATTGAAAAATTCCTGCCACCAGTCGCCGTTTTTACCGGAGTTGCCGCACTCTACCATGTAGGTGTGACCGTCGATCTCGACCTGTGTCCAGAAATGCTGGTTACCGGAGTCGGTGTAGCCCTTGACCATGTAGACATCAAAGCCGTAGTACGCCAGTACCGAAGCCATAGCGCCGTTGTACTGTACACACTGACCCTTGCGGTGGTTGAAGATCGCATCTACGTAGGAGCAGCCCACGATCTCGTTCCACTTCCAGCCTGCATAGGCGTAGTCGTTGTTATAGTGGATCCACTGGTGCGTGATATAGAGCTTCTCCGCCAGAGAAGCATTCTCCGGGAAGTTCTCGGCAGCAAACTGCTCGATGATCTCAATGTCACGGTCGCTCAGCGTGAAGGTGAAGTCCACCTTGGACTTGCCGGTGCCCTTCTGCTGGTCGTAAACGGTGATCGTGCGTCTCGGGCTCAGGGATGCGGTGTTCAGCAGGTCATCCTTGCCCGTGCCGGTGTTGGATACCGGAGGAACATACTCGCCCTTGGAAACGCCGTCCGTGCCGAAGTCGTACTTCGTGCCGTCAACCTCAACGATGCCCTTGACCATTGCACCGTTCTCGTCGAGATAATACTTGTTGCCATCGACCTCGACCCAGCCCTTCTGCTGGATGCCGTCTTCACCGAAGTAGTAGCGCTTGCCGTCCACATCGAGCCAGCCGGTCGCCATGACAGCATTGTCGCTGGTGAAGAAGTAGGTCTTGTCGTTGATCGTCTGCCAGCCGGTGCAGCAGATACCGTCTGCATCGAGGTAGCAGGTGCCGTTCTCGGAATCCACAAAGCCGCTCATGCGCAGGCCGTTGTCATCGAAGCAGTAGCGAATGCCGTCAGCCAGTGCCCAGCCGGTACACATCTTGCCGTTCTCGTCAAAGTACCGCAGACCGTCATCGAGCTTGACCCAACCGCCTTGCAGTCCGAAGCCGTTGCCAAAATAATAGGTAGCGCTGTCGATCTTCTGTACGCCCTGTACCAGAACGCCGTCCTTGCCGGCATAGCAGCGGCGCTCACCGATGGTGATCCAGCCGGTCTGGAGCGCATTGTTCTCGAAATAATAGGGCTTCTCGTCCAGGATGCGCAGCCCGTCAGCAGGTGTGCCGTCCGTATCGAACCAGCAGCGGCCGTTGTCGGTATCCGCCCAGACACCGGCAGCCATCTCGCCGGTCGCAGTCATCCAGAGCTTCTGGTCATTCTTGACTTCGAGCCAGGTGTTCTTGTACATCACACCCTCGTTGTCGAAGCAGTATGTCTGCTCGTCATCATCAAACCAGCCTGTGATGAGCTGGTAATCCTCACCTGCATAGTAGCTCTCGCCGGAGGGATCGTCGATCCGTCCCTTAAGGAGCTTGCCGTTTTTATCTGCATAATAATACGCAAAGCCGAAGGGATGAACTTCCTCGCCGGCGCCTACCAGAGCGCTGTAGCGCAGGATATTGGCGGAATCGGAAGCATTGACATCGCCGTTCTCGTCCACATCGCCGTAGAGCTCGTCCATTTCGGAGATGCTGCCGTCCGCAGATGCGCCCTTGGAAGCGGAAAGGATCAGCAGCACGGCTGCATCCTGTGCATCGACCTTGCCGTCGTGGTTCATATCGCCGAGCATGTAGTTCGGCTCAAGACTAAATTTACCGGTAACGAACTCATCCCCCTGCTCATAGCAGACAGAACCGTCCGATTTTACGGTGAGACGGTCAGCCGCCTTCATGGCAGTGGCAGTGCTGATCTCGAGATCAGATGCAGAAAGCTCCTGCGGGCTGAGCAGCATAGGTGTACCGCAGGCACACAGCGCAGCCACAAAAACGGGGACGAGCTTCTTGGTAATCGGGTTCATGTTGATCAGATCCTCCTGTTTTCTGATAGCGTGGGGATCCGGGCTTGTTCCTGTTCGGATCCTCTCGATGGTTTTTTGGCGATACTTCCGGGAAATACCGCTGTCTCTCCGGCTCGGTCACAGGCAGGAAACTGCCGCCGGGAGCTGACCTTTCAGTCACGGATTCAGTGCTTGCACCCCTCCTGGAGTGCCTCACAATGAGTATTATACCACATCTGGGCTCGTTTGTCAATACTTTGTAACTAATTAATCGTTTACGTAACTCATATATTACAAAAAGGTTACTACTATCACGAAGGGGATACATTTCATTAGAGGGGGGGGAGTGTACATGAAAACCATTTTGTGTGCTATATTATGCATAATCTCTGTAAAGCCGCCCCCTCCGCCGCCGTTCGGCGGCACCTCGCCTAACTGGCGCCCGTCCCCTCTGTCCTTCGGACATCTCCCCACACTGTGGGGAGTCACCCGCAGGCGGGGGAGGGATTATTGGCGGCGCTGAGCGCCGCCACCGCTTTATGGGCTCCGCCCCTAAAAACCCCGATCAGTACTTTCAGTTCTTTTGAAAATAATAACAGCGACCCGAAGCCGAGCCGCTGTTTTACATTTATATAGTATACCGGAGCAGATCCGCTATCATTCCCCTGCCAGCATCCTGAACTGTCTCCGCACGTCGGCGGCTTCGAGCACATCATAAACATACTGGTTAAGTGTGCCCTCCTCAAAATATTTGCTGTTGTCGCCGCCGAGGAACTCCACCGCAAAGGCGCCGACCGCCCTGGAGCGGGACTGCCCCGCATAGCAGTGGACGAGCAGCGTATCCACCGAACGCTTATGCTGTTCGATAAAATCGAGGATCCGGTCTGCCATCTCATCCGTGAACAGGACGGCGCCCTCCACCTCGGTGAAAATATCATCGAAGAACAGCGTCAGCACGCCTTTGCAGTACCGGTTCTCCGTGAACTGCACACCGAAGCCCTGTGTATGGGAATCCTGGATCGAGATGACGGCATAGGTATCTCTCCGCTCCACCTGATCCTCCAGCCCGAACGGATAATAATGCTGCATGACATATCCGAATGCGCCAAAAACCGACTTGACAACGACCCGCTTCATGCCTTACTTCTTTCCGTAGCCCCACTGGAGACCCCAATGGAAGGCTTTGTCCATGTTCGGCTTGTTCTCATAGTACTCCACACGCTTCTCCACAGAGAATCCGCCCCTGCCGTTGTTTTCGAGCAGCGCAATGGCGCAGATCTTGCGGCTCGGGTGGTACTCGTCCATGCGGACGATGATGTCCGGGTTGCCCGGGCACTTGATCGTCACCACGCCCTGTGCTTCTGCCCAGTTAGCAACGCCCTCGTAGATCGAGGTATAGATCAGGATCCGGCGGATCCTCGGGATCATCTCGCTGTTGATGCGGAGGTTCTCGCCGGCGCTGTTGGCACCGCTGCGGTCATCGCCGTCGAGCATGATGTACGGCTCTCTCGAATACGAGCCGAAATGGTTGCCGATCGCCTGGACAGCGCCCATGCCGCCGTTTTCGAGCTCATACAGGCATTCAAGGTCGAGGTCGATGGAAGCATTGCTGAAGCCGAACAGCCCTTTGCGCTGCGGCTGGCTCCAGTTCAGGTTCACGACGATCTCACCGCCGCCGCTGCCCTTCTTTTCAAGGCTGACCTTCTGCCCCTTGCGCAGCTCCACCTTGGTCGGCATGGGTGCCGGTGCAGGTGCGGGCGCCGGTGCAGGCGTGGGAGCGGGAGCCGGTGCTGAACGATTGATCTCCGAACCGAAGTTGCGGTTGCTGTAATTCGGACGGTTCATGCCGGAAGGCGGCGTTGCGGACGGGATCGCCGGAGAAGGTGCAGGCGCCGGAGCCGGTGCGGGAGCCGGTGCCGGTGCATCGGCGATCTCTCCGCCA